>NZ_CP009286.1:2588500-2900500 GCF_000758685.1 Paenibacillus stellifer
ACTGGCTCACTATGTACGTTGGCCGGCACGGAAGATTCATAGTTCGGGTCATGACGGAGATAGTCTGCCAGATACACAGTTTAAGCCGCAAGCACGGTGCCTGGCCTCTCTTTCTTCCTCATACCTTTTCTTCCTCATGATAGTATGTTTGGAAAGGCTGTGCAAGGCTTAGGGAAGGCCATCATACCTCTTTTTCCTCATTTCTGCTACAATAAAAAGAATTAACTGCCGCTAAAGGTGAAGAGGCAAGCAGCGGCTACAACAGCGAAGGGAATGGATATGTATGGAAGGGAAATCGATCGAAACGCTGCAGACCGACATGGTGGAGTGGCGCCGCTATCTGCACCGGAATCCGGAGCTGTCCTTTCAGGAACGGGAGACGGCTGATTTTGTGGCCGGCAAGCTGGAGAGCTTCGGGATCGAAATCAAGCGAAGCGAAGGGGGCTTTGGACTAACCGGAATTTTGAAAGGGAACCGGCCAGGCGCCACAGTCGTTCTTCGCGCCGATATGGACGCGCTGCCGATCCAGGACGAGAAGGACTGTGAATACCGCTCTACGCGGAGCGGCGTGATGCATGCCTGCGGTCATGACGGGCACACGTCGATCCTGCTTGCAGCCGCGAAGTACTACAGCAGCCGAAGGGAAGAGCTGGCGGGCGAGATCCGCTTTTTGTTCCAGCCGGCTGAGGAGGTCTGCCCGGGCGGAGCGCTCGGCCTGATTGGTGAAGGGGTTCTGGACGGAGCGGATGCGGTGTACGGATTGCATCTGTGGACGCCTCTCCCATTTGGAACGGTGGCGAGCGCTCCGGGGCCGCTGATGGCTTCGGCTGATGAATTCTTCATCGATATTATCGGGCGCGGCGGGCATGCCGGAACGCCTCACCGGACAGTCGACAGCATCGCGGCCGGAGCGGCTCTCGTGACGCAGCTTCACAGCATCGTCAGCCGGTCGGTGGACCCGCTGCAGCCTGCAGTCCTTAACGTTGGCACCATACAGGGCGGATATGCCCAGAATGTCGTCGCCGAGAAGTGCCGGATTACCGGCACGGTGCGCGCTTTTGAAGATGGTACGCGCCAGATGCTCAGAAGCCGGATCGAGGAGATGACGGCCTCGGTTACGGCGGCATACGGGGCGGAGCACAAAATCGAATATATGATGGGATACCCTCCGCTGGAGAACCATGAGGGCGAGACCGCCCGATTTTTCCGGGAAGCTCCGGCTGCACTTGGCGGCACGGTCAAGGTCGAAGTGATGGAGAAGCTGATGCCGGCCGAGGATTTCGCTTATTATGTCCGGGAAATTCCCGGCTGCTTCATGTTCGTGGGAGCGGGCAATCCGGAGAAGAATGCGGTCTATCCGCATCATCACGCCAAATTTGATTTTGACGAGGACGCCATGCTGCATGGTCTTAAGCTGTTGATTACGATGACGGATTCGCGGTTAAAGGAAGAGCTGGGCGAATAATTAAGCTTCAACAGGAGAACCCTACTTATCGTACGAACGAGCGTCGTCTGCCTCTGCGCAGGCCGTTCCTTAATGCGAAAAGGAGGGTTTTTTTCTCGTGAAGAAGACAGTTCAGGAAGTGATGACTACCCAGCCGGCAACCGTAACGCTGCAGGATAATATTTATGAAGCAGCCGTGAAAATGCGGGATCATGATACCGGCTTTATTCCGGTTGTAGACTTCTCCGACGGACATACGCTGATCGGCGTTGTAACTGACCGCGACTTGGTGGTCCGGGGGTATGCCGAGAAGCATTCGGGCTCGACTTCGATCGAGAATGTGATGACGACCGGCATCCGCTGCGCTACCCAGTACATGGAGGTCGATGAAGCGGCTGAGCTCATGGCCGAACAGCAAATCCGCCGCCTGCCTGTAACGGACGGAGACAAGCTCATCGGCGTTGTTTCGCTGGGCGACCTGGCAGTACGCAATATTTTTGCCGATAATGCCGGAGACGCGCTGAGCGATATTTCCGAGCAGCACCGGGTGCATTAAGCTGCCATCATCCCCATTAGCTCATTCCCGCTTGCGGGGTGGGCTTTTTCCATATGTGCATGTCCATGTTCACAAAATTCGATAGCCGGGAGGAATGAGAGAAATGCCGCAAGGGCCCTGCCTTGTCCGCTCCGATCGGACAGTTCTGCTGGAATGCGGTCACCCAAATGCCGGGGCGGCCCGGGAACTGCTGCACCAGATTGCGGAGCTGATCAAAACCCCGCCGATGTATCATACATATCGGATCACGCCGCTGACATTGTGGAACGCGGCTTCACTCGGGATGGATGCCGGGACAGCCGGGTTCCGGCTGGAACAATTGTGCGGTACGATGCCGGCCGGAATGTCCCAGTGGATGAAGGAAACGATGTCAAAATTCGGCAGACTGACCCTGCGGCCTTCCGGGGATTCCGGGAAGCTGGTGCTCACAGCGGGAACCGCCGCGCTACTGGAAGAGCTGGAAGATGAAGGAACCGCCGTCAACTGCGGTTTTACGCGTTCTGGCCCCTTGGAGTTGACGGGACCGGCAGAAGAGCGGGGACACCTGAAGCAGGCACTCGCGGCCGCAGGCTATCCTGTTCGTGATCAGGCCGGCTGCCAGGAGGGACAACCGCTCGATGTCCGCTGGAGAGGCGAGGATTCGTCCTTCCGTCTGCGCGATTATCAGCGGGAAGCCGCGGAAGCGCTCAGCGCTTCCGGCGAGAGCGGTGTCGTCGTGCTTCCCTGCGGCTCAGGAAAGACAATTGTCGGCCTTGCGGTAATGGAGGGACTGAAATGCGAGACGCTGATCCTGACCTCCAATACCACTTCGGTTATGCAGTGGAAGGAGGAGCTGCGCAATCGAACGACCCTGCAGCCTGAAGAGATCGGAGAATATACGGGGGAGCTGCGGAGTGTAAGACCGGTAACCGTGGCCACCTATCAAATGCTTACTCACCGCTCCAATAAAGCGGGCGGCTTTCAGCATATGAAGCTGTTCAAGGAGCGGAATTGGGGGCTGATACTGTATGATGAGGTGCATTTGCTTCCGGCGCCGGTCTTCCGGGCGACCGCCGGGATTCAGGCTACCCGGAGGGTGGGGCTGACCGCGACGCTGGTCAGGGAGGATGGGCGGGAAGAGGATGTGTTCTCGCTGATCGGACCGAAGCGGTACGACTGTGCCTGGCGGGTGCTGGAGGAGGAAGGCTGGATTGCCAAGGTGCAGTGCCATGAGGTTGCCGTACCCATGCGGCGGGAACTAAGGGAGACTTACCTGTACGCGGGAGCCAAGGAGAAGTTCAGGCTTGCTTCAATTAATTCCGTCAAGACGGAAGCCGTAGCCGCTATTCTGAAACGCCATTCTGATGCGCCGATACTGATTATTGGCCAATATCTGGATCAATTGGAGGCGCTGGCGAATGCCGTCTCGGCGCCGCTTCTTACCGGCCGGACGCCGCAGAAGGAGCGCATGAATCTGTACCGGGAATTTAACGACGGAAGGGTGCGGGTGCTCGTTCTTTCGAAGGTCGCCAATTTCGCGGTCAATCTTCCCGATGCGTCTGTGCTGATCGAGGTGTCAGGCGCTTTCGGCTCCAGGCAGGAGGAAGCGCAGCGTCTGGGCCGCATTCTGCGTCCCAAAGCAGGAGACAACAAGGCTTTCTTCTACACGGTTGTGACGGATGACAGCCGGGAGAAGGAATTTGCGCTTCGCCGCAGACTATTTCTGCTGGAACAAGGCTATACGTATTCGGAGATTCGGTACGGATCGGCTGGGCTGTTGAATCTGTTGCCGGCTGAAGATGGCAATTTCGATCAAGAGGAGGCTTGTGAAGCCAAATGAGTCACTTTAACCTTTCAACTTCCTCGTCTGGCGAAAAGGGGACGGCAGGGTGCGAGGCGTCACCAGGTGGACTGCTAATGGTATCCAGTCCGGCCTGCAATGTACTGCGGCATATTTGCCTACTATATGCGGACAGACCGTTTCAGGAAGGCGCCCTGGACAAGCTGCGCCCTGGAACGATGACCGCAGCCGAGTTCCGGCTGGCATTTGAGGAACTGTGGCGAGCCGGGTATGTGACCGCGTCGAGCCAAATCGGCGGTGCGCGGAAATTCCGGCTGCCGCCTGAAATCTATGAGAGCCTGCTGGCGCACTTGTTCCCGGGAGGAACAGACAGCGGCGCAGCGGCGTCTATTGAGCCTGTTGAGCTTATTGAGCTAATGGAACCGAAGATTGAGGTTCAGGCAGGCGGCGCGGGAGCTGTGGCAGAAGTCTTCCGCGCTCTGCGGTTCGCGGCAGATGAGACGCTGCCGCTTACTGCCAAAGGGCTGATACATAGAAGAGCGGCGCTCCGCCTTGCGGATGGGATGAAATGGAGCGGTGAGCCGCTGCGTAAGCTCGGGATCGTCTCTCCATACCCGGCTGATTATCCTTTAAAGGCCGTCTTTATGGTGGATCTTCTGCTTCATCTTGAGCTTCTGGTTCGCGGTGAAGATGCCCTGATCCTTAATCCATCAAGGGTGGATGAATGGCTCGGACTGGATGAGGTGGCCATGTCCGCCGTGCTCTACCGCGCGATATCCCGGAGATACGGCGATTTGTCGCCTGTCAGCCGGCATTTTCGGCGCCGGATTCCGTCGCCTGACCTCCTTCCCGGGATCTGGTACAGTGTGCAGGGAATAATCGCCGGAATGACGGAGGCTGGCCTTGCAAAGCCGGATGATCTAATCTCTCTTGAAATGTCCGCCCTGGCATGGCTGGACACTCTTGCCGCGTTTGGCTGGTGCGAGTTCGGAGATGAGGCAGGGGAGGCAGTCTTTCGCTGGACAAGCGCGAAGCCGCCAATACTCAGTTCGGAGAGCACGGAGCCTGGGCCTGCGGCATCCCATGATATCCTCTCCAGCGAGAACGAGATCGGGGAGGCAGTAGGGCTTCTTCACAGTCCCTGTCTGATTGTCCAGCCGGATCTTGAAGTTCTTGTTCGGGAGGAAGCGTCCTTCCGCATCCGGTGGAGCCTCGCCTGCTTCGCCGAGCTCGTTCTGCCGGAAGGCATGTGGAGCTTCCGGCTCACCCGGGAACGGCTGGAACAGGCGGTGAAGAGAGGAATGAAGCCCGGGGCAATAGCCGAGTGGCTGGAGCGCCTGTCCGGAGGCAGATTGCCTTCATCGGTGAGCGCTTCGCTTAAGCAGTGGAGTCTCGGCATCGGACGGACCTCTTTGGGCGAGGTGCTTCTTCTCACCTGCCGGACCGAGCAGGATGCCGAGACGGTTGCCGGGCATCCCCGGCTGAAGGAGGGCCTCGAGCGGCTGGGCCCGCGCCATTTCGCGGTGCGGACCGACTGGGCGGCGAAGGTCCGCAAGGAGCTGTCCGCGGCGGGAATGACGCCGACGCCGATTGAGGGCCTGGATGGTGGAGAGACCGGCGATTCCTCCGGTACGGAGGGAAGTTTGCATAATTTGTACGAGTTCGGGCTGCATGAGTTCGGGGAAGCGGCTGCCGTGCTGCCGGAAGATGGCGCAGATTGCGCCATTACATTAAATCTGCCGGAACCGGCCCCAGTCTATGGAGAGGAACTGACATCTGGAGGAGAGACGTTTCGATCTCCGTCCGGTGCAGGCCTGTGGTACAGCGAGGATGATCTGTTCCGGCTCCAGCCTGTTCCGCCGCCTGCTCCGGCGGCGCCTACGGAGCTGTGGCCCGATTATGAGCATGTACCGTCCTCGTGGTTCCACAAGGGACATAAATACCATATATCCACTTCCCGCAAAGTAATGGAGCAGGCGCTGAAATGGGGAACCAAAGTCAGTCTGACCGTTAAGGGGCATCAAGGGGAATTTATCCCCGAGCGCCTGCAGAAGGGCGCGTGGGGTGTAGCCGGTTATTGGCTCGATGTTCCCGGCGGCCCGCCAAGTGAAAGGGTACTGACAGGCGAGGAATGGGAAGAGATTGCGCTGATTGTTCCGCCTTTTCCCGGAATGCCCTCTTCTTCTCCGGGCGGGGCTTGTGGTATGATAGAATAGTCCACTTCAAAAAAGCGGAAATTTCGGACGAAAGTTGAGATGACATTCATGAGCGTAGCGGAATATAATACGGTCGATATGGCCGAAGTGCTGACATACGCCTATGAATTGGGCGATATGATTAACCAGTCCGCCGAAGTCGCGGATTATCTATACTGGAAGGAGCGGGTCGCAGCTCATTCCGAGATTCAAAGACTCGTCGCCAAGCTTCAGCTGAAGAAGGAACTGTTCGAGGAGACGCAGCGTTTCGGGCATTTCCACCCGAATTATCATGCAGCCAAGGATGAGGTCAAGTCAGTTGAGGCGGAAATCGACGCCTATGATGAGGTTAAGAGATTCAAACAGGCGGAGAAGGCGCTGGACGATATGCTTCATTCCATGTCGGAGACGATCGCATATGCGGTATCCGACACCATCAAGGTTCCAGGCAATGATCCCCTGCCGAAGAGCGGCTGCGGCGGCGGAGGGAAATGCTCCTGCGGCTGATGCGCCAATAAGGAAGTTCACGAGAGAGAAAGGCGGAAAAGGACATGTTTGCTGAACGCACCGGATATATCATCTGGGTCAGCGATGTAAAAGCTGCGCGCAATTTGGAGAAGTACGGCACGCTGCATTACATCTCACGTAAAATGCATTATGCGGTGATGTACGTCAACGCAGACCGCGCCGAGGAAGTTATGAAGAATGTTCGCAGACTGTCTTACGTCCGCAAGATCGAGCGTTCCTTCCGGAACGAGCTCAAAACGGAATATTCAAGCAATGGACCGGACAAGACCCGGTATTACGGATTATAGCTCCGTTCGGAGCGCGGCTGTCTAGACATGGCGGGAAGGGATTCGTTTGAGGAATCCCTTCCTTTTTTTGTGCCTGGTGTCCTCCAGGAAACGCAGGTTCTGCAAGGGGGATGGCTTGAACGACCAAGGGAGCCGAAGGACCGGAAAGCCATGGGCGCCGGGCCTGGAGGCTTGTATATAGGACGCGGCTGGTGGTAAAATTGCATCAATACATGCGCGCCAAGACCCTTTTACGGTGGAGTGTGATGACTATGCGCGATAAGGAGACCCATAAGTGGGATCTGCAAGAGCCCTTCTATGTGATGCTGGACGGGTACCGCATCGCCGATGTGGTGATTACGTCCCACGCAAGTGGAAGGTACGAAGACCGCGGTGCAGGAACAGGACAGTCCGGCAAGGACATCGCGTTCTGGCTGTGGCAGTGTCTTAAGCAGAAACGGGTCCGCCTCTATTCGCCGGAAGAGCCGGATCTGTATCTGGTGGATAACGACCTCGTCATGGCGGCCCGGATCACGGCGCTGCATGGGGAGGCCGATCTGTACGGAAATCCGCTGTACCGGCTTATTGTTGTCTCGTTTCTGGGCAGAATGTCGGAAAATATCGAGCTGCGCGACTTGAAGAGCTACTATGCAAGGCAGCGCAGCACTAGACGGGTTACCCTCATGCAGACCGGCAGGAAGCGGAGATAGCTTGTGTCCGGTTTGGACGAACGAAGAAGACATGCGGCCCTGGCTGCATGTCTTTACCAAATCCGTCAAGTATAACGGGAGTGTACACATTGAATTTTCATCAACTGCATATTTTCTATAAGGTATCCGAGAAGGGCAGCTTCTCCGCCGCGGCGCAGGCGCTGCATATGACCCAGCCCGCCGTGACCATGCAGGTGCAGGCGCTGGAGGACTACTTCGGCGCCAAGCTGTTTAACCGGTCCACCAAGAAAATCATATTGTCCGACGCGGGCCGCACCTTGCTGCCTTTTGCGGTGCGGAGCATTGAGTTGATGCGTCAGACCGACCAGGCGATGGCAGCCTACACCCATATGCTGGAGGGCCGCCTGCTGCTCGGTTCAAGCCTTACGATCGGCGAATATGTGCTGCCAAGGCTGCTTGCCCCATTCGGTAAAGCTTATCCGAATATTTCGGTTATGCTGAAGATCATGAACACGACGCAGATTATGGAAGAAATTACGAAGCATCAGCTCAATTTCGGCTTGATTGAGGCGGAGGTCCGCCATCCCGATATGGAAATCGAGCCCGTTATGGAGGATGAGCTGAAGCTGATCGTGCCGCATGATCACCAGCTTGCAGACAGAAGCGAGGTCACGCTCTCGGAGGCGCTTGAATATCCCTTTGTACTCAGAGAGCAGGGCTCGGGGACGCGGCGTGTGATGGAGGAACAGGTGCTTGACCGGGGGATTGATCTCGGAGGTCTTCAGGTCGAGATGGAGCTGGGCAGCACGGGCGCGGTTAAATCCGCTGTGGAGGCGGGTCTCGGCATTACGATGCTGTCTCCGTCCACAGTGCGGCATGAGGCGGCGCTCGGTCTGCTGAAAATTATCAATATCTCCGACGCGTCATTCAAAAGACAGTTCTATGCTATCCGGCTGAAATCCACCCTGCTGCCGATCCATGCGGTCACGTTTCTGAACTTTCTTCGGCAGCATGCCGGAGAATAATGTAGAAAGCGAGATGATCGGGAAATGGCAGTTCGTTTGCAGGGAGAGAGGGTCATTCTGCGGGATATAACGGCAGGTGATATTCCGGATCTGTATTACCACTACCATGAATCTCCGGACAGGGAACACCTCAAATGGAACGGCCCTTATCAGGAGCTGGACTGGGTCAGCCTAATGGATTTTGCCAAGGATTATGAAGATCTGCTGCTTACTGCCCGTACGCATCAACCCCGAAGCAGGCTGATTATTGAAATCGACGGCAAGGTCAGAGGGACGGTCGGCCGATACTGGGTGTCAGAGGTTACGAACTGGTTCGAGATCGGCATCGTGATTTATGACTCGAACTATTGGTCTGGAGGTTACGGAACGGAAGCGTTCCGGATGTGGATGAATTATTTGTTCACGGAATTGGACACCGTGCGGCTCGGCATCGGAACCTGGTCGGGCAACGAGCGCATGATGCGCCTGGCCGCCAAATGCGGCATGAAGGAAGAGGCCCGCGTGCGCAAGGCGCGGATCGTACGGGGAGAATATTACGATGCAATCAAGATGGGTATTCTCCGTGAGGAATGGGAATCCATGCCATTTGCGAGAAATGGAGTTGGACAAGCATGACGGAACAAGCGGGGAACAGCTTACAGCCGCAAGCTCCGGGACGCTGCGATCTGCACAGTCATACATTCGCTTCAGACGGCATGCAGCCGTCGGCGGAAAATGTGCGGATCGCTGCGGAGCGTAACTTGAGCGCAGTTGCCATCACGGACCATGATACGGTCTCCGGGCTGAACGAAGCGCTAGAAGCCGGTAAGCAGTACGGAATTACGGTCGTCCCTGGCGTCGAAATCAGCACCCGTGCTGGCGGAAAAGATATTCATGTGCTCGGCTATTACATCGACTATGAGAACGGAGTGCTGCTGGAACGGCTTGCTTCGCTCCGCGATACCCGCACAGCGCGCAATGAAGCCATCATCGCCAAATTGCGAAGCTTCGGCATCGACATCACCGTGGAATCGGTCGTGAAAGGAATCGGCCGGGAGATGAAGCAGGGCGAGAGCGTCGGCAGACCGCATATCGCCGACGAGCTTGTCCGCCTCGGCGCGGCATCTGACATGCGGGACGCGTTCGACAAGTATTTGGCCGAGGGGGCGCCTGCCTTCGTGTCGCCGCCTCGCATTACTCCAGAGGAGGCGTGCCGATGGATCGGCGAAGCGAAAGGACGGGCGGTGCTGGCGCATCCGGGACTCTACGGAGACGATGAGCTTGTCCGGGAAATTCTGTCGTCCGGCGGATTCGCCGGCATTGAAGCCTATCATTCGGATCACGGCCCAGCCGATGTAGAGCGGTATCTGAAGCTGGCTGAAGAGTTTGGCCTGCTGGTTACAGGCGGTTCGGATTTTCACGGTGCGCGCAGTGGCGTCATCTTTCATGGCGATCTCGGCAGCGTGACAGTGGACGCCGGGGTGCTGGACAAGCTGAAGCCTTGAAGCGAAGCCTTACTTGGGCCAGTTTGTCTGGCAGCAGCAAGCGGCCTATCGCCTAGCGTATTGGACAGAAATCAGTAGATTAATCAAGAACCTCCGGCTCGGAATGGGAGCCGGAGGTTCTTTTGCTACGCCGAAAGGCAAAATTACGGTGAAGCCTGCCGATTGCATGATTATACGGTTAAGCAGCCGCCGATAGCCGATAGCTGATGGACAGCCTCGCAGGTCAGCCGTCAATAATGCTCAGTTCTTGAGCGTACTGGACAGACCCTTGACCACCGACTCGTCAGGGGTGATGAACAACGTCCGCTGATGGTCGTAAATGACGAAGCCGGGTTTCGAACCGCTCGGCTTGCGGACATGCCGGATTAGAGTCGTATCGACCGGAACTCTGCTGGAATGCTTGGCCTGGCTGAAATAGGCGGCCAGTTGAGCGGCTTCGCTCAGCGTCGCTTCGCTGAACTTCTCGCTGCGGATTACAACGTGAGAGCCGGGAATATCCTTCGTATGCAGCCAGGTGTCATTGGGCCCGGACAGCCGGTTCGTCAAATATTCGTTCTGCAGGTTGTTCTTGCCGACATAGATCTCTACGCCTTCGGAAGAAGTGAAGACCTGGAGCGTTGGACGGGTCGGCTTCTTTTTTTTCTTGCCCTTCTTGCCACGCTCGCGCAGGTAGCCTCCGGCAACGAGTTCTTCCCGGATTTCCTCAATATCATTCAGGGAAGCGTGATCCAGCTGCTGAAGGAGGCCTTCCATGTACGCGATTTCCTCCTGGGTCTTCTCAAGCTGCTCCTCGATCACCGACAGGCTGTTCTTGTATTTGTTGTATTTCTTGAAATAGCGCTGTGCGTTATCGGATGGAGACAGGAGCGGATCAAGCGATATGGCAATTTCGCCCTGGTTCTCGTCATAGTAGTTGGTCAATCTTGCTTCCTTGTCTCCCTTGGACAGCATGTGCAGCGAAGCGAACAACAGCTCGCCCTTGATCCGGTAATCCTCGGCGTCCGCCGCTTCGTCCAGATCGCTCTGCAGATTGTCCAGCTTCTTGATGTTTTTGCTCCGCTCATTGGTCAGGAAGCGGATGAGATCGCTCACCTTCTGCTTGACGGTATCCCTTTCTGCTTTGTCGCCGAAATAATCCTCCATGCAGGCGCTGATCGACTCGTACTGCTTCACTGTGCCCTCCAGCAGCGTCAGCGGAATCGCGGAGAAGATTAACTTCCCCTTCGCGTTCGTACCGGTCACCGGAGCGAAGCGGCCGGAACGGACCGGCTCCATGACCGATTCGAAGGCATCGGCGAGCTCCTGGGCGCGGGTACTGCCAAACCCGGATTCAGCCGGAGTGCCGCTCAGCCCGCCTTCTGCAGCTTCGCCTTTCCGGTCCGTTCGCGCGCGATGGACGATTTCCTGGGCGATTAGCGGGCTGACGCCGCTGAAGGTTTCGACGATCCAGCCGACCGGGTCCTTTGATGGGAGCTTGGGCGCCGGTTTTGGGGATTCCGTTTCATTTAAAATTAAATCGACCGGTTCGGCCGGCTTATTTTCCGCATCAAGTACGAGCTCTATGAATTCACTGGTTGTTATCTCAAGCGGACTGCGCTTGTGCTGCTCAGGCGGCTGTGTATAGGCGAAGCCGGGCATGACGATCCGGTAGCTGCTGATGGCCGGGGTCACATGATGAATGCCGTCGATGATCGTGCCTGCTGCGCTGTCCGTCAAGATAATGTTGCTGTGGCGGCCCATGAGTTCGATGATGATTTTTTTGGACGAAAGATCTCCAAGCTCGTCGCGCTGCCGGATGTCGATATAAATGATACGTTCCATCCCGACCTGAGTTACGGCTTCAATGACGCCCCCTTCGCAGTGCTTGCGCATCAGCATGCAGAACATCGGAGCTTCCGGCGGATTCGGCGTGCTCCGGTCCGTGAAATGAACGCGGGGATAGGTCGGATTCGCCGACAAAATCAGCTTGCCGCCTCCGCCCGCGCCTCTAAGTGTAAAAACAAGATCATGATCGCCGGGCTGATATATTTTGCTGATCCGCTGGCCAACGGTGGCCTGAAGCTCGGATACGATCGCCCGGGTCACGATGCCGTCAAGTGCCATGATTGCGATTCTCCTGTCAGATAAGGTTTAGTTCTATCCCCTCTATGATGCCATACTTTCGGCTTTCCGTCCAAAACCATCAGCGGTGATAATTCGGGACGACCCCGAATACACTTGGTCATGAACGGTTGGAAAAGCACTAGTTGCCGCCGGAAGCCATAAACGACCGGGAGGGGAATGGAGAGTCATGGAACAAAAAAGTTGGCACAGGCTCAGCAGCGAGGAGCTGCTGAAAACATTCGCGGTGTCGCCGCAGCAGGGGCTTGGGCCGGAGGAGGCTGAAGCCAGACTTAAGGAGCACGGTCCCAATGAATTGTCGGAAGGTGAACGAATTTCTCCGCTTACGATTCTGCTCAATCAGTTCAAGGATTTCATGGTCCTTGTGCTCATGGGGGCGACGCTGGTGTCCGGGCTTCTCGGTGAATACCTGGATGCCATTACGATCGTCGCCATCATCGTGCTGAACGGCATACTGGGCTTCGTTCAGGAATTTCGGGCGGAGCGGTCGCTGAGGGCGCTCAAGCAATTGTCGGCGCCCTCGGCCAAAGCGTTGCGTAGCGGAAGTGTGGAGCACATCCCGGCCAGCCAGCTTGTGCCGGGCGACATCGTCCTGCTTGAGAGCGGAGACCGGGTGCCTGCCGACATCCGCTGGCTGGAATGCAGCGCGCTGACATGCGAGGAATCGGCGCTGACCGGAGAGTCGCTGCCGGTCTCGAAGCACGCTGACCCGATTCCTGCCGAAGAGGTGCCGGTCGGCGATCAGAAGAATATCGGCTTCATGGGCACGATGGTAACGCGCGGGACCGGGCGGGCCATTGTCGTCCGCACCGGCATGAACACGGAGATGGGCACAATCGCCGATCTCATCCAGAGCACCGACAGCCAGGAGACACCGCTTCAGCGCCGCCTGGAACAACTCGGTAAAATCCTGATTTATTTATCGCTGGCACTCACCGTCGTCGTTGTGCTTGCGGGCATTCTGCACGGCCAGCCAGCGGTCTCCATGTTCCTGGCGGGCGTCAGCCTGGCTGTGGCAGCGATCCCGGAAGGGCTGCCCGCCATCGTCACGATCGCTTTAGCCTTAGGCGTCCAGCGGATGATCAAGCGGAACGCGATCGTCCGGAAGCTGCCTTCGGTCGAGACACTGGGCTGCGCATCAGTTATCTGTTCCGACAAGACGGGCACGCTGACCCAGAACAAGATGACCGTAACCCGCGTCTGGAACGGCGGACGCGCGCTTGAGGTTACAGGCGAGGGATACGCTCCGACCGGAGCGGTGCTGGACAGGGGCAAGCCTGCGGATATGAAGCATGACCCCAGTCTCCGCCGGCTGCTGCAGATCGGCGCCTTATGCAATAACGCCGAGATCTACGAGACGGCTGCAACACAGGGGCCGGCCAAGAAGAAAGGGAAAGCCAAGGGCAAGGAGGAGCATCCGGAGACGGGTTCATCCGGAATCCGGGTCTGGGAGCTGAAGGGCGATCCGACAGAAGGCGCGCTTGTCACCTTGGCTGCTAAAATGGGACTGACAACTTCAACTTTGGCCGCCTCCTACACCCGGGATAAGGAATTTCCGTTCGATTCCGAGCGCAAGCTGATGTCCGTCATCGTCAGCCACGCGGGCGGGCGCACCATCTGCACGAAGGGAGCGCCGGATGTGCTGCTGAGCCGCTGCTCCTATATGCTGTGGGAGGGACAGGTCGTCCCCTGCACGCCTACGCTGCGGCAGAAGGCGCTCGACGCCAACGAAGCGATGGCTT
Source organism: Paenibacillus stellifer (assembly GCF_000758685.1). Lineage (NCBI taxonomy): Bacteria > Bacillati > Bacillota > Bacilli > Caryophanales > Paenibacillaceae > Paenibacillus > Paenibacillus stellifer. The sequence continues at coordinate 2,602,313 of NZ_CP009286.1, forward strand.
CGGATGCGCTGCGCGTGCTCGGCCTGGCATACCGGGAACTGAGAACGGGAGAACAGCCGGATTCGGACAAGGAGGCCGAGAGCCAGCTGATCTTCGCGGGTCTGGCCGGGATGATCGACCCGCCGCGGCGGGAAGTCCGGGATGCCATCAGCGTTACCCGCCGGGCGGGGATCAAGACGGTGATGATTACCGGCGACCACGGCACCACCGCCGAAGCCATCGCCCATCAGCTGGGCATTCTTCAGCGCGGAGGCAAGGTGCTGACGGGCAGCCAGCTGACGCGGATGGACGACGACGCGCTCGACAAGGTCTCGGATGACGTCTCCGTCTATGCCCGCGTCTCGCCCGAGCACAAGCTGCGCATCGTGAAGTCGCTGCAGCGCAAGGGCCATGTCGTCGCGATGACCGGCGACGGAGTCAACGACGCGCCGGCCATCAAGGCAGCCGACATAGGAATCGCAATGGGCATCACGGGCACTGACGTGACCAAGGAGGCGTCGGCGCTCATTCTGGGCGATGACAATTTCTCCACGATCGTCGCGGCGATCGAGGAAGGGCGGAGTATTTACGAGAATATCCGCAAATTCATCCGGTACCTGCTCGCTTCGAATGTCGGGGAGATCCTGACCATGTTCTTCGCCATGTTGATCGGCCTTCCGCTGCCGCTGGTGCCGATCCAGATTCTATGGGTCAACCTTGTAACAGACGGCCTTCCCGCCATGGCGCTCGGGGTGGATCAGCCCGAGAAGGATCTTATGGAGCACAAACCCCGCGGCGCGAAAGAGAACATCTTCGCCCGCCGGCTCGGCTGGAAGATCGTCAGCCGCGGTCTATTGATCGGCCTGTGCACATTGGCAGCCTTCTGGCTGACGCTGCGCAGCGCGCCGAACGATCCGGCCCAACTCGTCCAGGCGCAGTCGGTTGCCTTCGCCACGCTGGTTATGGCCCAGCTGATCCATGTGTTCGACTGCCGGAGCTCCCGCTCCGTCTTCCACCGGAATCCGTTCCAGAACCGCGCCCTGGTGCTTGCCGTCCTGTCATCGGTCCTCCTGATGCTAGCCGTCATGTATATTCCGGCCTTGCAGCCTGTCTTCAAAACAGTACCGCTTGGGTTCCGGGACTGGGCGCTGACAATTGTCGCGGCCGGCATCCCGACCTTCGTAATGGGGGCCGGCAGCGTCTGGGGAGGCAAGCGGAGCCGCAAGCGCACCCGAAGCGGAGGAAGCGGCGGCGGATCGTCCATGCTGAAAAGTACAAAAATTTCGGCATAGAATCAATAGCTTTGTCCCGCTCCTTGGGTTATGCTTGTGGCATATTATTTTGAGGAGTGGACTCAGCAATGGAATTTACCAAGATGCACGGACTCGGCAACGATTTTATCGTCGTCTTCGGCGAGCAGAAGCTGCCGGACAATGCGGCCGAGCTTGCCATTAAACTCTGCAACCGGTTCTTCGGCATTGGAGCCGACGGACTTGTCTATATTCTCCCGTCGGACCGCGGCGATTTCATGATGCGGATCATCAACTCGGATGGCTCCGAAGCAGAGCAGTGCGGCAACGCCATCCGCTGCGTAGCTAAATACGTCTATGATCACGGACATGTAAATTCGGAGGAGATCGTCATTGTCACGATCGGAGCCGGAGAGCAGAAAGTGAAGCTGAAGGTCAAGGACGGAGCCGTTGAGACGGTCACCGTGGACATGGGCGAGCCCGTGCTGAACGGACCTCAAATTCCCGTTAATGTCGATGCCGAGCCTGTCGTAGGCCAGCAGATCGAAACTGACGGCCGCGAATTCACTTATACGGCCGTGTCGATGGGCAATCCGCACTGCGTCATTTATGTGGATGACGCCGTGTCCTTCGACCTGTTGACATGGGGGCCGAAGCTTGAAGTTCATTCGCTGTTTCCCCGCAAGGTGAACGTAGAATTCGCCACGGTCAAGGATCGCGGCCGGATCGATATGCGGGTATGGGAGCGGGGAGCGGGACCGACGCTGGCCTGCGGAACCGGCGCCTGCGCAACGCTCGTCTCCTCCGTGCTGAACGGAGCGACCGACCGGGCCGCATGGGTGAGTCTGAAAGGCGGCGACCTCTTCATTGAATGGAATGAGGATGACAATCATGTGTATATGACCGGACCGGCAGAGGCGGTATACACCGGAACGGTCGAAGTTTAATAGAACAGCTGCGATGGAAATAACAGCATGATTGGACTGTTATTAACCAAGGAAACGGGTGTCCCCTCGGAACGAGGAAGGGCACCCGTTTCTTGTTGTCTGTCCGCATAATGGAAGGAAGATCCGCAAATAATGGAAAGAGCCATTGTTTGAAGGAGCATGAATATGAAGAAATGGGGTTATTCCGGGTTCGGAAGGACAAGCAGCGGAGCCGGCGGTTCGCTGGAAAGATCGCATCCGGTTCGCATGATCTCTGCGGATTTGGAACAGACGCTCATCGCCATAATGAGTGAATTGGGAAACAGCGAAGATGTGAAAATCCGGCGGTTATCGGTCGGTATCCGTCCCGCTGTTGCCGTGGCGGTCGTTCGTCTGAGCACTCTTGCGGACAGCGTGACTATCAATGATTTCGTGATTGGCTCTCTTCTGAAATTCGACCGTATAATCCCGGAAGAATATGGGGAGAAGCCCGAAGGGCTTCAGAACATGATGCTCGAACGGATGCTTAAGTCGGGTGAAGCCACAGTCTAGGACGATTGGAACGATATGATCCTTGGTTTGCTGTCGGGGGATACGGCTGTGTTGCTGAACGGATGCGCCTCGTCGATCATATGCGATACCCGGTCCTCGGAAGGCCGGGCGATTGAAGGATTTTCTTCAAAATATCCGTATTTTACGCGGCTGCGCTTGTAGGCATTTCCGAGCTGTTCGGCCTGCCGTACCGTAAAATGGTATATCCGTCCGCTCTGATTATTTTATTCAGCTCAATGCTTGACGCACGCAGCTTCATCGAGCACTTGGATCAGGGGGAAAGGCTTCTGTATACGGTGTATCCAGTCTTCACAATTGGAATACCCATGCTTTTGATCGCGTCAAGCCTCATCAGAAATCATCGTTCCGCGTCGCGCGAGGGCTGATTGCCTCCAATCCAGGCATACAGATCCGGAATTAACAGGAACAGCAGCAAAAGCAATGTGGCCAATTTTTCTTCTAAGGTAGACAATAAATAGTTCAGGATATATGAAATGTTGCCAAGGCCGTAACCGAACAGCCAATCCTCAAAATAGAGATACGCAAGGCTGAGGCATCCCAGGACCACAATCGTCACGTATTTACGCAGCAGTTGTTTCCGTACTTTATGATTGCTGTTCATCCACGCTGCCCCTTTTCGCAAACGAAATCAAAGACCGGTAATTCATCTAGTATGACGCTCCTGACGCCGGAGCATTCGCGGAGCTGCCGATTTGCTTCAAATCCCCTTGGATCATCGCTTATCTTTCCTGCCGATTTATGTTACATTAGTATGAAACTAACGTCATGGGAGGAGCTGCTTTCGTGAAGCCGGATTTACGGACCGCCTGGGGCGCCAAAGTGCTGGTCGGCGATGGAGCGATGGGGACCTTTTTATATCAGAAGGGATTTCCGGTCGGAATATCATATGAAGAGTTGAATTTAACCTCGCCGGAGGTTATTGAAGAGGTGCACCGCAGCTATATCGAAGCGGGTGCGCAGCTGCTGGAGAGCAACACTTACTCGGCGAACTACGATAAACTGTCCAAGTTCGGTCTGGAATCTAAGGTAGAAGAGATTAACCGGGCAGGAATCCGGATTGCCCGTCAGGCGGCGGGGGCGAACGGCTATGTCGTCGGTGCCGTCGGCTCGATCCGGGCTGGCAAGCGGGCCAGTCTGTCCGCCTCGGAACTAAAACGCTATTTTAGCCAGCAGATCGGCGCTTTGCTTGAAGAGCAGGCAGACGGCATCATGCTGGAGACTTTCTACGATCTGGAGGAAATGCATCTGGCGCTGCGGACCGTACGCAAGCTGAGCACGGATATCCCGGTAATCTGCCAGTTCGCTGTTGACGAAACGGCAATGACGATGGACGGCTTGACGCTGCCTGAAGCGTTCCGGATTCTGGAGGAGGACGGCGCTGACGTTATCGGCTTCAACTGCCGGACAGGCCCATTCGGCATCAAGCGGGCGCTTCGCACGCTGCAGGACAGTCTGTCGCTTCCGGTCTCCGTATTTCCAAATGCAGGTTTGGCGGACTATGTGGACGGCCATTATAAATATGGAGCGTCTCCCGAATATTTCGGTCAGATGGCCGAGAGCTTCGCCGATATGGGCTGCCGGATCATCGGAGGCTGCTGCGGTACGACTCCCCAGCATATCGCCGAAATATCGGAAGCGCTGAAGGAATATTCACCGAAGCCGCTGCCGGAGCGCAAAGAGCGGAGCACGGTCAATGTCCGTATTCAGGAGAGCCTGGCCGAGCATGACGGGGACGGAGGACAGGAGCCAACGCTTGTCGATCTCGTCAAGGAACGCCATACGGTCATTGTCGAGCTTGATCCGCCGCGGGATCTCGATATCACGAAGTTTATGGCGGGCGCCGATGCGCTGCGCCGCGCTGGTGCCGATGCGCTGACGCTGGCGGACAACTCGCTGGCCGTAACGCGCATGAGCAATATGGCGCTCGGTTCGCTCGTGCAGCAGAAGACGGGCCTTCGGCCGCTGGTCCACATCGCCTGCCGCGACCGCAATCTGATCGGCACCCAGTCCCATCTGATGGGCTTTGATGCGCTGGGCATCGACCATGTCCTGGCGGTGACAGGTGACCCGGCGAGGTTCGGGGATTTGCCGGGCTCAAGCTCCGTGTACGATCTGACCTCCTTTGAAATCATCCGGATGATCAAGCAGTTGAACGACGGGGTCGCTTTTTCAGGCAAGCCGTTGAAGCATAAGGCCAAATTCGTAATCGGCACTGCGTTCAACCCCAACGTGAAGCATTTGGGCAAGGCGGTGGAGCGTCTCGAGAAGAAGCTGGCCTTCGGCGCCGATTATATTATGACCCAGCCGGTCTACGACAAGGCGCTTATCCATACGATAGCCGACGCGACAGCGCATCTTAACGTTCCGATCTTCCTCGGAATCATGCCGCTTGCAAGCGGCCGGAACGCCGAATACCTGCATAACGAAGTGCCGGGTATTCAATTGTCCGACGAGGTGCGTCTGCGGATGAGCGGGCTTGAAGGCGAAGCCGGCAGAGCCGAGGGTGTAGCGATTGCCAAAGAGCTGCTTGATGCGGCGATGGAACGATTCAACGGGATTTATCTGATGACGCCGTTCATGTTCTACGGAATGAGCGTGCAGCTGCTTGAACATGTGTGGGCCAAGACCGGACGCCAATTATCCCCCTTGTTTCGCTAGAGAGAATCATTTACAATAGTGTAACGGATGTGATGCCGATGTCATTTAGCATGACCGGATACGGCCAATCGTCCAGGCCATACGGCGGCGGCGAGATCAGGTTTGAGGTGAAGACAGTGAATCACCGGTATACTGAAATCTCCCTCCGGGTGCCGCGGGAATGGACGTATTTCGAAGACTCGCTGCGCAAGAAAGTTCAGGAATATGTAAGACGCGGACGGGTGGACGTCGCCATTATCAGGGAGCTGCCCGAAGAATCGGGGGGACCGGTGCTCAACCGGCGCACCGTCAGGGCGTATCTGGATGCGGCGGAGATCCTCGCGAAGGAATTTGACATCAGCGGCGAGCTGGATTTGCACGGCATCCTGTCTCTTCCCGGCGTGATGGATCATCAGGGTGAGCCGCCGGTTGAGCCGATGAGCAGCGAAGAGCTGGAGAAGCTGCTGACAGGAGGGCTTGAAGAGAGTCTGCGGGCTCTTAGCGAAATGCGCGCCCGGGAGGGAATCTACCTCGCTGGTGATATTACCGGCAAAGTGGAGGCGCTCGAGAAGCTGCAGCAGGAGATGAAAGGCCTCGCTCCTGCCTTGGTGACCGAGTACCTGGACAAGCTCCGTCAGCGTCTGGAACATCTTCGTGACGGCTCGTTCCCTTTCGACGATTACAAATTCGGAATGGAAGTGGCCATTTTTGCGGAACGCTCCAATATTGATGAAGAATTGACCCGTCTGCAGAGCCATTTTGAGCAGTGCCGGGCCCTTTTGCTGAGCGACGAGCCGATGGGACGGAAACTGGATTTTCTCATTCAGGAGATGAACCGGGAGACGAACACAATCGGCTCCAAATGCAGTCATTTGGCAATTGGGACCCGTGTGCTGGAGATGAAGGCGCTGCTCGAGAAAATTCGCGAGCAGGCTGCGAATCTTGAATAGGACGGGGCAACCGAAGATGTAACTTATGGGGGGAACAACCGGATCATGGCAATTAAACTCATCAATATAGGCTTTGGAAATATCGTCTCGGCCAATCGGATTATTTCCATTGTCAGCCCGGAGTCGGCACCGATCAAGCGGATTATCCAGGAAGCGAGAGACCGGCATATGCTGATCGATGCGACTTACGGGAGAAGAACCCGCGCCGTCATTATCACGGACAGTGACCATGTCATTCTATCGGCTGTCCAGCCGGAGACCGTAGCACACAGACTTTCCAGCAAAGACGACGATAATGACGAATAACAAGTAATGGAGTGTACTATGTCAAAAGGATTGCTGATCGTATTGTCCGGCCCTTCCGGAGTCGGTAAAGGAACGGTATGCACCGCACTGCGGCCCAGAATACCCGAGCTGATCTACTCCGTTTCGGCGACGACGCGGAGTCCCCGCGCGGGCGAACAGGATGGAGTCAACTATTTTTTCAAGAGTCAGGAGCAGTTCCGCGATATGATTGAACGCGACGAGCTGCTGGAGTATGCGGAGTACGTAGGCAACTACTACGGAACGCCGCGTGATTTTGTGGAGAAGACCTTGGCCAGCGGCAGGGATATCATCCTTGAGATCGAGGTTCAGGGCGCGCTGAAGGTGAAGGAGAAGTTCCCGGAAGGCATTTTTGTGTTCCTTCTGCCTCCTTCGATGGATGAGCTGAAGGACCGGATCCGCGGGCGCGGAACTGAGCATGACGATATCATCAACCACCGGATGACGGTCGCGGAGGATGAAATCAACCTGATGCGCCATTATGATTATGGCGTGGTCAACGATGAAATCGATCTGGCCTGCAAGCGAATAGAAAGCATTATTATTGCCGAACATTGTAAAATCAGATAGATTACCATGCCGCGATTTGCGGCGTCATTAAATATTGAAGAGGTGTACCTGTGCTATATCCATCCATTGACGAAATGATGAACAAGGTTGACAGCAAATACTCCCTGGTCGTCGCGGCTGCACGCCGGGCGAGACAGCTTCGCGAGGGCAGCAAGTCCGAGCTCAAATCGCCGCATTCCCACAAGTATGTGGGCGTCGCTCTTGAAGAAGTGTACAAGGATTATATCAGCGTATCTCCGGTAGAAGACAAACCAGCGGAATAACGGGTTACCTTACATTTTTCAAGCTACATTCTATTATGTCTGGCCCGGAAGGGCTGCATGTGACAACCGGAAGGTTGTCATTTTTTTCAAAATATAAGTTCTTTGCGTATGATTTGTTCATATATCACTCGGTCAACGCCGGGCGTGACAAGATCACCGTCAGACGTTAATCCTTGAGTTCCGATTTTATAGAGGCCCGTTTAGCTTAATCGAAGACTCCTGGAATGGCTCTCTCTATAAATATAGAAAGAACAAACCTTGTCCTCGCATTTGCGCTTTACGGCGCTCCTATGAAGGGGATACCGGGAACGGAGGGAAGCATATGTTAAAGGGAAAAACTATTATTCTAGGCATTACCGGAGGAATTGCGGCGTATAAGGCGGCTGCCCTGTGCAGCAAGCTTACCCAGAAAGGCGCCGAGGTTCATGTAATCATGACGGCGTCGGCGAAGCAGTTTATTACCGAGCTGACATTACAATCGCTGTCGAAGCAGCGGGTATACAGCGATACGTTTCAGGAACGCGATCCGTCCTCCATATCGCATATTGACCTCGCTGACGCAGCGGATCTGGTGCTGATTGCACCCGCAACCGCTAATATCATCGCCAAAATGGCACACGGAATCGCCGATGACATGCTCTCAACTGTTCTGCTGGCGGCTACTGCGCCCATTATGGTCGCTCCGGCGATGAACGTGCATATGTACCAGCATCCCGCCGTGCTTCACAATTTGAACATCCTGGCGGAACGGGGCGTACAATTCATCGAGCCGGGAGAAGGGCTGCTGGCCTGCGGCTATGTCGGAAAGGGCCGGATGGAAGAGCCGGAGACGATCGTTAGCGTCGTCGAAGCATTTTTCGAGCGGAAATCGGAAGCGAACCGCAAGCTTGGAGGCAAAAAAGTCGTAATTACCGCCGGAGGCACGGTGGAACGGATCGATCCGGTACGCTATATCTCCAACGATTCTTCGGGCAAAATGGGCTTCGCCCTGGCGCGTGCGGCCAAAGAAATGGGAGCGGAGGTTACGCTGATCGCAGCCCGGACCGACGAAGCGCCTCCAGGGGACATTCGAGTGGTCCGCGTTCAATCGGCCGACGACATGTATCAAGCCGTATCCGCCGAATGGGATGACTGTGACATACTGATCAAAGCGGCGGCCGTCGCCGACTACCGTCCGAGAGAAAGAGCCGAGACCAAGATCAAGAAAGCGGGCGATACGATGACGCTGGAGCTGGTCAAGACGGTGGATATTCTGGAATCGTTCGGACAGCGCAAAACGTCCCAGCTGCTTGTTGGCTTCGCTGCGGAGACAGGCAACGCCGAGATGTATGCCAGAGACAAGCTGGTACGCAAAAATCTCGATTTGATCGTTGCGAACGACGTCGGTCAGCCCGGAGCAGGCTTTGGCGTCGATACCAACATCGTTTCGATTTATGACCGGAGCGGACTGGTGGAAGAGCTTCCGCTGCTCTCCAAGGATGAAGTTGCGCGGCGAATTCTGAGCGCAGCCGGAGATCGTCTGAAAGAAGAAGGACGGTAATGGATATCGCCAAGGTGATTGTTGATGTTCCTGTCCGCAGCACCGACCGGCCTTTTGATTATTCCATCCCCGAGGACCTCAGAGTCTGGACCGAGGTCGGCAGCAGGGTAGCGGTTCCTTTCGGACATCGCACAGTTCAAGGCTTCGTTGTCTCCCTTGAATATGGCGATGTCCAGGCGGTTAAAGGGATTAAGCCCATTCAGGAAGTACTGGATCTCGTCCCGCCGCTGTCTCCGGAGCTTGTGGAGCTGGCGGACTGGATGAGCGAGCGATATGCCTGCAGGCGGATTTCAGCGCTGCAGGCGATGCTGCCGACGGCGCTGAAGGGCAAAGCCGAACGGCTTATTTCGCTTGGCGAGGAGCCGGACTCAGCGCCTCAAGGGGACACGCTGTTCCCCGATGAGGAGTTCTTTCCGGTGTTCCCGGGAATGGACCGGGTGGAACGGGCAATTATCGAGTTCGTCCGGCGAGGCGGCGAGGTGACGATGAAACAGCTGACCCGGGCGTTCCCGGATGAAGCGGAGACGATCAAGTTCATGCTTCGTCGCGGCAATCTGCAGGAGGTCCAGTTCATCAAGGATAAGATGGGCAAAAAGAAGCTGAAGGCGGTGGACCTCGCCATGGAGCCGGAGACCGCTCGCGAAGCCTTGAACAGCATGTCTGCCCGGTCGGCAAGGCAGAAGGAAGTGCTCTCTTTCCTGATCGATATGGAAGCTGTGCTTCCCATGCCGCTGAAGGATGTGCTGGCTGCCTTGCAGGTTGCGGCCGGCACCGTCAAGGGGCTGGAGGACAAAGGGCTTATCGAGATTACGGAGGTCGAGGTATACCGGGACCCTTACCGGGGCCGCGATTTCAAGCCAAGCGAGCCGCTTCCGCTGACCGCTGAGCAGTCGGCGGTCTACGGCGCCGTCTCGCGGGCTGTAGATGAACAGCGGCATGAGGTTTTTCTGCTGCATGGAGTTACTGGCAGCGGAAAGACGGAGATTTATCTGCAGACGATCCGCCGCTGCATCGACCAGGGCAGGCAAGCTGTTGTGCTGGTCCCGGAAATTTCACTGACCCCTCAGATGGTGGAGCGGTTCAAAGGCCGCTTCGGCAGCGGAGTGGCGGTGATGCACAGCCGTCTGTCATCCGGCGAGCGTTATGACGAGTGGCGCAAAATCCGGGAAGGCAAGGCAATGGTCGCAGTCGGCGCGCGTTCGGCGATATTCGCGCCGTTCACCAACCTCGGCCTGATTATAATGGACGAGGAACATGAGACGTCGTACAAGCAGGAAGAGAATCCGCGATATCATGCACGGGACGTAGCGGTACGGAGGGCTTCCCGGTGTGACGCCGTTGTCATCCTTGGCTCCGCTACACCGTCGCTTGAGAGCTACTATGCGGCGCGTTCGCAGAGCGATGAGAGCTTCGCGCCGGGCCTGCTGGAAATGCCGAGCCGCGCATTGGGCAATGAGCTGCCGGCTGTTGAAATCGTGGACATGCGCGAAGAGCTGAAGGAGGGCAATCGTTCCATGTTCAGCCGGAAGCTGCATGCCGCGCTTCAGGAACGGCTGGACCGCGGAGAACAGACGGTGCTTCTGCTGAACCGCCGGGGCTTCTCGACCTTTGTCATGTGCCGCAGCTGCGGTTATGTCGCCGGGTGTCCCGAATGCGATATTTCACTGACCTATCATGCGCGCAGCAGCAACCTGCGCTGCCATTACTGCGGGCATGCGGAGCCTTCGCCGGATACTTGTCCGGAGTGCGGAAGCGAGCATATCCGGTTCTTCGGAACCGGGACACAGCGGGTGGAGGAAGAACTCGGCAAGCTGTTTCCCGGTATGCGGGTGATCCGGATGGACGTCGATACGACGACGGAGAAGGGCTCTCACGAGAAGCTGCTGGGCCAGTTCCGGGATAAAAAAGCCGATGTGCTGCTCGGCACGCAGATGGTCGCGAAGGGACTGGATTTCCCCGATGTGACGCTGGTTGGCGTTATCACCGCTGATTCGGCGCTCAACCTGCCCGATTTCCGGGCGGCGGAGAAGACATTCCAGCTGCTGACGCAGGTTGCCGGACGCGCAGGAAGACATACGCTGCCAGGCGAGGTGCTGATCCAGTCGTATACGCCGGATCATTATTCCATCATTCATGCCGGCAAGCATGATTATCATTCATTTGTCAGGGAAGAACTGAAGCACCGTAAAGCACTTCATTATCCGCCGTACTGCCGTTTGATTCTGGTGACGCTCTCTCATGAGCAAATGCCGATCGCGCTGCGCATGGCGGAGAACTTCGCCAAGACGATCGAGGGAAAGGCGCGCCAGCGGAGATGGTTCGGCAGCATGGACAAGCTGACGGCCGACGGACTGGATCTGCTCGGGCCGGTCGCTTCTCCGCTTCCTCGGCTCAAGGGAAGGTATCGGTTCCAGTGCATGGTCAAATGGCGCGGCGAAATCGATGCGATCGGCCTAGTCCGGGAAGTGGCGGAGGAGCTGGAGGATTCGCTGCGTGATCCCGTGCTTCAGATTAGTATAGATGTAGACCCCCAAATGCTGATGTAACGCAAAGATGGCCCGCACGCATATTGCGGCATTTTGCGAACGACAGAACGGGTATGGCAAGAGATGGCGCAAAATGCGGTCAGATAACAGAGAACAGGAAGGTGTGGACCATGGCAATTCGATTAATCGTTAAAGAGCCTGATGAAGTCCTTCATAAAACGGCGAAGCCGGTGACGAAAATTACCCCCAACGTCCAGAAGCTGCTGGATGATATGGCGGATACGATGTATGACGCAGAGGGCGTCGGACTGGCCGCTCCGCAGGTCGGAATCCTGAAACGGCTGATCGTGGTGGACGCCGACGAGGAGCATGGACTGATCAAGTTAATCAATCCCGAGATCATCCACTCCGAAGGTGAACAGCTCGGACCGGAAGGCTGCCTCAGCATTCCCGGCCTTAACGGCGACGTGCGCCGCGCGGAGACAGTTACCGTGCGCGGACTTGACCGCGAAGGCAACGAGGTTGAGATCACGGGCAGCGGCTTGCTGGCGCGGGCGTTCCAGCATGAGATCGATCATCTGAACGGCGTGCTGTTCACGGATGTCGCGGAGAAGGTCTACGATATCACCGCTGAACGGAGCGGAACCGAGGAGTGAGCTAGTCATGAAAATCGTATTCATGGGCACGCCGCAGTTCGCGGTGCCCTGCCTGCGCATGCTGGTGGAGGAAGGCTTCGAGGTGGCGGCGGTCGTCACCCAGCCGGACCGGCCGCAGGGGAGAAAGAAAGTTTTGACGCCTTCGCCGGTCAAGGCGGCGGCTCTGGAGCTGGGACTGCCTGTACTTCAGCCTGAACGCATGCGCAGACCGGAGGCGGTGGCGGAACTGGCGGCCTATGAGCCGGAGCTGATCGTTACCGCTGCCTACGGCCAAATACTGCCGAAGGCCGTGCTGGACCTGCCGGCCAGGGGCTGTGTGAACGTTCATGGCTCGCTGCTGCCGAAATACCGGGGCGGTGCCCCGATCCAGCGTAGCATTATCGATGGCGAGAAGGTAACGGGCATAACGCTGATGTACATGGCGGAAGGAATCGATACCGGCGACATGATCGCCAAGATTGAGGTGCCTATCGAAGACGATGATACATCTGGAACGATGTTCGAGAAGCTGAGCCTCGCGGGAAGGGATCTGCTGAAGGAATGGATGCCGCGTCTCGTGAAAGGTCCGGTAGCGGCCGAGAAGCAGGATGACAGCCTTGCCATCTATGCGCCGAATTTGTCCCGCGACGATGAGAAGATCGACTGGAACGCGGGATCGCGGGAAATCTATAACCGCATTCGCGGGCTGGTTCCCTACTCCGGCGGCTTCACCCTGTGGAACGGAGAGACCTTCAAAGTGTGGCAGGCCGCTAATCCCGATGATCAGGCGTTGTCTGGCAGCATTCTCGTCGAAGAAGGTTCGGGCGAAGCGGAGACGGTGCCGGGCACGGTACTGTCGGCTGGACCGAAGGGCATTGAAGTGAAGACCGGCGACGGAAGTCTGCTGCTGCTTCAGGTTCAGCCTGCGGGCAAGAAAGCGATGAGCGCCGGCGACTTCGCCCGCGGCGGTCTGATGAAGTCCGGCACGGTGCTGGAATGACCGGGCTCAGGGAAGACCGGCCGGGTGCGTGCCGCGTCACAGTGCGGAGGCTAGCACACGATTCCGGCGGAGACCGTTCTCAGGACCGGTCCGGCCGAAAGGCTGGTCACCCGCATGGCGGCCGGAGCCAGGCTAGCGGCAAGAGTCAGGCAAACGGCAAGACCCATGCAAGCGGCAAGACCCATGCAAGCGGTAAAAGCCAGGCTGGCGGCAAGAGTCAGGCAAGCGGCAAGAGCCAGGCAAGCGGCAAGAACCATGCAAGCGGTAAAAGCCAGGCTGGCGGCAAGAGCCAGGCAAGCGGCAAGAGTCAGGCAATCAGCCAGAGCCAGGCGAGCAGCCAGGGCAAGGCAGGCGGCGGTCAAGGCGGGGGCCGGAGTGGCAGCCGCAAGGGCGGTCAGGTACGGCCGGCTGCGGCATCCGGCGCAGCGTCCGCGAGATCCGGCGGCGGAGCCAGCGCCGGCGCTCGGACTGCAGCCCGCAGTGGAGGCAATCCGTCCGCAGGCATCAAGCCGGCCGGAGCGGGCAGACCCCGCGCAACGGCCAGGGAGACAGCGCTGGACGTGCTGCTCCGGGTGGAGCAGGAAGGCGCGTACAGCAATTTGCAGCTGAACAGCAGCCTGCAGAAGGCGGGATTAAGCCGCGAGGATGCGGGGCTTGCGACAGAGCTTGTCTACGGCACCCTGTCCCGGCTGAATACACTGGATTTCATGCTGGACCAGTTCGTCAGCAAAGGCGTCGCCAAGCTTCAGCCCTGGGTACGCTGTCTGCTTCGCATGAGTCTGTACCAGATCGTCTATCTGGACCGGATTCCTTCTCATGCCGCCGTCAACGAGGCTGTTAACTTGGCGAAGAAGCGCGGTCACCAGGGCATCTCCGGCATGGTGAACGGTGTGCTCCGCAGCGCACTGCGCACCGGCGAGCTGCCGGCGCTTCCATCCGGGCTGGACGAAGCGGAACGGATTTCACTTGAGCATTCCCACCCCTTGTGGCTGGTGAAGGAATGGATCGGGCGCTTCGGCGCGGAGACCGCCGAAGCAATCTGCAGGGCGGACAACGAGCCGCCGGCGGTCAGCGTGCGCGTCAACACGACGATGACGGCACGGGACAAGCTGCTCCTGGAGATGCGGGAGCAGGGGCTTGACGCATTTCCTTCGCAGCTGAGCCCCTTCGGTATTGTCGTCCGGGGTGGCGGCAATCTGGCGCTTAGCGACTGGTACCGGGACGGCGTCCTCTCGATTCAGGACGAAAGCTCTATGCTGGTGGCGGAGGCGCTGTCGCCGGAGCCGGGCATGAAGGTGCTGGACTGCTGCTCGGCGCCGGGCGGCAAGACATCTCATATTGCGGAGCTGATGGAAGACCAGGGCAGCATAGTTGCCTGCGACCTGTATCCGCACAAGGCGGAGCTTGTGGCGCAGCAGGCAGAGCGGCTTGGACTCGGGTCGATCGAGACCATTGCTATAGATGCCTTGGAGCTTCCACAGCGGTATCCGGCCATGAGCTTTGACCGGATTCTGCTGGACGCTCCATGCACGGGGCTTGGTGTGATTCGGCGAAAACCCGATCTGAAATGGAGCAAGACACCGGGAGACAGAATCGAAATCAGCCGTCTCCAGCGGAGACTGCTGAACGGCGCTGCGGAACTACTGAAGCCGGGCGGAATTCTCGTATACAGCACCTGTACAATCGGGAGCGCCGAGAACGAGGAGAACGTGAAGGACTTTCTGTCCAGCCATCCCGAATTCGTAAGTTCGGATCAAGATTCCCCGCTGGCTGAGCGGCTTGGCTCACTCTTGTCAGCCGATCAGCCGGGCATGCAAATTCTGCCCCAGCAATTCGGAAGCGACGGCTTCTATATCGCCGTACTCAGGCGTTTAAGCTAGCTGAATGTTCCCGCGAGGTGGGAAACCGCCGAGCGGGTTTTTGTGTGCGCCATGAGGGAGGTCATCTTGCGGTTTACAGACTCAGCCCGAGGCGGCAAGCCGGGCGCCAACGCCCGCTCCTTATAGGGATTATGGTCTTTCTTTTACCGGTCCTTTGATTTATGTTAAAATAGGCAGGATGATAAGTTCAGACAACA
Organism: Paenibacillus stellifer; assembly: GCF_000758685.1. NCBI lineage: Bacteria > Bacillati > Bacillota > Bacilli > Caryophanales > Paenibacillaceae > Paenibacillus > Paenibacillus stellifer. Next base: position 2,617,523 of record NZ_CP009286.1, read on the forward strand.
ATAGAAAGATCAGGTGCGAGCATATTAATGAAACCTTTAATATATGATTTAACATTGGAAGAGCTGTCCCAGTGGGCTAAAGAGAATAGCGAGCCGGCCTTCCGGGGCGGGCAGATTTTCGACTGGCTGTATGTCAAGCGGGTGAGCACTTTTGAAGAAATGAGCAATCTCCCGAAGGGCCTGCGGTCCAAGCTGGACGAGCAGTTCACTATCGACGGGCTGAAGGAAATCACCAAGCTGGAGTCGAAGGACGGTACGGTCAAGTTCCTGTTCGGTCTTCACGACGATCACGCGATCGAGACTGTTATTATGAAGCACAACTACGGCAACAGCGTCTGTGTCACTACACAGGTTGGCTGCCGAATCGGCTGCACGTTCTGCGCATCCACACTGGGCGGTCTGAAACGCGATCTTACTCCGGGTGAAATTGTGGCCCAGGTTGTGCGCTCCCAGCAAATTCTGGACGCCCGCGGCGAACGGGTAAGCAGCATCGTTATCATGGGAACGGGCGAACCGTTCGAGAACTATGATGCGACCATGAAATTCCTTCGTCTAATGATTCACGAAAAAGGCCTGAACATCGGGCAGCGGCATATTACGGTATCCACTAGCGGTATCGTGCCGAGCATTTATAAATTCGCGGAAGAAGATACCCAGATCAATCTGGCGATATCCATCCATGCTCCCAATGACACCCTTCGCTCCAAGCTTATGCCGGTTAACCGGCGCTATCCGTTTAATGATGTGATGGAGGCTCTCCGCTATTATCAGGCGAAGACCGGACGCCGCATCAGCTTCGAGTACGCCCTCATCGGGGGCGTCAACGATCAGCCCGAGCACGCCCAGGAGCTGGCCGACGTTCTGAAGAGCATGCTGTGCCACGTCAATCTGATTCCTGTCAATCATGTGCCGGAGCGCAAGTATGTCCGCACATCCCGAAATGATATTTTTCAATTTCAGCGGATTTTGGCGGATAATGGCGTGAATGTGACTATCAGACGGGAGCAGGGGCATGATATCGCCGCCGCATGCGGCCAGCTGCGCGCCAAACATATGGAGTTGAGGTGAGGTCTTTTGATCAATACGGTTCATGTCAGCGATATCGGACGGGTGCGCTCCGTCAATGAAGATTCGGTGTGGACCGGCTTAACCCGACACGGGTATACGCTGGCCATCATCGCCGACGGCATGGGAGGCCATCTGGCGGGTGATACCGCCAGCCGGCTTGCGCTGGAGACGATACGCGGGGAACTGGAGGAATTGGCGCCGGGTCTCACTGGCGACGAGCTCAAAGATGCGCTCCTGAATGCGGTTATCAAGGCGAATGATACAGTCTTTGAACAAGCGGGCAGCGACGAACGCTATCATAACATGGGAACGACTGTCGTATCCGTTCTGATGGGTGAACAGTCGGGATGTATCGGCCATATCGGCGACAGCAGGGCCTACATAATCAAGGATGGCAAGGCGGCGCAGCTTACCGAGGATCATACGCTGGTCAATGAACTGTTCAAGAACGGCCAGATCAGCCAGGAGGAGCTGGGCACCCACCCGCGCCGCAATGTGCTGATCCGCGCGCTTGGCACGGACCGGGAGATCCAGGTCGATCTGCTTCCCATTGAGCTGGGACCGGGAGAAGTGCTGCTCTTGTGCAGTGACGGCTTGAGCAATTTTGTCAGCGCCGAGCATCTGGGGAAGGTTGCCGGGCTGCAGGAGATTTCGCTAGAAGAACGGGCGGACCGATTACTACAGCTGGCACTGCTTGCCGGCGGCGGCGATAATATCAGCGTCGCCATGTTGGAACATCAAGAGGAGGCCGCTGTGCCCGAATCAAAGGAGTGGGATAGATGATCGGTCACGAGTTGGGAGGCCGTTACCAAGTCATCGAGCGAATCGGTGGAGGCGGGATGGCTCTGGTCTACAGAGCGCATGATATTCTGCTAAACCGGAATGTCGCAATTAAAGTACTACGCAATCAATTTGTACATGATGAAGAATTTATTCGCCGGTTTCGGCGCGAGGCCCAATCCGCCGCTTCCCTCTCACATCCCAATGTGGTCAGTATTTATGATGTAGGGCAGGAAGATGAAATTCATTATATTGTTATGGAGTATGTGGAAGGCAAGAATCTGAATGAAATTATCAAGGATAGAGCTCCGCTGCAGGTCGACGAAGCCGTGCGGATTGCGACCCAGATCTGCGATGCGCTGGACCACGCCCATCAGAACCAGATTATCCACCGGGATATTAAGCCGCATAATATTTTGATCGGCCGCAACGGCCGGGTTAAGGTGACGGATTTCGGGATTGCCCGTGCCGTGACCTCGACGACGATTACCCAGACGGGATCGGTCGTTGGATCGGTTCATTACTTTTCTCCCGAGCATGCCAAGGGCGTGGCTACCGGAGAGAAGTCGGATCTCTATTCGCTTGGCATCGTCATTTATCAGATGCTGACCGGGAGCCTGCCTTTTCTCGGCGAGAGTCCCATCAGCGTGGCGCTGAAGCATCTCCAGGAGGAGTTCGAGGAGCCTCGCAAGCTGAACCCGATGATTCCACAAAGTGTGGAGAACATCATTTTGAAATCGATGCGGAAAAATCCCGAGGAGCGGTACCAGTCAGCCAAGGAAATGCTCGATGACCTGGAGACCTGCCTGCTCCCGGAGCGGCGGAGCGAGCCCAAGCTGGCTTTTGTGGATGATGACGAGGACCGTACACGGGTGATGCCGGCAATCAAGCCGGTTCAGCGGAGCGGCGGTTCGAAGGGCCGCGATGAAGACCGGATGGTCAAAGAAGCAAATATGCAGGTCAGGAGTAAAAAAGTATGGGGTAGGCCGGCACTGTGGATCGGACTGACGCTTATTCTGCTGCTGGCGATGACCGGAGTTGTATGGTATGTGAATGCCAAGCTCGTTGTTCCCGATGTGAAGGTGCCCAAGCTGGTCAACCTGCAACTTGCTGATGCCAAAGCCAAGCTGACCGAGGTCGGGCTGACGCTTGAGGAGCCGGTTACCAGCGAGTACAATCCGAACTTTGCCGAAGGTGTTGTGTTCGAGCAGAGCAAGGAACCGGATATGACGGTCAAGAAGGGCAGCAGCATTGCGCTCAAGGTAAGCATCGCGAAACCTTTATCCTCTATGCCGGATTTGAAGGGACACACTTTCGATGAGGCCGTCAAGATCTTGACGGATCAGGGGGTCGACCCGAGCCGGATTACCCAGGACAGCGAATTCAGCTCGGATACGCCGGCAGGGCAGGTCATCCGTCAGAATCCGGTGTCGAACAGCCAGTACGACCCGGATACCGCTAACATCTCGATTGTTGTCAGCAAGGGGCAGGAGAGTGTGACAACGCCGGACTTGAGCGGCTTGACTCAGGATGAAGCCAAAATCAAGCTGGAAGAAGCGGGACTTGAACTAGGTGAGGTTAAGACAGAATCCAGCTTCACGGTTGAGAAGGGCAAGGTAACGAAGCAGTGGCCATATGAAAAAGGCACCAGCGCGCCGCCCGGTGAGAAGATCACCATTTACCTGAGCAATGGATATCCGCCTGAAGCGCTTGAATATACGTTCAATCTTCCGGTATCTCCGGGTGAGGAAGGTAAGAAGACGAAGATCACGATCCAGTATGCGGATGCCCGCAATAATGGTGAGAACCAGGACTGGGGCACGCGCACGATCAGCCGGACACAGGTGCTATCGGTGAATTTAGTGCTCGCTCCGAACAAGGATGGTGCGGTTACTGTATACAGAAACGGTGAATATTACGATACTTATACCATCCCGTACAATGACGCCAAGAATGGAACGGTAGTGGTTCCGGAACCTTCACCGGTCAACCCTTCACCTTCTCCTTCACCGACTCAGACACCGACCGAAACGCCTGTCAGCGTTGAACCGTCCGCCGATCCGGCTATGACTGCTCCTGCAAGCGAACAGCCGGCTGGCGATGATGCAGGTGGGGCCGGTGCGGAGACAGCGAGCGCTACAGTGGGCAACTCCGGAAAGGGACATGATAAAGGCAAGGGCAATGATAAGAAGCAGTAGCTTCAATGCTATTCGGTTGGTTCCCGCCAAATCGAGGAGAGGAAGGCTTAAACCATGCCTGAAGGCATAATCGTCAAAGCTTTAAGCGGTTATTACTACGTGAGTCCGCTCCGAGAGGGAGAAATTGCCTCCGTAGATGAGCCTGTTCAATGCCGGGCCCGCGGGATATTCAAGAAAAGGGGCCAATCACCGCTTGTTGGAGATCGGGTTGTGTATTCGCTGACCGAGAACGGCGAAGGGACGGTTGACGAGATCGGCCCAAGAGAATCGGAGCTGATCCGTCCTCCGGTGGCAAATGTTCAGCTAGCCGTACTGCTGTTCTCAATCCGCGAGCCGGATCTGAATCTCCAGCTGCTCGATAAATTTCTGGTCCACATCGAGCATGCCGGTCTGGAGACCTTGATCGTGCTGACCAAACGGGATCTTGCAGAAGACGAAGAGGAAGGAACGGCACTTGTGAAGCGACTGTACGAAGAGATCGGTTACGAAGTGCTTGTGACCAGCTCGCGTACAGGTGATGGCAGCGAGGAGCTGCGGAGGAAGCTTGAAGGCAGGGTCAGCGTGTTCGCCGGCCAGTCGGGCGTCGGCAAATCCTCGATGCTTAACCGGATTGTTCCGGGGCTTACGCTGGAGACGAGCGAAATCAGCCTGCGGCTTGGCCGCGGGCGGCATACGACGCGCCATGTAGAGCTTATGGATATCGGCGGCGGGGGATATGTAGCCGATACGCCGGGCTTCAGCCAGCTGGATTTCCTGGAGCTGGGCGTGGAGGAGCTTTCCTCCTGCTTCCGGGAATTCATCTCTTACTCCGAGGAATGCAAATTCCGCGGCTGCACTCATACCCATGAACCCGGCTGCCGGGTTGTCGAAGCCGTGGAGAACGGGGAGATCGCAGACAGCCGCTACCAGCATTACAAGCTGTTCTTCAATGAAATGAAAGACAAGAAGCGGAGGTACTAACTAAGATGATCAAGATTGCTCCATCTCTGTTGTCGGCGGATTTTGCCGCTCTGGGCGCTGAAGTGGCCGAAGCACAGGCCTCCGGTGCGGACTGGATTCATGTCGATGTAATGGATGGCCATTTTGTGCCCAACATTACGCTCGGACCGCCGATCGTCAAGGCGGTCAAGGCTCATACGACCCTTCCGCTTGACGTTCATCTCATGATCGAGAAGCCGGAGCTCTACATCTCCGATTTTGTCGCAGCCGGCGCGGGGGTCATCACGGTTCACGCCGAAGCGTGCGTGCATCTGCACCGGGTGATTCATCAGATCAAGGAACATGGGATATTGGCAGGTGTGGCAATCAATCCGGCAACCCCTGCTTCTGCGATTAAGGAAATTTTGGGTGATGTTGATCTGGTGCTTGTGATGACGGTCAATCCGGGCTTTGGCGGACAAGCCTTTATTCCGGGGACGATGAATAAAATCCGGGAGATCCGTAATTGGGCGAATGCAATCGGCCATGATCTTCGCATTGAGGTTGACGGGGGAATCTCCGAGTCTACGGCCCCGCTCGTTGCAGAGGCAGGCGCCGACGTGCTGGTTGCCGGCAATGCCGTATTCGGCCGCAAGGACCGGGCAGCGGCGATATCTGCGATACGCGCGGCGGCGGAGAACCGCTGACCGCGGCAAATTTTGGGCGCCTCTCATAAGGTATAGGCCAAGTTGCAGCCGCATAGATATGGTTACATGAGCAGGAATCTCATGTAGCCTTTTTTGCGTGGAGAGAAAAGGCTGCAGCACTGATCGGAGGGTGAAATATGAAATTTTATACATTCAAGCTGCCAAAATTTTTGGGTGGATTTGTGAAGGCGATCTTGAATACTTTTCAGAAAAACTGACGGAAGGCAATACAATAGGGGAACATGAAAAAAAGCACCTTACGAAATGTAAAGGGTGCTTTTTGAAATATAAGAGACTATAGGCGCTAGCTTATAAAGAATCTTATATTTGACGAGAAACGCTCGGGCGTCTAATAAGACGCCGACAGGCGTTTCTGCTAGTTGAAATTCATAATGGAAGCGGTAAGCAGCGAATTATACGCGCTCAACTTTACCGGATTTCAGGGCACGGGTGCTTACGTATACACGCTTCGGTTTGCCATTCACCAGAACGCGAACCTTCTGAACGTTAACTCCCCAGGAGCGACGGTTGCGGTTGTTGGCATGGGATACGTGGTTACCGCTGCTCGGTTTCTTGCCAGTTACAGCACATTTACGGGACATCATTACACCTCCTTATTGCTTTCACCTGCAATAAAACAATACCTGACTATAATATCACAATGAAAAATGCTTCGTCAACAGACCCAAAAACATTTATTTCTCTCAGCCGTTATAGTACAATATAGATTAGTGCATTATGTCCTATTTGGGTTAATGATGCAAGGCAAGAAGGTTAGGAAGGGGAATTCTCATTGACCAAGCGTTCGATTAACGGAATGGATTTTACCGCGATGGTGCTGGCCGGCGCGGACAAACTGCAGCAGCATGCGGAGCACGTCAATTCCCTGAATGTTTTTCCGGTTCCGGACGGGGATACGGGTACCAATATGAATCTGACCATGACGGCGGGAGCGAGAGAGCTTCGCAGCAACAACTCTGCGTCGATCGGCCAGTGTGCCGGCGTTCTGTCCAAGGGGCTTTTGATGGGCGCCCGCGGTAATTCGGGAGTTATTCTGTCCCAGCTGTTTCGGGGGTTCGGCCGCTATGCCGCCCAATATGAGGAACTGAACTCTCAGCAGTTTGCAGCCGCGCTGCAGACAGGAGTCGACACAGCCTACAAAGCGGTAGTCAAGCCAGTGGAGGGAACCATCCTGACCGTGGCCAAGGAAGCTGCCCGGCATGCCGTGTATTTGGCAAGAAGAACTACGGATGTTACGGAAGTCATGACTGAGACGCTTGCCAAGGCGAAAGAAGCTCTGGCATCGACTCCGGATCTGCTGCCGGTGCTTAAACAGGTCGGCGTTGTGGATTCGGGCGGACAGGGTCTGGTCTATATATATGAAGGCTTTTTTGAATATTTGACAAGCGGAATAGCTGCTGCACCGGCTGTAGGACAAGCAGCAGCTGCCGATACAGCGGCGCCTGCACCGGCTGTCGTACTGGTTAAGCCGGAAGCGAATCATCTGCATGTGCAGGCCTCAGCGCAGTCCCAGTTATCGACGGAAGACATTGAATTTCTCTATGACATGGAATTCTTCATTAACCGTCTGCTCGGTGCCGGACCAACTTCACGTTTCGACGAAGACGAATTTCGGAAAGCGTTGTCGGTGAACGGCGATTCCATTATCGTTATCTCCGATGACGAGACCATCAAGGTTCACGTTCATTCCAAGACACCTGGAGAAGTGCTGAATCTGGCGCTCTTGTACGGCGAAATTACCCAAATTCATATCCTGAACATGCGGGAGCAGCATCGGGATCTGCTGACAGCTGGCATGGACATTGCGCCGAGCCCGGAGGTGTTCGCAGACATTCCGGAAGAGAAGAGCCCGGCGCCGGCACCCGCCGTTCCGCCTGCGGATGACCTTGCTCCGTATGGCTTCATTGCGGTATCCTCGGGAGATGGCATCTCGGAAATCTTCAAGAGCCTTGGGGTCGATGTCGTGTTGGCCGGCGGCCAGACGATGAACCCCAGCACGGAGGATTTCGTGAACGCGATCTCTTCGATATCGGCGAAGCATGTATACATTCTGCCGAACAATTCGAATATCGTGCTTGCCGCCCAGCAGGCTAAGGAACTGCTGGAAGGCGAACGCGAAATCACCGTTATTCCAAGCAAGAGCATTCCTCAGGGCATTGCCGCGGCGTTCTCCTTCCAGGAGGATGAGACAGTGGACAGCAATACCTCAGGTATGCTGGAAGCCTTGTCCCATGTGAAATCCGGACAGGTTACCTATGCGGTGAGGGATACGAAGTTTGAAGAGATGGACATTAAATCCGGTCAATATATCGGTATTTCCAATTCCAAGATTGTGGCTGCAGCAGAGGATATGCTGGGCGCCAGCCAGGCGCTGCTGTCTAATATGCTGGAGAATGGCGACGAGATCGTAACGATCCTGACCGGTCAGGACGCAGACTTTGCCTCTACGGAGGCGCTGACGGGCTGGCTTTCGGACAACTATCCGGAAGCTGAGGTCGAGGTTCATGAAGGCGGCCAGCCGATCTATTACTATCTGTTCTCCGTAGAAGCCTAAACGGAGACACGTATTCCGCAGGGGAGGTTAACCATGAATCGAACCGTTATCGTTACCGACAGCACTTCTGACATTCCGCCTTCGATGGCCAGCGAGCTTGGCATTGAGGTAGTGCCGCTTACGCTCATGTTCGGAGGAGAATCTTTCCGTGACGGTATTGACATGACACCGGAGCAGTTCTATGAGCGCCTTCCCCGTTCTTCCCAGCTGCCGACCACGTCGCAGCCTTCGCCGGTCGAATACATGAATGCGTACCGCCGGATTATGGAACAGTACCCGGACAGCAAGATTCTGTCCTTTCATATTTCCTCTGGCCTGAGCGGCACGTATCAATCCGCCCTTCTGGCCAAATCGATGCTTGAAGAAGAGGGAGAGCGGATTACCGTGTATGACTCGCTCTCCGCTTCTTACGGCTTCGGTCTGCTGGTCGTTCATGCTGCGCGTCTATCCGCTGAAGGTAAATCTCCCGAAGAAATTCTGGAGTCGGTTGAAGCGCTGCGGCAGTCGCGGAAGCTCTATTTTCTAGTGGACACGCTGGAATATTTGCAAAAAGGCGGGCGGATCGGCAAAGCCTCGGCAATTCTCGGCACCTTGCTTAACATTAAACCAATCCTGTCCATTGATCAGGAAGGGATTATTTATGCCGTAGAGAAAGTCCGCGGCCGCAAGAAGGCGGTGGCACGGATGATCGAGCTGTTCAAAGCCGACCTTCCCGGCGTCAGTGTCATCAATGTCGCTGTCGGGCATACAGCCGAGCCTTCTTCCGCTGAAGAGTTCCTGCAGGAGCTCTCGCAGCATTTTACGCTGAGGGAACGAGTGTTGACCAATGTAGGGCCTGTTGTGGGGAGTCATGTCGGAAACGGCACGCTTGCCGTTTTTATATGGCCGGCTTGAGATTAAGGGATGATGAATCATATGACTATTTCACTGGATCGCATAGAGGTTAATCAAATCGGCGGCGTGAGCGCTCAAAAGAAACTTGAGCTTCACGCCTTTAATATCTATACCGTACAGGATCTGCTGGAGTACTTTCCGTTCCGTTATGAGGACTATCGTCCAAAATCGCTCAGTGAAGTGAAGCATGGGGACAAAGTTACCGTTGAGGCCAAAGTGATGGGGGTTCCGGTTCTGCAGCGGTTCGGAGGGAAGTCACGGGTCAGCTGCAAAATGATGGCGGAGCCGTGGATGTTCACTGCGACCTGGTTCAACCGGCATTATGTGCGGGAACAGCTGACGCCCGGGCGGCATGTGGTCATCAGCGGCAAATGGGATCAGAAGCGTTCGCAGATCACGGTTACCGATTACGAGTTCCCGGACCGGGGCGAGGGCAAGACGGGAACGCTGCAGCCGGTATACTCCGTTGGCGGGAAGATCACGCAGGGCTGGCTTCGCAAGACGATTGCCCAGGCGCTGCTGCAGTATGGTGATCTTGTACCGGAAATTTTACCCCAGTTCATCATTCAGAAGCATGAGCTGATGCCGCGCAAACGAGCGATCGCCACGATTCATCAGCCGGAGGACTCGCGCGAAGGGCAGCAGGGGCGGCGCCGGATGGTCTACGAGGAGCTGTTCCTGTTCCAGCTGAAGGTGCAAGCCTTCCGGACTTTGAACCGTGGACGGATGGACGGTGTAGTGCATACGGTGGATAACGCGACAGTCCGGCAGTTCGTGCGCAGCCTTCCTTTTGAACTGACGAATGCGCAGAAACAGGCGGAGCTGGAAATTCTGCATGATATGCGCTCATCCTATTGCATGAACCGGTTGCTTCAAGGCGATGTCGGTTCGGGTAAAACGGCGCTCGCGGCAATTGCGCTGTTCGCTTCGGTTCGTTCCGGTTTCCAGGGTGCGTTGATGGTGCCGACAGAGATTCTGGCCGAGCAGCACAGCCGTTCGCTGCAAGCCATGTTCGAGCCGTTCGGCATTTCCGTCGCTCTTCTGACGGGCAGCATTACCGGCCGCAAACGGAAGGATCTGCTGGCTTCACTTCAGATGGGACTTGTGGACGTCATCGTCGGAACACATGCGCTGATCCAGGAGGATGTGTTCTTTCGGGAACTGGGCATGGTTGTGACCGACGAGCAGCATCGCTTCGGCGTGAACCAGCGAAGCATCCTCCGCCGGAAGGGTTACAATCCCGATGTGCTGACGATGACCGCAACGCCGATTCCCCGGACGCTGGCGATTACCGTCTTCGGGGATATGGATGTCTCGACCTTGTCCGAGCGGCCTAAGGGGCGGATTCCCATTTCAACTTATTGGGTCAAGCCGGACAAGATGGAGCGCGTGTTCAATTTCATCAGCCGCGAAGTCGATCAGGGGAGACAAGCCTATGTCATATGTCCGTTGATCGAAGAGTCGGACAAGCTCGACGTCCAGAACGCGATTGATCTCCATATTCAGCTTAGCGGAGCCTTTCCAGGCTACCGTGTAGGTCTTCTGCACGGCCGAATGACGCCGGCCGAGAAGGACGAGGTAATGCGGGCTTTTTACAGCAATGAGGTGCAGGTACTTGTGTCCACCACCGTCGTCGAAGTCGGTGTCGATGTGCCCAACGCCACCCTGATGATCATCGTGGACGCCGACCGGTTCGGCCTGTCCCAGCTTCATCAGCTCCGGGGCCGGGTGGGCCGCGGTGAGCATGCCTCCTACTGTGTGCTGGTGGCAGATCCGAAGTCGGAGCAGGGACGTGAGCGGATGACCGCCATGACCGAGACCAACGACGGATTCGAGGTGTCCCGGCGGGACCTGGAGCTTCGGGGGCCGGGCGATTTCTTCGGCACGAAGCAGAGCGGTCTGCCGGAGTTCAGGCTGGCCGATCTGACGGCGGATTTTGCCGTTCTGGAGCAGGCGCGCGACGATGCGGCAGCGCTTCTCAGGGACGGCTCCTTCTGGACCTCGGCCGAATATGCGCCGCTGCGCGGGTATTTGCAGAAAGAGCAAATTTTTCAGGGCGATCTGATCGATTGAAGTCAAACGGCGGCCCGGCCCTCATATACTGGGAAAGATGGATATGAGGGGAGGTGCTACCGTTTGGGATATGTTCAGTATGGAATCAGCCCGCAGCTGGTGGATCGGATCAAGACGAAAATGAAAAATCCGTCAACCAAGGAGCGGGTTAAAAACTTGATCAACGGGGTGAACAAGCAGCATCTTCAGGACCCCGGCACCGTTCGCAGACTGGTCCGAAACGCCTGTGGCATTTTGGGAGAACGGCTGACTCCGGGTCAGGAGGATGCCATTGTCCGGTTCGTCATCGATCAGCGGATCGATCCGAACAATACGTTTCACCTGCTTCGCCTATGGGGAATGTTCCGTTAACCGGTGGGGAAGGATCGCCAAGTACTTCTCATGAACGATAAAAGCGTTCCGGCATTTGCCGGAACGCTTTTATCTTGTGGTGCGCCCGGCATGGGCGATAACTCGGCGGTGAAAGTCCGCTACGGGCTTGGCAGTAGGAACTGTTAGCTGAAGGCAAGGGTGTCCGCCGCGAGGCGGAATCTGAAGGAAGCTGGAGGCAAACCCTCGGTCTGACGAACAGAAATCACATATAAGGCATGATGGGACGGACGAGCTTGCCACACAAAGCAAAGTCCAATACTGCCCGAATCCCATGATGTAAATGTGGCAGATAGATGAGGGGAAAGTTATCGCTCTTACCCGGGGAGATCTCACAGACGGGGAGTAGGAGAAAAAAAATCCGAAACACGGAGTAAAGCTTGTTGTGAGAGGTCAGCAGACGCCATAGTACGCCTGTTGCGTCAGCGGCAAGCGGAAGGGCTGAACAATCGTAAGTCTCGAGTACAGACTGGAAGGAGAACCGGTGCGATGAAAGCAGAATACCGAAAGGGCTGCCCTCAAAGGGATAGTGTGGAACACGAAGAGTATGCGGGAGTGCGGAGTGCCGGAGCTCGGGAAGGTAAAGAAAGAGACGGTGCAAACGATCTGATGGAACGCATCCTGGACAGAGATAATCTGAACCGGGCGTACAAACAGGTCAAAAGTAATCACGGAGCGCCCGGGATCGATGGGATGACCGTAGAGGCGGCGCTTCCGTGGCTGCGGGAAAACAGAGATGAACTGCTGCAAAGCATCCGGGAAGGGAAATACAAACCAAGCCCGGTGCGGCGCAAGGAAATCCCCAAACCAGATGGAAGCGGAGTGAGAAAGCTCGGCATCCCGACCGTCGTAGATCGGGTGATCCAGCAAGCGATCTCCCAGCAACTGCAACCGTTATTCGAGCCACTTTTCTCGGATGGAAGCTATGGCTACCGCCGGGGTCGAAGTGCGCAACAGGCCATTCGGAAAGTCAAAACGTACGCCGAGCAGGGCTATGGACAAGCGGTTGAAATCGATCTGTCGAAATACTTTGACACGTTGAACCATGAGCTTCTTTTGAACTTGCTGCGCAAACAGATCGAGGATAAACGCGTCATCGACCTGATCAAAAAGTACCTGAAAAGCGGAGTCATGGAAAACGGGGTACGACGCGCAACGGAGGAAGGATCGCCGCAAGGCGGGCCGCTGTCTCCGCTTTTGTCAAATGTCTATCTGAACGAATTCGATCAGGAGATGGAGAGCCGAGGCGTGAGGGTCATCCGCTATGCGGACGACATTGTCGTGCTGGCGAAGAGCAAACGAGCAGCCATGCGACTGCTGGAATCCAGCCGGACGTACTTGGAGCAGAAGCTAAAACTTCAAATGAACCCGCAGAAGAGTAAGGTCGTCAGCGTCGTGGCGCAGAAACACTTTAAATTCCTCGGCTATGCGCTGGGAAAGAACGGGAACGGTGTGTACATTCGCACCCATCCGCAATCTCTCGCTAAAGCAAAGAGGAAACTGAAAGAGCTCACGAATCGAAGACAAGGCAGGAGTGCAAGAGAGGTAATGGAGAACGTAAAAGTCTACATTCGCGGCTGGCTGGGTCACTTCTACGTAGCCGACATGAAGCGAATCCTGCAAAACTGGAATGAATGGCTGCGAAGGCGGATGCGCATGTACATCTAGAAGCAATGGAAGAAGCCAAGAACGAAGGTACAAAATCTGCGAAAGCTGGGGATACCGGAGTGGCAGGCTTACCAATGGGGAAATACAAGGCGGGGCTACTGGCGAATAGCCAGAAGCGCAGTATTGAATCGCTCTGTAACAAACGAAAGGCTCGTACAGGCAGGGTATTATGACTTCCCTGCCCAGTACGAGCGCTTGCGTCAATTGCACTCAAACGGTTGAACCGCCGTATACCGAACGGTACGTACGGTGGTGTGGAAGGTCGGCTACTCAATTAATGGGTAGCCTCCTATCCGATTGAATATGCCGGAGTATATATAGACCTCGCTTGTTAGCCTATTCATAAGCTGTGTCCAGGCTGTCAGCGCACCGGGGATTGTTAATCAAGTGTACGAACTTCCGTGTGATTTAGCGAAACCCGAACGCAACGATGCAGTGCTCAGGATTCCTCTGTGACGGTGGTCCTTTTCCGTTGCAGCCGTTTCTTATGCCGGCTTTCGAATTTGAACAACCGGTTAAGCGCGAGATAAATCACCTTCGATTCCTTCGTCAGCAGCGGTCCGAGAATCGCGAGAATCAGCACATACATGGCGGCGAAAGGCTGGAGAATGGCGAGCAGACCGCCCGCTTTGCCCAGATTGGCCATGATAATGGAGAATTCTCCCCGGGAGACGATGGTGAGCCCGATGTTAGAGGATGCACGGGGATTCAGATCTGCCGTACGCCCAGCCAGCATGCCGGCGATAAAGTTGCCGATCAATGTAACAATGACGGCTGCAAGCGCGTACCACATCGCCTCTCCGCCGAGCGTCAGCGGGTCGATGGACAGACCGAAGCTGAAGAAGAAGATAGCTCCGAAGAAATCCCGGAATGGAATGATCAGCTTCTCAATGCGCTTGGCATGCTCCGTCTCGGCCAGCACGAGTCCGATCAGCAGAGCGCCGATGGCTTCGGCGACATGGATCGTCTCGGAGAATCCGGCTACCAGGAAGAGCGCGGCAAAGATGACAATGGTGAACAGTTCGCCTGAACGGATATTCAGTACCCGGTTCAGTAACGGAACTAATTTACGGCCTACAATCAACAGGCCTAACATATAGACGAGCGCGATTCCCGCCGACATCAGAACGCCGCCTATCGAAGAGGAATCGCTTAGCACGAGACCGGATAGAATCGAGATATAGACGGCGAGGAAGACGTCCTCGAACATGATGATCCCTAGAATCATTTCCGTCTCGGGGTTGGCGGTCCGTTTGAGGTCGACGAGTACTTTAGCCACAATAGCGCTGGATGAAATCGTGGTTATTCCGGCGATCACCAGCATTTCCTTGACCGGAAAACCCAAACAAAGGCCGAGGAGCAGCCCCAGCGAGAAATTGATCAGAATGTAGATGGTTCCCCCGACCGCGATCGATTTGCCTGCTTTGAGCAGGCGGCCGACCGAGAATTCCAGACCGAGGTAGAAGAGCAGGAACAGCACGCCGATCCGGCCCATGAACTCAATGAGTTCGGCGCTTTCAATAAAGCGAAAGTCCAGATGCCAGAGCTTGAATGCATGCGGTCCAACGGCCATGCCGATCAAAATATAGAAAGGGATGACGGAAAAACGGAGTTTGGCGGCAATAAGTCCGGACAGAGCGATCAATGCGACAGCCAATCCAACTTCAAATACGATGTGATTCATCCATTAACCACATCCGTTCCGCAAAATTTCTTTGAACTGCCTGTGCTGTTCCCGTTCTCCGGCTGCGACGACCATGGAATCCGCCTGCAGGATGAGCTCGGGTCCAGGATTGATATGCTTGTTATGGTTCTTGTCAATTACGGCAATGACCGTAGCGCCTGACCGGGCGCGGATATCCAATTCTCCGATCGTACGGCCGACACAGCGGTGGCCCGGCTCCAGACGGTACCATTCGATCACTAGATCGTCCAAAGCCACTTCAATGGATTCCAGCGCTCTTGGCTTGTAGGTGACGCCTCCAACGATCGCTGACAGAAAGCGGGCCTCATCATCATCCAGCGTGACCATGGAAATGCTGTGATCCGGGTCCTCATACTCAAAGTGATACAGCTCCCGGCGTCCGTCATCGTGCACGATGACGACAACCTTGTCGCCGCTGCGGGTCTGCAGCACAAATTTTTTCCCGATGCCGGGAAGATCCGATTCTTTATAGTTCATCTAGTTCAAGCCTCCAGTAACTTGTTGTGGTTATATTTTCTTGCATCCTTTAACGCATTTAGCGGACAGACGGTAAGAAAGCCACAAATCTGGAGTTGAATTTGAGCGGAGTAAGCAGCAGTCGTTTAAGCCGAATATGGAACTCTCGGGCATGACGCGCGAATATAAGGGGGAGTCCGAAGGACTCCTCCCGCGCATAATCGAAGGAAGCGGCGAAGACTCGCGGAAGAAACGAAGGGTGCTGCTGCAAGGGATTGGCTCTAAGCGAAGGCGCGATCAGATGGCGATCCAGGCTTTCGATTCCTTTTTTGCCGGTATCGGGGACTCCAGGGGGATGAGCGTTCATCAGGGGACCGGCGGGAAATGCCAACGCAATAAAAAGAGCAATGAGCAGCAGAAACGGCCTTCCTCGCCTGCCGATAACAAGATATGGATTCATAACGGCTCCCCCTTCCCTGATGTAGTATTAAAATCATAACACAGAGGCAAGGGTAAGCCAAATTGTTCACATCATTATTAAAATATTCTCCGCATACCAAGTATGACGCCGTTCCAGTATCCGGAATCCAGCTCACTGATTTGCACACCGGGATTTCCCCAGGTATGAATGAATTTTCCGTCTCCGATATAAATGCCGACATGTCCGGGAATCGTATCTTTTTCAAAGCGTCCGGGAACGGTGAAGAAAATAAGGTCGCCGGGTTGAAGCTGCTGGCGGGTTACCTTCGTTCCGAGATTGTCCTGGTCCTTGGCAAGACGCGGAAGATCTTTGCCGAATTTCTTAAATACATGGCGCGTGAAGGACGAGCAGTCAAAGGTTTTGGATTCCTCATATGGAGCCGCACCGAACTCATAGGGAACGCCGAGAAATTGTTTGGCATAGGAGACGAGGCTTGCGGCATCTGATAGAGACAGGTTTTGGATGCGCATCATGCTGCCGTCGGATTTGAGCTGGACGCTCCGATTGTCCCTTGCCGCACCGGCATCTCTATCTGCACCATTTGACTCGATGAGCCCTGTTCCGCCCGATGTTCCGGCTTGTCCTGAACCGGTGCCGCTCTCCGGTACGGAACGATTGGTGTTCTCCTGATCTTTCGGCGTGGAGATAAAGACTTCTCCTGTACTCGGCGTCACGCTGACGCGGGAGTGAAACAGCTTGGACAACGCAGCGGCTGTCATGTAGATTTTGCCGTTCTTCAAATCGGGAGCATCCGGCAGCACACAGGGTTCACCCCAGGAGTAGGCGTGTGGCGAACCTGACCGCACTTTATAGAGCACATCACTGTAGCCGATTTTGACATAGCCGCCTCCGCCCGGTTCTTCCACAACGCGGTAGCCGAGAGAGTTGGCCGCGGGCTCCAGAGGAAGCCAGGTTTTTCCGGATGAGTCGTAGACGGGAAGACTCTCGATATAGGTCTTGGTCTTGAGTGTGGACTTCGGCGCCACGGCGCGGGTTTGGACGTTCTTTCCGTCACTGCAGCCCGATGCGGTCAACAGAATCGCGGATAAAGCGCCCAGCATCAGTCTGCGGGAATGGATGGGAATCATGACACACGCTCCATTTCTGAAAAATATAGCTTCAGTATGCGAGGCGGCGCCTCCTTTTATGTGAACAATGGTTAGGAAATGGATGACATTTCGTCACGATTTCGGATTGACGTAAGAGTTAACGAACATTTAATATAGTTTCATAGATCGCAAGTAGGAGAGCAATTCTGCACACCCGCTTTATTGCTTTTGTCTATAAAAGCGACAAAGCTGCGGCGCATCTTCCGGCGTCCGCGCTGATACTATGACGAGAAGAGGGTAACTGATGAAGAAAAAGAGAATTTGGCTGGGGATCAGTCTGTGTCTAATGCTTGTGGCCGCTGGCTGCGGCAGTAATAATAACAATTCGGGAGCGGGAGCTTCCTCCGCACCAGCCGGTACCGTCGGAGCGGCGGGCACCGCTGCCCCGGATACCAAAACTTACAAGATTGCGGTCTCGCAGTATGTGGAGCATCCGTCTCTGGATGCCACCTATGACGGAATCATAGCTGCACTTAAAGATGCCGGTATCGAAGAAGGCAAGAACCTGAAGATCGATTTTGAGAACGCACAGGCGGATCAGGCGAATAACCTGTCCATCGCCCAGAAGATCGCGTCCGAGAAGAATGATCTGGTCATCGGTATTGCAACCCCTCCGGCGCAGGCGCTGGTTCAGGCAATCAAGAACGATACGCCGATTCTCTTCGCGGCGGTAACCGATCCGCTGGATGCCAAGGTTGTGACAAATCTTGAACATCCGGGCGGCAATGTATCCGGCGCCTCCGATACAAATCCGGAAGCCATCACGCGCTTGATGGATTTTATCGCGACACAATTCCCGAATGTGAAGAAGCTGGGACTTATCATCAATGAAGGCGAGCCGAACGCCGTTGTTATGGCGGACAAGGCAAAGGCAGCACTGGACAAGCACGGAATCGAGCTGGTCAAGGCGCCGATTACGAATACCTCCGAAGTGAAGCAGGCCGCGCAGTCGCTGGTCGGACGCGCCGATGCGCTGTACATCACGCTCGACAACTCGGTAGTGAGCGGCGTCGATTCCATTATTCAGGTAGCGAACGAGAACAAGCTGCCGTTCTTCTCAAGCGATCGCGACACGGTTGAGAAGGGAGCTGTCGCTACAGTGGGCTTCAAATATTATGACCACGGCTACCAGGTCGGCCAGATGGCTGTCGATGTGCTGAAGAACGGCAAGAAGATCGGCGATCTGCCGGTTACGGTTCAGCAGAAGCTCGACGTCATCCTGAATCTGAAAGCCGCAGCCGCGCAGGGCGTCGAAGTAACGGACGCCATGAAGGCCGCGGTAACTGATCAGGCCAACGACATTATTCAATAACAGAAGCTGTGAAGAGGGGCGATCCTGTGAGAGGCGCCCCTTGCCGTTTGAGGGAGGAAGTTAGACATGGTTGATTCATTGCTTGGAGCGGTCGAACTGGGGCTGCTCTACGCGTTCATGGCGCTGGGCGTCTATATTACATTCCGGATTCTGGACTTTCCGGATTTGACCGTGGACGGAAGCTTCACGACAGGCGGCGCCATCGCCGCTGTGATGATTGTTCACGGATATTCTCCGTGGCTGGCGACGCTGGCCGCGCTGGCAGGCGGCATGATCGCAGGATTGTGTACGGGCCTGCTGCATACCAAAGGCAAGATTAACGGGCTGTTGTCCGGGATTCTGATGATGATCGCGCTGTATTCCATTAACCTGCGGATATTGGGCAAGCCGAATGTATCTGTAATGGGCGAGGATACGTTGACCTCCTTGGTCAGACCGCTCTATGTCATGCCTGTAATTGTAATTATTGTGAAGGTTCTGATGGACCTGTTCCTGCGGACGGACCTTGGGCTTGCGCTTCGGGCGACCGGCGACAATTCCCGGATGATCCGCAGCTTCGGCGTCAACACCGATAACACCACTATTCTCGGCATCAGCTTGTCGAACGGGCTTGTCGCTCTGTCCGGTGCGCTGATCGCCCAGTATTCATCCTTCGCCGACGCTTCAATGGGCATCGGGATGATCGTCATCGGTCTCGCTTCTGTCATTATCGGCGAAGCGATCTTCGGCTCCGGCAGCGTCTTCCGGGCGACGCTGGCTGCCGTGCTCGGCTCCATTGTGTACCGGATTGTCGTAGCGCTTGCGCTGCGCGTCGATTGGCTGGACGCTTCCGATCTGAAGCTGATTACGGCGCTTATCGTTATCGTCGCCCTCGTATTTCCTTCGATCCGGCGGCATTACAAGCAGAGAAACAGCGCCCGCAAGCGGACCGCCGCTCTGGCTCAGCAGGTGATGAAGAGTCAGAAAGGAGGTGCTGCGGATGCTAAAGCTCGATAAAGTATCCAAGCTGTTCAATCCAGGCACCCCGGACGAGAAGATCGCTCTGCTCGGCATCGATCTCCAACTGAACGCCGGCGATTTCGTGACGATTATCGGCAGCAACGGCGCCGGTAAATCGACGCTGATGAATATTATCTCCGGCGTCATGAAGCCGGATCTCGGCGAAGTGCAGATCGAGGGAAGCCCGATCAGCGGACTGGCCGAGCATGAGCGGAGCCGCTGGATCGGCCGGGTCTTCCAGGACCCTATGGCCGGAACCTCGCCGCACATGACGATTGAAGAGAACCTTGCGATGGCATACAAGCGCGGCAAGGGGAGAGGATTGTCGCTCGGCGTGAACGCCGCCAAGCGGAAGCAGTTCCGCGAGGAGCTGGCCCGCCTCGGAATCGGGCTGGAGAACCGGCTGCGCGCGAAGGTGGGCTTGCTGTCCGGCGGTGAACGCCAGGCGCTCAGCCTGTTGATGGCCACCTTCACGAAGCCGCAAATTCTCCTACTCGACGAGCATACGGCTGCCCTTGACCCGGCTCGTGCAGAGCTGATTACGAAGCTGACCGAGTCCATCGTCCGGGAGATGAAGCTGACAACGCTAATGGTCACCCACAACATGGAGCAAGCGATTCGGCTTGGCAACCGTCTTATTATGATGGACAAGGGACGGATCATTCTCGATATTGACGAGCAGCGCAAGAAGGATCTCACTGTCGAGCGCCTGCTTGGCGAGTTCGAGACGATCAGCGGCCACAAGATGGCCGACGACCGGGTTG
Organism: Paenibacillus stellifer; assembly: GCF_000758685.1. Taxonomy (NCBI): domain Bacteria; kingdom Bacillati; phylum Bacillota; class Bacilli; order Caryophanales; family Paenibacillaceae; genus Paenibacillus; species Paenibacillus stellifer. The sequence continues at coordinate 2,637,599 of NZ_CP009286.1, forward strand.
TTCTCGGCTAGCTGATCCGGACCTCACTGGACCATACGGAAGAACAGAAGAACCGGAGCACCGCCTGCTGTAGGCGATGCTCCGTTTTTTTGTGCAGAGGTACACTTTCCATAAGCATAAGGCGTTAGGGAGTGGGCCGGGCTGAAATCTCCTCTTCTGTGCTGTTGGTCGCATATTTATGCTTCAGGCCGGTTTCGGCCGGTTCTAAGATGAACTGAATCGCGATAAAATGAAAGCAGACATCATCCTTGCCCCACTGTGTGGAGCTTTCTTAAATTCTAGAGAAAATATTGAGAACGGCCCAAATATTGATAAGGTGCTGCCTTCCGAGGTTCAGCGTACTTCGACGCCTTGAAATATGTCCGGGTCTCCTGGGACTTAACATCTCCTTGGACTTAACATGCTATAATAGTTCTACATTTTAACAGAAAGGAGAATCGGCGATGGGTATGCATATCGAATCCATGATTAAATTGCTGATAGCCCTGCTGTTCGGACTGTTCATCGGAATTGACCGGCAGTTGAAGCAGAAGCCGCTGGGAATTCGGACCAGTATGGTTATCAGTATCGCCAGCTGTCTTGTCACCATCGTATCCATCCGGGCCTTTGACAAATTCTCCGGTCCTGATCACCCCAATATGGACCCGATGCGACTCGCGGCGCAGATCGTCAGCGGCATCGGCTTTCTGGGAGCCGGTGTCATTTTGCGCAGAGGGGGCGACGCGATCTCGGGACTCACTTCCGCGGCGCTGATCTGGACGGCATCCGGAATCGGTATCGCCGTTGGGGCGGGATTCTACGTGGAAGCGGGAATGGCGGTCGTTCTGCTGATGTTCGCAGTTAACGCCGTTCCCTACCTGATTCGCGCCATCGGTCCGCAGAAGCTGAACAAGCACGACGTCTCGGTCAAGATTATTATGGTGCCCAACGGCGCCATAACTGAAGTTATCCAAAAAATCGAGAACCGGAAAGGGCGATCCAAGGACAGATCCAAGGAGAAATCAACCGAGCGGATTATCCGGCGGATGAAGATCAAGGATCTGGACGACGGGCGGCAGATGATCGACATGGTGCTATCGGCAGCGGACAGGGATCTGGCAACCAAAATCTACTATGATCTTAAAGGCATAGACTACATTTCCAACGTCGAAGTCGAGCAGTTGTAATAACAAGATCATCTCAATCTCATAAAGTTGTAAAAACAAGTTACATCAGACCATGATTGTATGGTAATCTAATTCTGGTGAAAACAGTTACAATAATAGAGAGGAGAGATCATCTGCATGGAAGTTAAGGCTTATGCAGGAGAATATGAAGGGGAGTCCGCGGTCTGGCTGAAGGCCGGCCGTTATGAAGCGGCAATTATTCCCGGAGTCGGAGGGAATCTGGTCGCTTTCCGCGATACCGAGAACGGCTATCGCTTTCTTCGGGAACCGGGCGCGGACGGAATCGAAGTCTTCAAGCAGAGTCCCGGCGTATTCGGTATTCCGGTGCTTTTTCCGCCGAACCGTTACGAAGACGGGAAGTTCCCGTGGAAGGGACAAGTCTATCAGCTGCCGGTGAACGAGGTAAAAACCGGCAATCGTCTGCACGGGTTCCTGCATACCATTCCCTGGGAAGTTGAGGATTACGGAACCGGCAAGAATGACAGCTACGTGGTGGTCTCCGTCAAGATCGACGAGAATCATCCGTCCTATCAGTATTTGCCGCATCAATATACGGTGAAGCTGCGGTACAACCTGTCGGAGGACGGACTTGCCCAGCAAATTCTGATCCGCAATGACGGCAGTACGGAAATGCCGTGTCTGCTCGCGTTCCACACGGCGATCAATGCGCCTTTTGCCGAAGGAAGCTCACCTGAGGATTACAAGGTGAAGGCAACGATCGGCAGCCGCTGGGAGCTGGGCGAACGCATGCTTCCTACCGGAAGCTTTCAGCCTCTGTCCGGGCAGGAAGAGCAGTTGAAGGGAGAAGGCGTCAACCCTTACTTCGAGCCGCTCGATAATCATTATACGGCTGTTCCACAGAATGGACGGAACCTGATGGAGCTGACCGACACGAAGCTGGGCGTTACGCTTGTGTACGACGTTGGCACCTCGTACAAGCAGTGGATGATTTGGAACCACAAAGCGTCCGGCAAGTTCTTCTGCCCTGAGCCCCAGTTGAATCTTGTTAATGCTCCGAACGTCAATCTGCCGGCTGACGAAATCGGCCTGTTCGGCCTTCAGCCGGGCGAATATTGGGAAGAGCGTGCCCGTCTGTATGTAAAATAAGCAACCCTAAGCTATAGCTCATGTATTGCATACGCCCGTATCCTTTTGAGGAGACGGGCATTTTGTTTATGCTTTTTGGAAAGCTTGATTGCGCGCATTAATTTCATGCTGACTTGCTTTGACCGGATGAAGTGGAGATAATGATACAAACCGGAGGTCGCCTGCCTGGGCGTCTTCCGTTCACATCAAGATAAGGGAGGACAAGCATGCAGCTGATCGCCATGCTCACCATGCTGATCGACCACATCGGCTATATCTTTTTCCCCCAGGACATGGGGTGGAGATATATTGGACGGATCGCTTTTCCCATTTACTGTTATACTCTGGTTCAAGGTCATCTTCACACCTCGTCACACCGCCGTTACTGCCTCCGCCTGCTCGTCATCGCCCTTCTGGCGCAGCTGCCCTTCAATCTTGCGCTGCATGCGGGAGGACTGAATGTCGTCTTTACGCTGCTGCTCTCCGAGCTTGTTCTGATCATGCTGGACCGTCTGCGGACGCCCTGGATTGGCGTCATCGCCGTGCTGCCCGCGCTGTGGATCATGGACCGGCTGCCTCTCGATTACAATGCATACGGACTGCTGCTTGTCCTGATCTTCCGCTACGCCAAGTCCTATTGGCTGGTGCTGCTTCATGCGCTTCTCAATGTGATCTACTTGTTCTACTATGGCTGGACAGTGCAAATGCTCAGCGTTGTGCCAACCCTGATGATCGCGTTCGGGCCGAATGTGTGGAAGTACCTGGAGAAGCGGAAAATACCCCGCCCGATCTGGTGGTCGTTCTATCCTGCGCATCTGGCTGTCCTGGCGCTGATCCGATATATATATTACGGATATGTGCCGCTGCTGGACTGGTGAGGTCTGCTGGCGCTCTAGCTTGGGGATATGCCTAAGATGCTGCTCATGAACGTTAACATTACTTTAATGAAAATGAGTGAATTCGTTTACAGATTATCCCTTTCCTGAGATAATAAATTGGAATGCCAAAATCAGGAGAGAAGAGGGATTCAATGAAATTGAGGAACAAGAGAATCAAATGGCTGCTCCCCGTCCTCGCGCTGCTGCTGGTGCTGGCCGGCTGTCAAACTGTCGGCGGGCTGGATGTGAACAAGGCTCTGCTCGGTAATCTCGATGTGAAGTCTGCGGAGGAGAGCGTAACGTTCTCCATGAAGGCGGTACCCGCAGCAGGAATCAGCGACGAAGACCGCAAGATTGTCGATCTTATCAATTCCTTTTCGGTTCAGGTGAACAGTCTGAAACTGCAAGAGAATGGCGACCTGTCCGCAAGCGGAGCATTGGCTCTGAAAGGGAAGACCATTCCATTCAGTCTGTACATAAACAAAAGTCTGCTTGCCCTTAATGTAGAGGGAGCGAAGAAGCCTTTCTATTATCCGCTGGAGGACTATAACAGCGTTCTGTCCGAGTCCGGAGTGGATCTTGAGAAAGCGGAGAGCCTGAACAAGCTGCTGACTGCTTTTGTGGTCAATAACCTGCCTAACCCGTCGGCCATCAGCGCTTCCGCAGTTACCGACACCGTGTATGGAGAACAGCTTAATCTGATGAAGCTGCATGCCGAAGTTACAGGCGAGGAGCTTCCCGGACTTCTGAAGTCTTTCCTGAAATCCGTATCGCAGGATTCCGAAGGCTTCAAGCAATTCCTAGGAGGTCTGTATGATTATCTGCTTCCGGTCCTGAAGTCGGAAGACACAGCAGATCTTCTGGATGCATATGGATTTGGCGACGTTCCGCTTGACGACAAGGAGCAGGTCGTTACTGTAGCGCATGATGCGGCGAAGCTGGCGATCGATACCGCTCTGCTGATGTATGACACTAAGCTGCAGGAGCTGTACGATAACGCGCCGGAGATCAAGACCGTTCTGGGCAAGGATACCAATCTCAAGGTCGATTTGTTCGTGGACAGCTCGCTTCATGTTCGCAAGGAACAGATGAGCCTGAATGTCGCCCTCCCTCAGGACGATTCGATTCCGATCACCTCCATCTCCTTCCAGTCGGAGGCGCAGGTCTGGAATATCAACGGACCGGTGAAGGCCGATGTAATTGATACTACGGGAGGATTGAATGCTTCCGAACTGTCCTTGTCAGCAGGTACGATTCTCAAGAATCTCAACCCTGATTCCGCATTGTACCATCTGCTGAAAGAGGATCTGGGAATTACCCGCAGATCATTCGATATCGACCCTGAGTACGATAGCTACTTGGTGGAGAATAAGGGGAATACGGCGATGGTATCGGCGCGCTTTCTTGCCAACTACTTTGACGCCAACCTGGAATGGGATGATAGCTCGCGGAAGATTACCATTACGGACGATGTATATGGGACTGCTGTCACGCTGAAGATCGGGTCCAATCAGGCCATCGTGGATGGAAAGGTCATTAAGCTGCCGCAGGCGGTCTATATTGACGAATACGGCCGTGGAATGGTGCCGCTGAGAGCCGTGGCGGAGGCGCTTCATGCCAAAGTAACGGTCAATGAAGATGGAACCATCACCATTTCGCGTGACTAGAATTCAATGATGTTCAGGTAGAAGCTCTGCCACTCTCAGCATTAGCAGCTGGGGAGGCAGGGCTTTTTTTCAGCCGGAAAAAAAGAAACGAAGGAGTTGAATTATCGGAGCAAATGTATTAAGATATAAAAAAGTTAGTACCTAAACAAATTGGAGGTAATTATCATATGTCGAACGGTTACTTTGATGCAGTGAAAAAAAGACGTTCTGTTTACGCAATCAGCAAAGAGCTTCCGGTATCCCAGGAGCAGGTTCAGGAAATCGTGGAGCAGGCTGTTCTGCACAGTCCTAGCTCGTTTAACTCCCAAAGCTCCAGAGCTGTTGTTCTCTTCGGGGACGCCCATGACAAGCTGTGGGATCTGACAAGCGACACGCTGCGCAAAATCGTACCGGCAGAGCAGTTCGAAGGAACTGCACAGAAGATGGCCTCCTTCAAGGCTGGCGCAGGCACGGTGCTCTTCTTCGAAGATGAAGCGGTCGTGAAGAGACTTCAGGAGAATTTCGCGCTGTATGCTGACAACTTCCCGGTATGGGCCAACCAGGCATCCGCAATCCTGCAGCATGTGGTATGGACTGGACTGTCTGAAGCTGGTGTTGGCGCTTCTCTGCAGCACTACAACCCGCTGATTGACGATGAAGTGAAATCGACCTGGGGACTTCCTGCAGAGTGGAAGCTGATTGCGCAGTTGCCATTCGGCGGCATTGTAACTGCTCCGGGAGAGAAAGAATTCGAACCTGTTGAGAAGCGGGTCAAAGTATTCAAATAACATCTTCAAATATCATGGAACACCGGCTGGATGAGATCCGGCAAGATGAAGCCGTTCCCTTTGGGATGGCTTTTTATCTTGAAGCCATACTAGCTATATAGCCATGTGTCAGAACGCTTTGTCCGGCTGCAACTGCACTCAGAAAGGAAGATGTCCATATGATGAAACAACTGATGCTGTACCCGTTTCTCTGGATGTTAGGTCTGTCTATTCTGTTTCTTATCGACAGGGCGATGGGTCAGAGCATCGGCGATACGATAGTTGCCTTTCGTTCGTACTTAACCTCGTCCAGCATTGAAGAGACGATTGCAGTGATTGTGTTGGCCTGCGCGCCAATTGCGGTTCCATTCTTCTCTCTTGTGAGCAAATAACCCGGCTACTGCCGGTAAAGAGCAAACCGACGGCGTATCAGGTGAACGAGAAACAAGAGAAGCGGTATAAATGCAGCCAAGATCAGGACAATCATAATAGAGACTCGTCCTTCAATGAGATGCTCCGGATAATTCTCGGCGCTCATGACAGACAGGAACAGAAGCGACAATCCCGACAGGCAAAACCGCCTTGCGGGAGTCCTGTATCTTGAACAGATCGGTGGCAATGGCTGACACAGCATAGCAGTAGATAGTCAGCTTGAAGAACACCCCGATTATCAAAGTCAGGAAGACAAAGGCGTCCAGTCGCTGTATGAAATCTGCCAGATTCACAAGCGCAATGGTTGTAAACAAAGGGAAAGTTGCTCTGGAATAAATATCTTCGCCTAGAACGGAGATTTCTATAGCATGTGTGATCGTTAGCAGGATACCGCTCAATATCATTGCTATCATACCGGTCTTGCCTGCACGACCGCTTTTGTTCAAGTGGGGAATGATCGTTGTAAAGACGACTGTTTCAAGAAAAGGAAAGACCCAAACATTCGGATAAGCGGATATTACTGCGGTCTTCCAATCCCTGAGGTGCAGAGGGAACAGATTCGACATATCGGGAAGGCCGGAGACGATGACAACAAAGTTGCAGCTGACCCCCATTAGAATCATGATAACGAAGTAAATCTCCGCGGTACGCCCAAGTACCGTCGTTCCCTGGTTCAGTATATATATGACGGCGATGATCATAAAGGCGCTTGTGAAAATGATCGGGGTTCGGTCATAAGAAGCAGCTGTCAGCAGACTGGCTGCTTCGCGCAAATTGCGAGATCCATTATAAAGAAACTGCGCGATGTACAGCAGATTGACGGGCCAGGCGATCCACTTGCCCAAAATGTTCACCGTAATCCCGCTGAGTATTTTGCCAGGGAACTGGCGGGACAAATAGACATAGATGAGGTAGAACAGAACACCCCCCGGAACAGCCATTAAAATAGACAACCATATCGTCCGCTTGCTTTCCAGTCCGATGGGCACAACCAGCGCCGTTCCCAGCTCGAACAATACCATCATTGCAAATAGTTGATTGGACGTGAGACGTTCTTTATTCATCGGCATTTTCCCCTCGGTTCCTTGCACATTATTTCATGTGAGACTTATACGGATTGAGCCTCATCCCGGTGTTGCGGATATACACCTCGACCTTAACATCAAGCTCACCCTTGGCGAAGACTTCGGGCCAATTGTCCTTGACGCGATCCCACTGCGAGGGATTGCTGCGCTTCAGTTCATTTCCGAAATTGAACACATCGGCTTGAAACCGCTGGGCCGCCCGTATGCCATCTTCAACTTCCTTAATGGTCTGCTTCTTTACTTTTTCTTGAAGTATCTTTATGGTCTGCCCGTTCGCGAAAGGTACCGAACTGTGACTTTCGAGTATTGTGCCTTCTTCACGGATTGATATATGAAAGACAGGGGTTCCGTCTCGAAGCTCGGTATGGATATGGGTAATGGCCGAAAAAATATTAACCGCAATCTCTTCCTCGTCTTCATCTGTTTTGACATTAAGCACCGTCTCGCTAATCTTATTCGTTACCCATTGGATGCCTCTTGCTTCAGATCCATCGATCCATTCAGCCAGCTTCTCATCCTTGAACAGACCCATTCCTTTCATTATGAGCGTCTCGGAAGGCTCGGTCTGCTCCAGATTTGATTTGCTGCCTCCCTGATTACGATTGCCGCCTGTAATGATACCGCTTAGAGCGATTTCTCCTTCGCCGGTAATTCCCTTTACGAGGTCGACCACCCGGATATGCTGTGTTTCTCCCCATACCCTGGCCGAGTTATCACTCTTCCGGACCAAGCCTATTGAGGAGATGTTCTCTATTGGAACCAGAACCTTCAGAATGGACCCGGCATCCGACTCTCTGGCCAGCAGGACCGGCGTATTGAGGCGCAGTTCATGTGAGCGTTCAAAAATATCGAATATTCTAACGATTCCCTTGCGGGCCATTGACTCGCCGATCACAAGCAGCTGTGTGTGTGCGAAGAACAGCTGCCGGCTTGTCTTTCTGGACGCCTTGCGAAGAGCGCCGAACAGGGTAGGGTCGCTAACTGTAGCCAAATACACCCCCGGCTGCTGTGTGGTTGCGCCTTTGCTGGTCGAAGTCGCCGATGGAATCACAATCTGGAAGGTGACCTTATAATCTTTGCCGTTCGAAGCCAGGTCGATTCCGATCCCGCTGACGATGGCCAGCTTGTTCAATTCACGGCTGTTCCAGCATCCGGACAGGGTGGAGGATGTCACTGCCGCAAGAACGATACATAGAATAAGGCGCTTAATTCTCACTAGAAGAATTCCCTCCGCTTCGCTCCGGATTGTTGATGGATTTCGTACGGCGCGAATTCCGCATGAAATACAGAGGCGCGCGGAAAATCGTATCCTTCTGGTCCTTGGCGATAAATGGAGCGAACGGTGACATAAACGGTGAGCCGAGTGAGTTAAGGCTGCACAAATGAGCGGTCAGGATCAGCGCCATGATCGTAATGCCGTAAAGTCCCATGAATGCGGCCATGAAGATAATCACGAAACGGAGCATCCGGATGGATAGCGCCATGTTAAAAGCCGGCATCGCGAAGCTGGAAATCCCCGTGAGCGATACGACAATGACCATAGCGGGAGAGACGATCCCGGCTTCCACCGCTGCCTGACCCAGCACAAGCCCGCCGATAATCGAAACGGTCTGACCGATGGTGGAAGGCAGGCGAATCCCGGCTTCCCGGATGATCTCGAATGTGACTTCCATCAGAAGAGCTTCGATAAAGGTTGGAAAAGGCACGCCCTCGCGCTGTGACGCCAGATTGATCAGCAGAGGAGTGGGAATCATCTCCTGATGAAAATTCAGGGCGGCCACGAACAAGGCGGGGCCAAACATGGAAATAATCAGGCAGATCAATCGCAGTATCCGGATCAGCGTCGAGAAATCAAACCGCTGGTAATAGTCCTCGACCGTATGAAGAAACATAAAAAAGCTGGAAGGTGCGATCAGCACAAAAGGTGTGCCGTCCACGAACACCGCAATCCGTCCATCAAGCAAATTACCAGCTACACTGTCCGGACGCTCTGTATTGTACAAGGTGGGGAAGGGGGTATACTTCTTCTGCTCAATTAACTGTTCGATATAACCAGACTCCAGTATGGAGTCAATCCGTATCTCCTGAAGCCTCTTTCGAAGCTCATTAATTTTGTTCTCGTCTGCAAGGCTGTGCACATACATCATGGTGACGGTCGTCTGCGTCACGCGGCCGATCTGAAAGCTCTCTGTCCACAGATCACGGCTCTTAATTCTTCTCCGTACCAAAGCGATATTCGTCCCGATCGTTTCGGAGAACGACTCCTTAGAGCCCCGGATGGACACCTGGGTGGCAGCTTCCGATATGGGACGGGTCTCGCCTCCGCTCATCTCAGCTCCAATCCCCCGGTCCAGCCCGTCGATAACAACGACTGTACAGCCCGACAGAAGTGTGGTATACAGACTGTCCCAATCTTTAATTTCTATCTGCTTGGTCATACTGATTGCCTTCTCCTGGGCAAAAGACAAAAAAAGCCCTGCTATCGGCATTCCGTCGCCGAACTCTGCGCTGCTGTTGAACGACGTCAAATGACTGACGAAGCTGTCTGCCAGCGCCTTGTCCACAATCCCATCGATTTAGACGGCACCTATTTGCAGGTCTGCTCCGGCAAGCTTAATCGTGCGGATGGTCAAGTCGGAACTGCCGCCCAAATCTTGCCGGATCCGGTTCATATTTTCCTCAAGAGAGGAGGAGAGAGGGGAGTTCTGTGTCCCGGTGCTTGCGGACGCAGCTGATTGATTTTGAGATTGTCGCCGGGTAGGCATTGCGCACACCTCCTGTCTAATACTCTTTGCGCGCAATTCCTTTTTTATACAGATGAGTGGAGGAGTGCATACAACTACACGTTGATAAGCATAAAAAAATCCTTTCGAACGCTAGGGTTCGAAAGGACTTGTCCGGTCTTGGCAGAACGGTTAATTATTATTTTGCCGCTGCGCTGGCTGCAGGAGCGGAGGAGGAAGCAGGAGCTGCAGAAGCTTCCGCTTTCTTGGCGTCTGTCAGCGTATTGGTGATCTTGGCTCCCTTGGTCAGATCCTGCATCCAAGTGGAGGACATTTCGGAGATTTTCTGGGTGATCAGTTTCTCGCGAATCTTGTCCTTGGAGTTCTCAAGTGTCGGTGTAACGGCATCCTTATGGTCGGTTACCTTAATAATGTGATAACCGTATTCCGTCTTGACCGGTTCGCTGATTTCTCCGACCTTCATCTTGAACGCGGTATCCGAAAATTCAGCCACCATGTCGCCTTTCTTGAAGTAGTCGAGGTCCCCGCCTTTATCCTTGGAGCCTGTATCGGAGGATTTCTCCTTCGCCAGAGTGGCGAAGTCTGCACCTTCTTTCAGCTGCTTCTCGATGGCGTCGGCTTCTTCTTTGGTTGCTACCAGGATGTGGGAAGCGCGAACTTCTTCTTCGCTGCCGAGCGAAGCTTTGTTCTCGTCATAGTATTTCTTGATATCGTCGTCGGTGACGGTTACTTTTGGCTCGAGCAGCTTGCGGATTTTGACCTGCAGAGGCATTTGCTCCTTCAAGTCGTCCATCGTCATGCCGCTTTGGGACAGAGCGCTTTCGAGGCCGGACTCGCCGCCGAACTGTTCCTGAAGATCTTTGATTTCGGCCTGAATGTCGGCGTCGCTAACCGTAACTTTGTTCCGATCGGCTTCCTGGTCAACCAGTTCCTGCGTAATCATCGATTGCAGCGTGGATTCGCCGCCTGCTTTGACCAGCTTGTCATAAAGTTCATTCTTCGTAATATCCTTACCGTTGACCGTTGCGACCGGAGTATCGCCGTCAGCTTTCTGGAATGGTGGCTTGATCAATACAATAATCAGCGCAACCACCAGAACGACAGAGGCGATCATCCATGCATTGACGCTGCGGGGACGTGCCGGAACGCCTGCGGGCTGTTCACCGGCTCTGTCCATCACGGGGATTACCTCTTTTGTGTTATCGACTTCGGCGACCTCCGCGTCCGTCGTGTTGTTCCTTTGTTCGTTCTCTTCAAACTTCTTTTCGTCCATTGCTACTATGACTCCCTTCAATTATAGGTGATGCCTGTCTTCAACCACTTTACCAGAAAAAATGCCACTAAACCTTAAGAGAGCATAAAAAATGCGCTTTCTTTGTAAAGAAAGGCTTCAAAACACGGCAAAAGGCCGGAAAACACGGATTTCCATGTCTTCCGGCCTTTTGCCGTTTCGAAGTCTGTAACCGCTTTAGGAAATACGGGTGTTGAGCAGTTGGCGGATATGATCCTGCTTTCTTCTCGGAATGCGGACCCGTTTGGCGTACCAGCTCTTGTCTCCAAAATACACGCAGTCATCTTCGACGGAAGTGACTTTGTTCAAATTAATGTACACGCCGCCTTGTACATGATAGTAGCTCGAAGATTGCAGCAACCGGTTCAGCTGTTCGGCAGACATTCTCTTTTTAATGTTGTAGTTTCTGCCGTGAAAAATGACCAGGTCGTGATCTCCGACCTTAAAGAACAGAACGTCCGTTTCCACCTCGAAGTCCTCATATACATTTCTGGCTTCCAGTAGAATGCTGCTCATTCCTGTTCCCCCTTATAAATATTTTAATGTATGTTAGCGCTTTCATTATAACACGGCAGTCAGGAGTTGAAAAGACTTATTTTTAAACTATTTTTGACTTTTCGAATGTCGGATTTGTCATTGACGGTGAAAAACTGTACATTAAATAAGAATCACGGAACATATGCCATACTGCAGTTCCGGCAAGATACCGAGGAGGAGAGAGAAATGAACAATACTGCAGAGCTGCTGTTGCTAGTGGGGTCCTACTCCCCATCCGACAAGGATGGAATTCATGTATACCGTTTTGAAGCAGAGGGCGGGGGGAAGCTTGAACGGCTTAGCGGAACGGACGGCATTGCGAATCCGACGTTTCTGAATGTCGACGCTGGAACCAAGCGCCTTTACGCCATAGGGGAATGTGTAAATTCCGATGGAGTTAAAGAAGGAGAAGTTGCTGCCTATTCGATTGATGTTAAGTCCGGAACCCTCGGGGAATTGAGCCGTACGGGTACGATGAAGGCTGAGAACGGAGTCCAGACGACGACTTGTCACATCAACCGGGATTCATCAAGCCGGTTTCTAACCGTTGTGAGCTATCATGGAGGCAAGATTGGCATTGTCGAGCTTGACAATGAAGGTCGTACGGTCAAGCTGACCGACACAGCCCTTCATGCAGGCCACGGAGCCGACCCTGTACGCCAGGACCGGCCTCATCCGCACTGCGCCATATTCAGTCCAGACGAACGCTACTTGTTCGTATGCGATCTTGGTCTCGATCTGATTCGAGGCTACCGGGTGGACCGGGATACGCTCAAGCTTGAGCTGCATGGCGACACGAAGCTTCATCCGGGCGCGGGACCTCGGCATTTCACGTTTCATCCAGACGGGCATTCCGCTTATGTCATCAACGAAGTCGATTCGACAATCACCGCTTTTACATACGACGCCCAGAAAGGTCAGTTGACGTTGGCGGAGACTTATCCGGCTCTTCCATCAGACTTTAAAGACGAGAACACCTGCGGCGAAATCACGCTATCTCCCGACGGCCGGTTTCTGTACGGCTCCAACCGCGGTCACGACAGCATCGTCGTGTATGAAGTGAATGGTCCGGCTAAGCTCGAATATGTGGAGCATGTCTCGACCCACGGAGGCCATCCCCGGCACTTTGCGCTGACTCCGGACGGAGCCTACCTGATCTGCGCCAACCGGGACGGCAACAACCTTGTCGTCTTTAGTAGAAATGCCGCTAGCGGCAGACTGGCTTTCACCGGTGTTGAAGCCGAGGTATCCAAACCGGTCTGCGTCAAACCGGTCGAGATCCGGGCGTAAATTAATCGCGGAATCGTCTGTCGCTTAACGAAGCGACACCGGTTTGAACGGAACGATGGTTGAGACGGCCGATTTGAACAGAACATTTTGTCTGCCGTCATGCTGCCCTTGAAGTGTAAGGGTGTAAGCATCATAGGAGGTCATGATTCCCTGAATTTTGACCCCGTTGGTGGTGAAGATGGTTAACGGTACTTTGTTTTGAACGAATTGGCTCAGCATGCGCTCCTGAAGCTTTTGATTTTCCACTTTGGCAGCACTCCAGTTTTTTGGGATGAGTAACTGCATCAAGTATAGCATGGAACAGGGACATACCGGAAACGGTCTCCCTCTTCCTTGCATTACATAGGAGGATAGTAAGAATGATTTGGGGCCGCAGGTCTAGAGGTTTCAAGCTGTTTCTTTTGTTTACAGGCATTTTCGGGGTTATCGCTTTGATGGTAGCCTACAATCTGACAAAGTCGTGGGATGCGTGGATCATTTCCGCCGTTCAATCCGCCGAATCGCCTGGTTTGACGTCTCTGGCCAAGGTTTTGTCACTGGTCGGCTCGTCGAAAATTGTGGTTCCGCTTTCGTTAGCTATTATAGTCGCACTGTTTCTGCTGTTCAGACACCGGTTTGAATTGGTGCTGTTTCTCTGGACAGGCGCAACTTCCCACATGCTGAACAGTGTTCTGAAAAGTCTGTTACACCGCGAGCGCCCCAATATCCATCGGATCATCGAAGAGGCCGGATTCAGCTTTCCAAGCGGACACTCTATGGCGGCATTTACCGTATACGGGACGCTCACATTTTTGCTGTGGCGGCACATCCCCTCCAGAACCGGCCGCGTTCTGCTGGTATTCGTCTGCTTCCTGTTGACGGCAGCGATCGGATGGAGCCGGATATATCTCGGCGTCCATTATCCCAGCGACGTTATCGGAGGCTACGCTGCAAGCTGCGCTTGGCTGATGCTGTCCATCGTTCTGTTCGAGACCTGGAGGAGCGCTCTGAACAAGCGCCAATCGAACAAGAAGGCCGCCTGAAGGAGGATAACTTCCTCCCGGTGAGCCTGGGCAGCGCAAACAGCCGGACGCGCCTTAAGGGCGATGTCCGGCTGAAACTAAGCTGGCCATGTGCTAATTCTGATGCGTGCCCGGGCTTTGGAGCCGGTCATGTCCGAACTCGGCGCATTTCAGGTTGATCTTGGCCTTGAGCATAGCGGGCAGGCCTGCCTTGATTTTGGCGCCTTCTTCACGGGTGAGCCGTCCTACGGCTACAGCCTCGTCGATCCGGGCACCTGCTTTCTCGGTCAGCTTCTGTACATACTGTTCCTCGCTCCAGCCTTTTTTCTCTTTGGCGATTTCGGCGAGGCTTTTGCCTGATTTAAGAGCCTGGTGCAGCTCCTGGCCTTCCATTCCGAACAGCCCGGCGCTTTCACGGAAGATGAAATGCCCTTTGCCCCGATGCTTCTCCGGCTGCTTGGAGTCATCCCGCGAATCCGCAGGGGCGAACGCCGCATTAGATGTCTGTCCGGCCTGAGACTCCGGACAAGCTGAGGCAGACGCCTCCGCCGACAGCGCGATGCAGAGGGCAGCCGAAAGAACGGCCGCTTTCACTATTAGTGGCTTCATGGATGTCACCTCTTTTCCGTCAGGAATTGGACTGCATCCTACAGTATTTCCAGATAATCGGAAAGAAACGCGGGTAATAATATAGAACCAGATGCGATATGTTCCGGCATAATATGATAAGGAGAGGATGAGCCTTGAATTTTGGCGCACGCGTACTAAAAACGGGACTTGCTGTCACGCTTGCCCTATATGTGGCCGCGCTGCTGAAATTCCCTTCGTCCACGGGGGCGGGAATTGCGGCAATCTTTGCGATGCAGCCCTCCATATACCGTTCCTGGCGCCATTTTCTGGATCAGGTCCAGACCAGCACGATCGGTGCCATCATTGCTCTTGGCGGCGGGATGCTGCTGTCCAGCCAGCCCATCGCCATCGGCATCGTATGTATTCTGGTGATTATGCTGAGCATGAAGATGAAACGCTCGGATACGATCGGACTGACGCTCGTCACCGTCATATCCGTGATGGAAGCCTCGGGCCAGTGGCAGTTCGCGCTGAACCGGTTCCTCGTTCTGATGACGGGCATAGTCTCGGCTTTTGTCATTAATATACTGGTCTTCCCGCCCAAGCCGCGCAAGCAGTACATCAATCAGATTGAAAATGTGTTCAGCAGCTTATCCCTGCTCATGAGGACAGCCGTATCACATGAAATGAAGGAGAGCGTGTTCAGGGACGAGAAGAATGCGCTTGAAGGCTCGATTCGCTCATTGGCGGATAAATACGCCTTGTTCGAAGAAGAACAGAAGAAGCTGCTGCGCCCCAAGTACAGCCAGACAAGGGAACTGGTTGTCTACAAGAACATGCTGGCATCGCTGCAGAAGGGCTTTGAGGTGCTGGATGCGGTGGACCGGCATTATTTCCAGGCTGAGCGGGGCGATGACACCGACGAAGAGTTTGACCGTCATTTGGAGCTGCTGATCCGGTATCATGAGCATATCCTGCTGAAGTTTCAGAACAAGATCAAGCCGGGACTGAACGATACCGATCCGCTCGGCGAAGACAATGACCGGTTTCTGGAATCGGTTGTCATGGGCTACCAGCCGGGCAACACGAGCCGGTTGAGGCTGGCGGTTATTGCGGGGGCGGTGTATGATTACGGCTATCAGCTGGAAAGACTGGACCGGGTCGCGGAGCAGATCAACCGGGCCGCGGACGATAAAAAGGACGATAAAAAATAGGGCAGGAAAAGCCAACAAAAAATCCGGTTCCGCGAAGGAACCGGATTGTTATATTTCATAAGGAGTTCAGTGTCAATACTTGATCTGACAGGCGATAATTGATAAAATTGAAAAATGCCACATTAATAAAACTCAAAAAAACATAGTAACTCTAATATATTTTATCATGAATGAATTATAGTGTCAACCTATAAAAGGGGATGAATTTCGTGTCTAATCAAGAGGCCGAATGGAAGGCAGAACAGAAAAGAGTAGACGGGGTAACCGGGCTTCTGAAAAAGCACATAAGGGCGCTGTCGGAGGAGCTTGGGCTGCACCGGAGCGACGTTGTCGAGCTGCGGAAGGATTTCTGGGAAGAGGTCACCGTCAACTTCAGCAGCCCGGACGATCTCGGCGAGACATCGACCAGCCTGCGGCAGCAGGCCCAGGTGCTCAACGAGCGCGAACGCCATCACCTGCAGTCCAGCAAGGCGCTGAAGAAATACAGGAAGCTGGTGGTTTCGCCATACTTCGGGCGCATTGATTTCGCTGAAGCGCCGGACGGAGAGACCGAGCAGATCTATCTTGGCATTGGCTCGCTGATGGAGGATGACGGGAATTTCCTGGTCTACGACTGGCGGGCGCCGATCTCCAGTCTGTATTATGACGGAGCTCCGGGAACCTCCTCCTTCGAAACACCGGCTGGAACGGTCAACGGCGAGATGAGCCTGAAGCGGCAGTTCGTCATCGATGACGGAGTGATCGAGGTTATGTTCGACACCGGGGTGACGATTGGCGACGAACTGCTGCAGCAGGTGCTCAGCCACAGTGCGGACGACCGGATGAAATCCATTGTCGCGACAATCCAGAAAGAGCAGAACGCCATTATCCGGAACGACCGGAGCCGGATGCTCGTCGTACAGGGAGCGGCCGGAAGCGGGAAGACATCGGCTGCCCTGCAGCGCGTTGCCTATCTGCTCTATAAATACAGAGACAATCTGCAGGCCGACCAGGTGCTGCTGTTCTCGCCGAACCCGCTGTTCAACAGTTACGTGTCTACCGTACTGCCAGAGCTCGGAGAAGACAACATGCAGCAGACCACGTTCCAGATGTATCTGGAGCACCGGCTGGGCCAGGAATTTCAGCTGGAGGACGTATTCAGCCAGACAGAGACGCTGCTGAACAGTCCGGAAGGCCCCGAGATTGATGCGCGGCGAGACGGGATTGCCTATAAGTCCTCTGTAGGCTTCCTCGACGCCATTCGCCGGTACGCGACCCGGCTTGAGGCAGAGGGGATGCTGTTCAAGCCGTTGACCTTTCAGGGGCGTGCGATCGTGGGCAAGGAGGAGATGGAGAGGCAGTTCTACAGCTATGATCCTGCGATCCGGCTCGCGAACCGGATTGAGCTTATGAAAGGCTGGCTGCTGAAAAAGGTCGCCGAATTCAGCCACAGCGAGCGGAGCGCCGCCTGGGTCGAGGATCAGATGGAAGTAATGGATACGGACGAGTACCACCGCGCCTATCAAATGATGCGGCGCAAGCAGCGGGGCAAGAAAGAGACCTTCGACGATTTCGACACCGAAAAGGAAATGCTGGCCCGGTATATCGTCAGCCAGCGGCTGAAGCCGCTTCGGGGCTGGATCAAGCGCAACCGGTTCGTGGATGCCAAGGGGCTGTATTCCCGCCTCTTCCAGGACCGTGATCTGCTGGAGAAGTTGAATAAGGGAATATCGCTTCCGGACAGCTGGAGCTCCGTCTGCCGGCAGACGCTGGACGCTCTCTCCGAAGGCTCTATGGCGTATGAAGACGCCACTCCATTTCTGTACCTGAAGGAGCTCAGCCAGGGCTTCCATACCAATACAGCGATCCGTTATGTATTCGTGGACGAAGTACAGGACTATTCGCCGTTCCAGCTTGAGTTTCTGCGCCGTCTGTTCCCGAGGGCCAAGATGACGGTGCTCGGCGATCTTAACCAGGCCATCTATGCCCAGGGCGAAGCGCTTGGGGAACTCGGCGGTCTCGTCAGCATTTACGGAGAAGAGAATACGGAAGTGGTCTCCCTGACCCGCAGCTACCGCTCCACCTACGAGATCGTGCAATTTACCCGGTCGATGATTCCGGGGGGCGAACGGATTGTACCGTTCAACCGGCAAGGCGAGGCGCCGCTTGTCCGTCAGGTTGGCGGAGGCGATGAGCTTCTGGCCGAGGTGGAAGCCGATATCCGGAATTTGCATGCCCAGGGCTATCACTATGCTGCAGTCATCTGCAAAACGGCAGAGGAAAGCGCAAGGGTGCATGCCCTGCTCAAGGAACGGCTTGACGTTCAGCTCGTAACCAAGGATACGCCGAACTTCCAGAAAGGGACGCTTGTCCTGCCGGCCTATCTGGCCAAAGGGGTCGAATTCGATGCCGTCATTATCTACGACGGTTCGGAGGAGCGCTACACCCGGGAGAGCGAGCGCAAGCTGTTCTATACAGCCTGCACGCGCGCCATGCACGTTCTGCATATTTTTTCACCGGGAACGCCAAGCCGGTTCATTCCCGTTACAGCTCCTGATGAGGGAGTACACGTCAAATCGCTGCAATAGCGGCCGGTGCACAATAGAGAACCAAACTCACTGCAGAGAACCAAACTCAATGCGCTGCGGCCAGAATCGATAATAGCCTTCTCCGATCTGCGGGGAAGGCTTTTCTAGTGCTATGCCATGCATAATCGACCCGCCAGGACCACATTATAGAGGTGCCGTGTACTTCTTGTTAAAGGTGGGCCGTTCATGAATACCAAAAAATGGGACATGCTGGCGCTTGCCTCAATTCCACTGATCATGACGCTTGGCAATTCCATGCTGCTTCCGGTGCTGCCGCAAATAGCCCGTGAGCTGTCCATCAGCTCATTTCAGGTCAGTATGATCATCACTATTTATGGAGTCGTAGCCATTATCATGATTCCGGTCGCAGGTTACTTATCGGACCGTTTCGGCCGAAAGGCGGTTATCCTGCCCGCGTTAATCATCGCCGCGCTCGGCGGAGCCGTCTCGGCGGCCGCGGCGTGGCTGATGAGCGGAACATCCGCCTACTGGACGATTCTGGGAGGGCGGCTGCTGCAAGGAATCGGTGCGGCGGGCGCTTTTCCCATTGTGATTCCGTTCGTTGGAGATCTGTTCGAGGATGAAGAGGAGGTCAGCCGAAGTCTGGGACTGATTGAAACCTCCAACACCTTCGGCAAAGTGCTGAGTCCGATCCGAGGCCACTGAAAAAGTCCATCTCATAGAAAAAGGTACAGTCTTTCAATTAAATTGAAGAGGCTGTACCTTTTTCTGTATAATGGAGTCATAACGAAAAGCGGGTGAGTGCGGATGATACGGCAACAACAAACTTTAATCCTGAGTCCTTACGCGGCATTGTATGACATCGTTGTACCAAAGGACAATATGCTTCGTCAAATTAACGATTTGGTGGACTTCACTTTCATATACGAGGAACTCGAAAAGAAATACTGCTTGGACAATGGACGCAACGCCATTGACCCTATTCGCATGTTTAAATACTTGCTTCTGAAGGCAATCTTTGAATTGTCTGACGTAGATATTGTTGAGCGTTCAAAGTACGACCTCTCGTTCAAATTTTTTCTTGGCATGGCACCAGAAGACTCGGTAATCGACCCCAGTTCTCTGACGAAATTCCGTAAACTGCGGTTGAAAGACATGAATCTCTTGGACATGCTCATTGGTAAGACCGTAGAACTTGCCATCGAGCAGAATATCCTGAAGAGCAACTCCATCATCGTCGACGCAACGCATACGAAAGCACGCTACAACCAAAAAACGCCCCAAGAAATTTTGCAAGACCGTGCACGTAAATTACGAAAAGCCGTGTATACCATGGATGAATCGGCCAAGGCCAAGATGCCGGCAAAGAATACGACGAGCGAACTCGAGGATGAACTTACATACTGCCAAAAACTCGTCCACTTCATCGAAAACGAGAGCGGCATTGCACAGGTGCCCAAAATTCTGGAGCCGCTCAACCTGCTAAAAGAAACGGTTGCGGATGATGTTGAGCAGCTTCGTTTGGCGGCAGATCCGGATGCGCGCGTGGGACATAAGAGTGCAGATTCCGCGTTTTTTGGATACAAAACTCATCTTGCGATGACCGAAGAACGGATCATTACAGCGGCTGTAATTACAACAGGCGAACAGAATGACGGCAAGCAATTGCAGACGCTCATCGAAAAGAGCGTAGCGGCTGGCATGCAGGTCAAAACGGTGATTGGGGATACAGCCTATTCAGAAAAAGGAAATATTGCTTACACGAAAACAAATGAAATTGAACTGGTTTCCAAACTAAATCCGCTCATTACGCAGGGCGCGCGAAAGAAAGAAGACGAATTTTTGTTCAACAAAGATGCAGGCATGTACGTATGTCCAGCTGGACACATGGCCATTCGGAAGGCTCGGCAAGGCAAGAAGGGCGAGGGCCAAAACCAGCAGACTACCTATTATTTTGATGTGGATCAATGCAAGCGTTGCCCGCTTAGGGAAGGCTGCTACAAAGAAGGAGCCAAGAGCAAGACCTACTCCGTAACGATTAAATCTGAAGAGCACACGGAGCAGATGGCGTTCCAGGAAACGGAGTATTTTAAGACAAAAGCGAAGGAACGTTACAAAATTGAAGCGAAGAACAGTGAGCTTAAACATGGACACGGGTATGATGTAGCGATATCCTCGGGTCTGCTTGGCATGCAGTTACAAGGTGCGATGGCCATATTTGCTGTAAACCTAAAACGAATATTAAAGATAGCAGAGTAAGGATAAGGAGCAATACGCCCCTAAAAAGAAGACACCCTCCCCCATATACTGGGAATGGATGTCTTTTTTACGTATTCACTTCTCACCAAGATTGAAAAACTGTAAGTTCTTCAGCGGCCTCGTCCGATCCTGGGCGCTTTTTTGGGCGCGCTCCTGTGGTATCTTCCTTTTATCACCATACCGGTCCTGTGCCTGATTTCATTCCTGCTTGTTCTGTTTCTGGTAAAAAGCCCCCGGAGCATGTCCAAGAGCAGCTCGACGGTTCATGAGTTCCTCTCGGGAATTCGGGATATTCTCCGGCAAAAAGGGCGCTGGCTATACGCGATCTTCGCAGCCGGCTGCATCTGCATGTTCGTCACATTCGGCGTGCTGTTCTATCTGTCCGAGATTTTGGAGCTCAAATACGGCTTGCGGGGTTCACTGAAGGGACTGGTGCTCGCTATTCCGTTGGCGCTTTTGTGTCTTGCATCCTATGGTGCAGGCAAGCTTATCGGCAACAACAAAAAAAGAATGAAATGGCTCGGATTTGGCGGCATGTCGCTGCTGACAGCGGCGATGGCTGCAGCCGGTTTCTTCAAGGGGATCGCCGTGATTGTCGGACTTCTCGGAGCGGGAGGGATCGGAATCGGAATCGCGCTGCCCTGCCTGGATGCTCTGATTACGGAAGGGATTGACAAGGAGAACCGGGGAACCATCACCTCGCTGTACAGCAGCATGCGGTTTATCGGCGTCTCGCTCGGCCCGCCGGTCGTATCGCTGCTGATGAATGCCGGGCGCTGGGCGCTGTTCGGCACAATGCCGGGCGCTGGCGCGGCCGGTCTGCTGCTGACGCTGTTCGCCATCAAACCGAGCAAGGGAAGTAAGGACGAGAACAACGGTAACGGGGAAGCACGGAAGAAGCCGGAATTTCAAGCGGGGACCGCTGCACCTGGGGGCGGCCTTCGCCGCAAAGGGCGGGCGCCGGGTTAATCTTCATACGGCTCGCCGGTGTTTCTCCGGATGGTGTCCAGCATGAACCGAAGTTCACGAAGCTGGCTCTCTGAAAGGCCGGCGAAGGCGGAAATGAGATGCTGCTGCTCAACGGGTCTTGTTGCGGCCAGAAGAGCCTGGCCTTCGGCGGTTGCGTTCAGCAGATACGCTCTGCGGTCGGTTGCCGACACGGTCTTTGTAATCAGGCCTTTCTTCTCCAGCAGCTCGACAATCCGTGCGGTGGTGGGCTGGTCCTTGTCGACATGCGAGGCGATCGCCTTCTGATTGATATCGGGATAGCTGACAATGGTGTAGAGGACGGTCCACTGCTCGGGGGTTATGCCGTAGGGCTTGAGCTCACGGGCGTAATGGGTGGACAGACGCCGGTAGGCGGAGCCGATCAGAAATCCAAGGGACTGGTCCAGAGTGGGTGTTGTCATTTCAGTTGCTCCTTTGCTTGTGGTTGCCTGTATGAAGCTGTATGTAACATGGTAGGGGAAACCTGAAGACATTTCAAGCGGGGCAAGGCAGCTTCTCTTCATATCCATAATAAAAAGCTCTTGTTCCCAATAAAAGGAACAAGAGCTGTGCCGCGTCCGGCATTTTCCTCTTCTGCGTGAAGTCGGTGCATGTGCCGGCTGGCGCTGATTAAGCCTGCTTGGTAACCTGCGGAACCTTCTCCCAGTCCTTCAGGAAGCGTTCGATACCGTTGTCGGTTAGCGGATGCTTCCACAGAGTCGGCAGCAGGGAGCCCGGGATAGTAGCGATGTGGGCGCCTGCAAGGGCGGCTTGCTCTACATGGGCAATATTTCGGATGCTGGCGGCGATAATTTCGGATTTCAATCCATAATTGGTCAGGATCGTCTTCAGATCCTTGATCAGCTTCATGCCGTCTACACCGATATCGTCAAGACGTCCGACGAACGGGCTGATGTAAGTAGCGCCCGCCTTGGCAGCCATCAGGCCTTGAGCAGCGGAGAAGATCAGGGTTACGTTGGTCTTGATGCCTTTCTTGGTCAGCTCATAGCAGGCTTCCAGGCCATCTTCTGTCATAGGCAGCTTGATTACGACGTTGGAGCCCCATTCAGCGATTTCCAGCGCTTCTTCGAGCATTTCGGCCGCTTTCAGGCCGATAACCTCGGCACTGACAGGACCGGGGACGATTTCAACGATTTCCTTGATGACATCCTTGAAGAGTCTGCCTTCCTTTGCGATAAGTGACGGGTTCGTCGTTACGCCGTCAACCAGTCCGAGACGCGTGATGCGTTTGATTTCTTCAATGTTGCCAGTATCCAAGAAAAACTTCATTCCTGTATCCTCCTCTGGTTTTCACAAATGTTCTAGCAGTTGGACAATTCCATTATGAAACAATGGTATCGAAGATTCAACTGTTAATTTGATTATTTCAAAATAACTTTTATAATTCGCGTCAGAAGGCCGATTAACATGGCCTCCGGCGAAAAAATCCCGAAGGTGCATTCCATAAGCGGGGCCTGTCATGTTAAGATATAGGCGGCTTGCTTAATCCGGGATGAAGGCCGTTTCAGGCGTGATATTTGCCCTGCGGCTCATTGAGCACCCATTCCAGCATGAGGATCATATCCTCAATCCGCTCCTTTTGCGAGAGCAGGCTGCTGCGCAGCGGGTCCTGGCCGGCAAGCGGCTCGATCCGCGAATCCAGAGACCGCCGCTGAAGAGTTAACTCGTTGATTTTCGATTTAATTTGATTTTCGGTTCTCATTTCGTCTTTTCCTCCCGGAAGCAATGGGTTTAAGGTCATGATGTTCTCATTATAACGGCTAATAGGGGTGCAACCAAATGAATATGAAACAGCTTGCTGCCGAAGCGGCGGTTGATTATGTAAAAGATGGCATGAAAGTGGGTTTAGGCACGGGTTCTACAGCGTACTTTGCGATCAACAAGCTGGGTGAACGGGTCAAGGAAGGACTCCAAATTACGGCGGTTGCGACCTCGGTCGCTTCCGAAGAGCAGGCCCGCGAGCTGGGCATCCCGCTCGTCCCGTTTGCGCAAGTCGACCGCCTGGATCTGACCATCGACGGAGCCGATGAGCTGGACGGCAGTCTGCGGCTGATCAAGGGCGGCGGCGGCGCCCTGCTGCGCGAGAAGATCGTCGCCATGGGCAGCGATCGGATGATCGTAGTGGCGGATGAGAGCAAGGCGGTCCGGACACTGGGCAAGTTCCCGCTGCCGGTCGAAATTGTGCCGTTCGCCTGGGAGTGGACGCTTAAGGATATTCTCAAGCTGGGCTGTGAGGCGGAGCTTCGGCGCGAAGGCAGCGAGCTGTACAAGACGGACAATGGCAATTACATTGCTGACTGCCGCTTTGGCGCCATTGAAGATCCGGCTGCGGTAGCGGCAGCGTTGCAGGCTCTTCCTGGAGTCGTGGAGCATGGCTTGTTCATCGGGATTGCCAATATGGCCATTGTGGGCAAAAGCGACGGTACAATTGACATCATTACAGCCAAGGAGAAGGCTTGATAACGAACAAGCATCGGTCCCGGCTGACACAGGAACGCCGGGACAGACCGGAACGCTCGGTCGCCGCTGCCGTGTGCCTAGTGCTGTATGCCGCCTGCCTGATCTACTGGATGTTCTTCGGATTCGGAAGAAGCGTGCATCTGGCCATGGATGAACCGCTGAGCTACAACCTGGTTCCGTTCAACACAATCCGGCTGTATCTTAGAGCGGCAGCGTGGCTTCCTCCGCAGATTGTGGCGGTTAACCTTCTGGGGAACGTTGCGGTATTCGTGCCCTTAGGCATGCTGCTTCCGCCATCATGCAGGATGAGGTCGCTGCTTGAACTGCTGCTGTGGTTCATTCCCGGGATCTTTCTCGTGGAGATCCTGCAGATGCTGCTGCGGGCAGGAAGCTTTGATGTGGATGACATCATTTTAAACGGGCTTGGGGTATGGATAGGCTACGGATTGCTGAGGCTGTGCTCCCGGTTCTTTCGAAAGAGCGGGTGAATGAAACAATGCTAACCGATTTGAAATCTAGATTTGATACAGCCGAAATCGCGGAGCTGATGTCCTATGCGGTCGCGGGAGATCCATCGGCACTTGAGCATGCGGCGCTGGAATACCAGCATAATTCCGGGCTGGAACTCTTCGGCTGGGAGGATGACGGGCTGGTCGTCGGACTGGTCGGCTTCGAGGAGACGGAAGACGGCTCGCTGGAACTGCGGCATATTGCCGTTCTTCCGGAGAACCGCGGGAAAGGCTATGCGCGCGGCATGATTCTGGAGCTAATGACACAGCGGAATCCCCGTTATGTCGTAGCGGAGACTACCGATGAATCGACAGCTGATTTCTATCGCGCGCTGGGCTTCATGGTCTATTCGCTCGGCGACGGTCCGAACGGAGCCGAAGTGCTCCGCTGCGTCTATGAGGTAGAGGAGCCGGAAGAGGATTAAGCTGGCGGCGTCCTTACAGGAACTCAATTGAATGAGTATACACAGAGTGTCTGAACCGTTTGACGGATTTGGACGCTCTTTTTTATATACGGAATGAGGCTTCGTTGATCCTTGATTTAATGATGGTTGGAACTCAGGTTTTCTGCAAACCCGAGATGTTTTTCATCTCGTTTCTTGACAACACCGGGTGGATGACATATAGTTTTACAGTGAAATAGTTCTATTGGTGAACTAAATGAGAAGGAGATCGCATCAAATGAACAACGAGACTGCACAGCTGATTAATCGTTACTTGGATGCCTATCAGATTGTTACGCGGAGAATCGGCGCGCGGATCAGGGAGGGCATCGCGGAGGGGCTTACAAGCGACCAATTTACGATTCTCCGGCTGATTCACGGACAGGAGAAATGTACGTCCACCTTTCTCGCAGAAGCTTGCTGTGTGGGCAAAAGCTCCATCACCGCGATCGTCAACCGGCTTGTGGAGGCAGGGCTCATTGATCGCACACGGGACGAGAGCGACCGCAGACAGGTCTATTTGACCATCAGCAGTCTGGGCAGCCAAGTGTTCGATGAGGCGAATCAGAACGTATCGGAGATCCTCACTCCATACTTGCTGCATTTTGATGAAGATCAGATCGAGCAGTTTATTTCCATGTTCGAGAAGCTGGCGGATCTGATGAAGGAATCAGGAGGTCAAGAAGAATGAAGACGATTTTGAAAGCAAGATGGGCCATTATCGCCATATGGCTGGCGGCGGCAGTTGTATTGGTCATGACGGCCCCATCCTTCTCGGATCTGGTTCGGGAGAAAGGGCAAATTTCCGTTCCGGACGGATATTCCTCTTCCAGAGCCTCGGAGATCCTGAAGGAGGTTGAAGGGGCAAAGGGCGGCGATAGCCTCAAGCAGGTTGCGCTCGTCTTTAACAACCCGAAAGGCATAGGCGAGAAGGAGAAGGAGAGCGTCAAGCAGGGCGTCGAGAAGCTAAGCGCGAACAAGGATGAGCTGAACCTGGACAGCATCACCGATCCTTTTTCCCAAGAGACGCTTAAGGACACGCTGATCGCCAAAGACGGCAAGACGATAATGGTTGCGCTGTCGGTCAAGGGCGGGGAGGACAACGTCAAGAATTTACCGGATAAAGTTGAACCGCTTCTGAAAGACGTTGACGCCGACCACTATTTGACAAGCGAAGGATTGATCAACGAGGACACCATTCTCAGCTCGGAAGCCGGTCTGAAGAAATCCGAGTATATTACGGTTATCTTCATTCTGCTCATTCTGTTCGTCGTGTTCCGCTCGTTCGTGGCGCCTTTCGTGCCGCTTCTGACGGTCGGTATCAGCTATATCGTATCTCAGTCCGTCGTGGCGTTCCTTGTGGACCGCTTCGAGTTCCCGCTGTCGACCTTTACGCAAATCTTCATGGTGGCGGTCATGTTCGGGATCGGGACAGATTATTGCATTCTGCTGATCAGCCGGTTCAAGGAAGAGCTGGCGCATACGGATGATACGAAGACAGCTATCCTGGAAACCTACCGCAAAGCAGGGGGGACTGTATTCTATTCCGGGCTTGCCGTGTTTGTCGGCTTCCTGGCAATCGGCCTGTCCAAGTTCATGCTGTACCGTTCAGGCGTTGCCGTTGCTGTAGGGATTGCAGTGATGCTGCTGGCTCTGGTTACGGTCGTCCCGTTCTTTATGGCTGTGCTGGGCAAGAAGCTGTTCTGGCCTTCCAAAGGCAAGCTGGAGCACAGCGAGAGCCGGATCTGGGGCGCCGCAGGCTCCTTCTCGCTGAAGAGACCGTGGGCGGCGCTGCTTATCGTAGCCGTAATTGTTGTACCGTTCCTGCTGACTTATTCCGGCAAGCTGTCGTTCAACAGCCTGGAGGAAATCGGCGACCGCTACGATTCGGTCAAGGGCTTCAACATTATATCCGACAGCTTCGGCCCCGGCGAATCGATGCCTGGCAAGATTGTGATCAAGAACGACGACAAGATGGACAATGCGGAGTATATGGGTCTTGCGGAAAAGATCAGCCGTGAGGTTCAAGGTGTTGACGGCGTCAAGACTGTGCGCAGCATGACCCGACCGACCGGCGAGCTGATCAGCGATTTCCTGATCCCGTCACAGGTCGGAACCTTGTCCGAAGGGATCGGCAAGAGCACCGAGGGTCTCGACAAAATCCAGAGCGGATTGTCCGAGGCAAGCTCGCAGCTTAAGGCAAACGAGCCTAAGCTGAATCAAGCCGTATCTGGCGCGAAGCAGCTGACAGAAGGTACGGATGAGCTGAAATCAGGCATCGCCGCGCTTGGTGACGGACTGACGAAGATTCAGAAGGGCATCCAGAGCGGCTCCGCCGGAGCCGGCGAAATCAAGAGCGGCTTGCAGCAGGCCGCTGCAAGCGCAGAGCAGCTGAGCGCGGCGCACAAGAAGCTGCTTGCCGGTTACCAACAGGTCGGTTCCGGCCTGAGCGCCCTTACCGGCGGAATCGGCCAGATTCAGGAACAGCTGACCGGCGTATCAACGGCGCTGAGCGGACTCGGGGCCAATTTCACCGGATTGGAAGAGGGCCATCCTGAGCTCCTGCAGGATGCGAACTACCTGACAATCAAGGGAACGGTCACGAAGACCGGCGAGGGAGTGGGGCAACTGACCTCCGGCCTCGGCCAGATTTCGCAGCAGCTTGGCGGCGCGGCCAAGGGCATCGAGCAGGCCAACGCCGGCTATAAGCAGGCTGTCGCCGGCCAGGATGCGCTGGCTCAAGGACTTCAGAAGCTTGCTGCTGGTATCGGCCAGCTCCAGACCGGCCTGAATCAGGCCGCGAGCGGCCAAGGACAGATTATCAGCAAGATTCCTTCCATCACGAACGGCCTTAACGAGCTGCAGGGCGGACAGAAGCAGCTCGCGGAGGGAGTCGGCCAGCTGACCGGCCAGATCGGGCAGCTGACGGATGGACTGAGTCAGAGCGCAGCGGGCTTGAAGCAGATTTCTACCGGCCTCGGATCGGCCCAGGATTATCTGGACCAGGTACAGGCAGCTGGCAACGATGAGCTGAGCGGCTTCTTCATTCCGGCAGAGGCGCTCGAATCGAAAGATATCCAGAAGATCTTCGATACGTATCTGTCCGATGACAAGAAAGTGATGACACTGGATGTCGTCTTCCGCGACAATCCATACAGCACGGCCGCCATCGACAAGGTGGATGATATCCAGGCGGCGGTGGAACGTGCGGTCAAAGGCACGAAGCTGGAAAATGCGGAAGTGGCGATCAGCGGGGTAACGAGCACCTATCATGACCTGCAGACGATCTCCAATCAAGACTATAAACGAACGGTTATGCTCATGCTGGGCGGCATCTTCCTGATTCTGATCTTCTTGCTCCGCTCCATCGTGATGCCGATTTATC
The DNA here is from genome assembly GCF_000758685.1 of Paenibacillus stellifer. Lineage (NCBI taxonomy): Bacteria > Bacillati > Bacillota > Bacilli > Caryophanales > Paenibacillaceae > Paenibacillus > Paenibacillus stellifer. Next base: position 2,665,898 of record NZ_CP009286.1, read on the forward strand.
TCATATTGTCTCTGCTTTTGACTTACTACACAGCGATGGGCGTTACGGAAGCGATCTTTGTCCATCTGCTGGGCTATTCCGGCATTACGTGGACGACGCCGTTCTTCAGCTTCGTCATGCTGATCGCGCTGGGGATCGATTACAGCATCTTCCTCATGTCCCGGTTCAATGAGAACCAGAGCTGGGATGTTAAAGACGCGATTCTGCATGCGATGCGAAATATGGGAACCGTCATCCTGTCGGCGGTCATCATTCTGGGCGGCACCTTCGCCTCGATGATCCCGTCCGGCGTTCTCTCGATGATGCAGATCGCCAGCGTCGTTCTCTCCGGACTTGCGCTGTATGCGCTGCTGTTCCTGCCGTTCTTCGTACCGGTTATGGTACGGATGTTCGGCCGAGCCAACTGGTGGCCGTTCAAGCCGAAGGAGAATGAAGAGTCCGGTCGGCATGGATTGAACTTGTAAGTTCGGATAAGCACGATAACTTCGAATAAGCCATCAATGCGAATAAGCATCATAATCGGATAGGATTCGATCCGAATCCAACACACAGAGAGCCGCCTGGAATGGGCGGCTCTCTTTCTTGTGGTACGCGTTATTTCACCCGGGTATTCCAAGAGATTCGGTCCCGGTGAGCGGATACTTGTTGACTCTTATCTTAGGCCAGCCAGGAAGCTGCGCAGCGCCCAGCCCCGTTCCTGACGCTTCTTGTATTTCGGAAGAGAACGGTAGACAGTGACCGATTCCGAGAACGCCTGCTTGGCTTCCGCACTTTGGCCGAGCGCGCGGTATGTATTCCCGAGAAGATAATAAGCCTCGCTGGAGGAGGACTGGATATCCTGAAATTCCCGAAGATAGCGCAGCGCTTTATCGCGGTCCGAATGGCGGAAAGCCTCTGCCAGCCTTAAGTAGGGTCTGCCGTACTGCACCCTTGGATTGATCTCAAGTCCGCGAAGCATCTGCTGCTCGCCTTCCTCCAGCCGGTCCAGCCGAATGTTGGCATATCCTAAATCGGTCCAGTATTCAGCGGAGTGCTCATAGCGGTCTTCAATCTGCAGCAGCAGCTCCTGCGCTTCCCGATATTTCTTGCGTTCGGCAAGCAGCCTGGCGAGTTCGAATTTGGATGTGACATCATTGGGATTCAATGAAATCTGAGTCCGGAGCCTGGAGATTTGCCTGGCTCTGCGGAAGGGTCTTGTAACACTGGGGAAGATCCCCACATAACGGCGGTCCAGCACATACAGGATCGCCAGCAGAATGATCAGCGCGAGAAACGGATTGCCGACCAGATTCCACAATAGCACGAAAATGAAGATTTTACCCATGATACCCCTCCAACATATACTGTTGCCGGCCGACGGCGGCCGAACAATCACAAGAATTATAGCATTGTTTCGGTTCGGCAGAAAATGGAAGATTTCATAATGAAAAAGGGGGACGACTGTCTTGGGACGGAGGGCGTACAATCCACGCTATTCCCGGTTCTCCCCGGTCCCATAAACACCCCATAAACGGCCCCTTATTTCCTAGCAGTCAAGTGTGATTTATGACGATGGACTCAATTTTTACCGGGAATGCACAAAAACTGTTTAGGATTGGAAAGAAGGGGGTAAACGTTCTTAAGTTATCGGGTCCATGAAGGGCCTAATTCCAGGATTGAGGAGGCCGAAACACATGAATTTGTATGTACATAATCTTATGGCGTTCAATCAACAGAATTTCCGGCCTCATCCGGCCGTAATGGAGGCTAAGCGGGGCACGGCAGGCGAGGCCGGTCTCAGCTTTCAGGAGATCCTGAATGAGAAGATGAGCACAGGCAGACCGGAACTTAAGAACAGCAAATAATCGGCACAATAATGTGAAAAGGCCGGAACCCGGGTGAACTCGGGTATCCGGCCTTTGCCTGTTTAGGGGATAACTTCTTGCAGCGCTCACTGACTGAACCGGCCTGGGCCAAAGTTCGGACAGTGTTTTCGGCCCGCACTCTGCCGCGCGCCCGAAGTCGTCCGGGTCAGCGGACCTCGAAGAATTCGCAGTCCCGGCGCGAATAGTAGGTAAGGTCACTGACTCTTGATTGAATAATAATGTCACTGTCGGTGAACCGGACGACGGTCGCTCCTGAATTAACGAGATGATCGTCCTGGAATACCCGGACGGGAAGCTTCTTGTCCATTGCTTCCTGGAAATCCCGGTCGGTGATGAGCGGCCGGTTAATCGGCATGGTACATTCTCCTTTTTACCGTAATGATTGTGCTCTGGCTTAATATCAGAAGTATACCCCGCTTGCCTTGAAAACGAAATCACTTTTATACTGATTTTACTTCTTGAGGCGGGAGGCGATAGCAGGTGAAACTGAAGAGTAAGGTTGCGTTAATTCCCCTGATTTTGCAATGGACACTGAATGCATCGCTTGTCGTACTGGCGGCCATACTGGTTGTGCTGCTTGGCAAGGAGACCTATCTGATCTTCGGCTTCATCAACGACGGTGGCCATCTGAACAAGCTGGAACTGCTGGAAGCGCTGCTGATCTACTTCCTGTACTTTGAGTTTATCGCGTTGATCATTAAATACTTCGAGGCTCACTATCATTTTCCGCTGCGTTATTTTGTCTATATCGGCATTACAGCCATCATCCGGCTGATTATTGTCGATCATGAGACCCCTATGGCTACGCTGCTCTATTCCGGAGCCATTCTGGTACTGGTCATTACGCTCTACATCGCCAACAGCAAGCTGCTTAAGCGGGAGAGCTAGAGCAGACCGGCTGACAACCACCTCATAACCTTCATGGGCTGTCTTCAGGAGCCGATGCTCCTGACAAGGCGGCCCATTTTTTGAACATGGCATAATCCTTCTCCACCTGGTCTCCATAGGCTGCTGCCCAGCGTGAGATGAAGAAGGAGATCCCCTGACGGTCCTCGCCCATCGCCTTGGCGATTTCGCGCTCGCTGTGGTAGGGGAGAAGCCCGTCCGTCACATCGGAATCGGCTCTGGCATGCATTTTGGCCGTCAGACGGGCCATGAGCGTCAAGGTCTTCTCCGTATCTTCCGGCGATTCCAGATCGGAAAGGCGGAGTCTTTTTTTATAAGGAGAACGTTCCCGGACGTAGAAGTGCTGCTCTCCGATAGTCAGAAATCCGAGGTAAGGGTCGGCCTTGTGGTGCATAGCCTGCTGCGTCGCTGTCACCCGCTTGCCCTGATGCCCGAAATAGTTCCAGAAAGACTCCGAATAGGGCAGGAAATAGGCCGGGATCGGGACGCGGACCTCTTTGGCCTCCAGAACCGTATCTTCCGCTCCTCTGTGACCTTCGCCCTCTATCAGAATATAATAGCGTTTCAGTCCGATTGAAGCTGTGCCAGAGCCTTCTTTGACCGCCACATCCTTGATCACGTAGTGTTCCGGGGATGAACTCCGCGAATTGAGGGTCTCCAGATAAGAAGGCCAGGCCTGCTCAAACGCGGCACGTTCTCCGGCTTCAGGCTCTCGCAGCTCGTCGTTCTCCAGAAAGATCCGGCCATCCTGCATGAAGGAGGTCACCTTCTCCAGAAAATGTCCGCCTTGGCGCTTCTCCAGCTTGCGCAGCAGCTTTTTGACCGGTCCCTTGGCCTCGTCCTCGTTCACGACAAATTTACCAGGGTCCTCTTTGCCCCTGCAAAAATCGGTTATCTGCTCATAGTATTCGGCAATAAAGCCCTCAACGCAGCTCCATTGCTCCTCCTGCGAATAACCCAGTTCCCGGCACACCAGCACAATGCTTACCGACATGCGGAGCAGATCATACAGATAGGAGCCAAGGCAGCCCTCGTCAAAGTCATTGACGTCATAGACAAGCTCACCGTCCTCATTCCGGAAGGCTCCGAAGTTCTCGAAGTGGAGGTCGCCCTGAATCCAGGTCGGGCACTCGGGAGATGAATGAAAGGGGAAATACTGGCGCTGGCAGTCAAAGTAAAAGAGATAGGCGCTCCCCCGGAAAAAAGAGAAGGGGCTGAGACTCATTTTGGCGTATTTTTCAGCCCGTTTGGCGTCGTCCAGCTTCATAAGATCACGGTCAAACTCCTCAAAAATAGAAATCAATGTGTTCTTTCGCAGCTTCGTCCGGGTTCGAATGATGTTCTCGGTGATTTGTCTGTCGATCATGACATGCCCTCCCTTCATGTGATCCAACTGTTCATCTATCGTAACCTGATCAGACTTGAATCGCAAAGCTGCGATTTGATAGTATCTGTGTCCGTCATTCAAGCGGCTTCGACCAGCAATCGATCCATGTGAAAAAAAGCCGTGCCCGCTGCAATCAGCAGCGGTGCGCGGCTTGGCGTCGTGTTCCGTGATTCTACTCTTCGTAAATGATAACCGACTTCGTCTCGCCGTCATACTTGACAGTTGCCTTTAGAGCTTGGCTCACAAAACGGACCGGGACAAGCGTCGTACCATTCTTCACGGCCGGTGCGGTTTGGAGTGTTACCTTCACACCATTGACATAGGCGGTCTTGCTGCCGATAACGAGCTTGACGGAAGTTCCGTCCTTCGTAATCGTGACGGACTGTTCGGCTTGATTCCAGGATACCTCGGCGCCCAGTTGTTCAGCAATAACGCGGAATGGAACGAGCGTCGTGCCGTTCTGGACGATGGAAGCCGCGGCTTCAGGCTCTTCGCCGTTCACGTAGAGCTTGATCCCTTTTTTGCCTAGCTTGTCGTATAGCTTGCCGAGCTTCTTGTAGGAATTGATGTTCTTGACGTTCGCTTTAATCGCGTCCTGCTCCACATAGACGGCGTCGGTCACGCTGCCCTGCTGCTCCAGAATTTCGGCGACCGCGGTCAGAGCTGCATCCTTGTCTTTGATGGCTTCCAGTCTGGCTTTCATCTCGGGCGTAAGATTGGCGGCGTACTTCGTAAGCAGCAGATCAGCCAGAATCGCCCCAGCCGGCTTGTCTTCGACATTCTCGATGGCTTTGAGCAGCCCTTTGTAACCGTTCGGGCCTTTATATGTACTCGTTGTTGCGGAGTCGCGGTACGTATCATCCGTCACCGTGGCTTTTTTGCTATCCTTGTCTTCTTTGCCGTTTTTGTCGGCTTTTCCGTTCTGTTCCGGCTTGCTGTCTTTGTCTGATTTGTTCTGGCCTTTGGCATTGCCGGATTGGCTGTTACCGGGCGCAGCCGTTTTCTGGGACTGGCTGTTGCCGTTCGAATGGTCCGATTTGGCCAGGACGGTGCCGGCCATCAGGTTGGCTGCCAGCAGGCAGGTTAAGAGAATCATCCAGCTTTTCTTCATTGATGCTTTACCTCCTTGATGTGTTGGTACACCGAGAGATATCGGCTGTAAGGGGTTCTCTTTGAAGGGGTTTCCGTAAAATGAGCCGGACGGCCTAGCGGGATGACCAGACGGTAGCGTGATCATGATCAAGAATGATCCCGCTGCCCGGCTCATTGTTCGGTTAAACCGTATGGACCAGTTTCGAAAAAGCTTGAGCCGCCTCTTTGGGGCTAACCGCGCCTGTAATGGCCGAAATGACCGATACGCCGTCTGCACCGGCTTCAAGTACAGGCGCGGCGTTATCCGCCGTAATTCCGCCGATGCCGACAAGCGGAATATCGATGCCCGCTCTGCGGAGGTCCGAAATCAGAATCGTGCCCTGCACAGGGCGGGCGTCATCCTTGGACGAGGTCGGGTAGACGGGGCCGATCCCGAGATAGTCGGCCCCGTCGGCGATGGCCTGCGACACCTCATCCGGCGTATGTGCGGAGACGCCGATGATTTTGCCGCTGCCGAGCCGATCCCGCAGCAGGCGGGCCGGCTCGTCGTCCTGGCCGACATGCACGCCGTCGGCATCCAGCTCGATTGCCAGGTCGATGTCATCGTTGACCAGGAAGGGGACGCCATGCGCCCGGCAGATGCCCTGAAGCTCACGGGCGAGCGTGGTTTTGGCGCTGCCTTCCAGCGAGCCTGCCCCTTTTTCACGGAATTGAAAAATCGTTACGCCGCCCGCAATCGCTTCGGTCAAAATCTCGGCAGGCGGGCGCTTGCAGTTGACGCTGCCCAGAATCAGGTACACTCCAAGCAGCTTGCGGATTGCCCCGGGCTCCAAACGCTCCGCCGGATGATTAGTCATTATCGCCCACTCCTTCACCGCGAAGTCTCCGCATATAAGCAAAATGGTTCGTCGGACCATGTCCCGAACCGATTCCGAGTCCGTCTTCAATCGCGGCACGGATAAAAGCTTTGGCGGTCTTCACTGCTTCATCGGTTGTCCGTCCTTTGGCCAGCTCTGCCGCGAGCGCAGCCGAATAGGTGCAGCCGGTGCCATGGGTATGCGGGGTGTCGATTCGCGGGCTCTCGATATAGGTGAATTCCGTGCCATCGTACAGCACATCTGTAACGGCTCCCGGCTCAGCGCCGTGGCCGCCTTTGACAACGACGTAACGCGAGCCCATTTCCGCGATCCGGCGGGCCGCCTCCTTGCAGTCGTCAATTCCCGCTATAGTCATCCCGGCGATGATCTCCGCCTCCGGAATGTTCGGCGTTGTCACCAAAGCGAGCGGAAGCAGATACTGGGCCAGAGCCCGGACCGCTTCCTGCTGCAGCAGGGGAGAGCCGCCTTTCGCCACCATGACGGGATCGACCACAAGGTTCTTCCAGCCGTACCGGCGGATTCCGTCCGATACCTTACGGATAATTTCGCTGCTGAACAGCATGCCGGTCTTCACAGCGTCGGGCGTCAGATCCTCGCCGATGGAGTCAAGCTGGCGGGCCACTGCTGCAGGTTCCAGCGGATAGACGCCCTGAACTCCAAGCGTGTTCTGCGCCGTGACAGCCGTCAAAGCGGACATGCCATAGACGCCAAGCTCCTGAAACGTCTTCAGGTCGGCCTGGATGCCGGCCCCGCCGCCGCTGTCCGATCCCGCAATGGTGAGTGCTTTGTATACCTTCATGATGAAAGCTCCTTTCCAGGGTCATGATTGAAATTCCCTGATTGTAGGGCATAGCTAAGAATTGCAGGTCCATTACAACAATAAGGGAGTGAGCGAACTGCGTATTCGTCAATTGATCGCCGTACCTCTTGCCGCCGGTCTGCTGCTTGGTGATCCCGCTGCCGCAGCAGCCGCTTTGCGGCCAGAAGGGACTGTCCCGGCCCCGGAGCCAGCCAGCGGCAAGATGCCTGCGGATCATGGCACAAGACTGCTGTTGACTTTGCTGTATCCGCACATTCAAGCCGAACTGAAGCGGTGCTATAAGGACACGAAACATCCGGAAGTTCAGTTCGCCCCGTTTCTGTCGGGTGCTTCGTCCATCGTGAAGATGGAATACGAATCCTCAGGCATCAACCTGACACTACTCGTGCATCCCTATGTGGGTCCCCATCTGACAGTGGGGGAGGATGAGCTTGATTTTCGGATCGATAATATCGGCCAAGTCACCGCATTGGGTTGCAGGCATCTGCGCGACTATCCACTACCTTGGAATTATGCCGTTACTCCGGGTAATGACCGGGTTCTGGCGAATGGATTGATTCCTGAATCACCTGCTGTGTGTGATGGAAGAACGGTGATTGCTGGACACTGATTGCAGAAAGTGGATTGGCTGCCGGACGTTGATCAGGCGTTCCGACCGATTAGGCTTCCTTGATTTTGGACAGCTCAGCGTAACGCTCAGTCGTCAGAACCGAGAGCTGGTTCAGGAATTCGATCTGGAAGCTGCCCGGTCCCTGCCCGGCGGTCTTCCCGGCTGCGATTTCTGCGGCGACACCGTAGAAGGAGATTGCTTCAGCCGCCGCCTCAAGCTTCTGGTCACCTGCGACCGCAAGGAAAGCCGCGACGACAGAGCTGAGCAGGCAGCCCGTTCCCGTTACCTTGGTCAGAATCGGATGGCCGTTGGCGGCGATGTAGGTCGTCTTGCTGTCGGTGATGACATCCTCAGCCCCGGTAACGATGACGATGCAGTCCAGCTGAGCGGCGGCTTTCCTTGCGATGGCGACGACATCGCCCTCGCCCGATCCAGCGTCAACGCCTTTGCTGGACCATTTCTCGCCGATGACATTGGCCACCTCGGCGACATTGCCGCGAAGTGCCGTAAGCTTTATTTCGGAGGTGAGGCGGTGCGTAACCTCGGTGCGGTACGATGTTGCACCCGCTCCGACGGGATCAAGCACAAGCGGCACGCCGTGTGCGTTGGCAGACTTCCCGGCCAGCAGCATCGACTTGATCGCATGTTCGTTCAAGGTGCCGATATTAATGAGGACCGCGCCGGACATGGCCGCGACATCGGCCACTTCCTCATGGGCGTCCGCCATGAACGGAGAAGCGCCGAGCGCCAGCAAGCCGTTGGCGGTGAAATTGGTCACGACAATATTCGTAATGTTGTGAATAAGGGGATTCGCATCCCGCAGTTTTTGAATAAAAGACATCTTAAATTCCTCCCTGGATTATAAATTGACAAAAGCGTCTTCCGCTTTGATATCTTCCGTAAGCAGACTGCTATCGATCAGCCACTGGCGCACCTTGTCCCAGCTTGCCGGGTCCTGGGTTCCGAAAGGCTCGCTTCCGGCATCCATCAGCGGAAGCAGAATATTCAGACTCTGCTTCTCGATATCGGCGTCAAGCGGCGCCGTCTTGTCCTCATGCTTCATCAGAATGGAGAGCGCCTCGTCCGGGTGCTCCTGAACGAACTTTTGGCCCTCGCGCATCGCCGTGAGGAACTTGGTGAAATCTTCTTTGTGCTTCTCGATGCCCTCATCGCTTGCGACCAGCACCAGCTCCGAGTAGTCCGGCACACCGTAATCCGCCGGATTGATGGAGACGACCGGATGGCCTTCTTTTTGAAGCAGAAGCTGTTCATGATTGATGAAGCCGCCCATTATGGCGTCCGTCTGTCCGGTTGAGACTGCCGGAATCAGGTCGTAGCCGACATCGACGAACTGCACTTTGGCCGGATCGCCGCCGTCCGCTTTGACCATCGTCTTGACGGCTTCTTCATACAATGGAATGGAGGAATAACCAACCGATTTGCCTTCCAGATCCTTCGGGGTCTTGATGGAGCCGCCTTCCGGCGCCATCAGATGTGCCAGCGGATGCCGGACGATCGAAGCAATGGATTTGACCGGAATCTGCTCGCCGCGCGCCATCAGCACCTGAGGCTGGTAGCTCAGTGCGAGATCGATTTTGCCTGCTGCCGCAAGCTTCAGCGCATCATTCGTATCTGCGGGCATCTGGATGTCGACATCAAGCCCCTGTGCAGCGAAATAGCCTTGGTCCTGGGCAGCATACAGGAACGAATGCACGGCGTTCGGATACCAGTCGAGCATCAGCGTGAGCTTGGATGCAGGCGCGCTCGAAGATTCTGCCGCCGGCTGCGAAGACGCAGCAGGGGAAGAAGATTCGGTAGATGAGTTCGAAGCCGATTGGCCGCAGGCGGCTGTCAGCAGAAGTAGGGACAGCGCCGGAAGAAGCGCCATGCGCCTAATATGCGACAAGGTTTTGGATGGAAGAGATCGGGTTACAGGGTTCATTGCTGTGATCCTCTTTTCTTTAAGATTAGAAATTCGAGCAGACGGACGGCAAGAAAGAGTAGAAGGCCCATCGCCGACAGCAGGAAGATGGCGGCGAACATTTCGGCGCTGTGCAGGCTGCCTGCCATTCGGCGGCTGTAGTAGCCGAGCCCCACGGTGCCTCCGAGCCATTCGCCGATGGTTGCGCCGATGACACAGTAGACAACGCACAGACGAAGTCCGGAGAAGAAGGAGGGCAGCGCCAGCGGAATGCCAACCTTCAGCAGCAGTTGGCGGCGGCTCGCGCCCATCGTGAGCAGCAGGTCGCGATAGCCCCCGTCGCTGCGCCGCAGCCCATCGTATACGCCAACGACGATAGGGAAGAAGGCTGTCAGGAAGACGACCGCGACCTTGCTCCACATCGAGTAGCCGAACCACATGATGAAGAGCGGCGACAGCGCGATCAGCGGAATCGTCTGGCTGATGACGATGAACGGATACAGCGCTTTTTCCACCGTGCCGGAGAGATGCATGGCTGTTCCGAGCAGGATGCCGACCAGGATGGACAGCAGGCAGCCGGTCAGTGTCTCCGCCAGCGTCGCGGGAAGATGCGTGCGGAGCAGCAGTCCGGCGTTGTCCAGAAGTGCGGCCATGATGGAGCTTGGCGCGGGCAGGATGAACGGCGGTACATGGCCGGTGCGTACGGCTCCTTCCCAGAGAGCCGCAATCAGGAGAAGCAGAAGCAGGAACAGGCCGTAGCGGGACAAGATTTTGCTAAGCGAGGCGGGATTCATACAGCCTCCGTTCCAGTTCGGCTCTCATGGCAACGAAGCCGGGCTCATAATTCGACTGCAAGCTGCGCGGCCTTGGCAGCCCGACCACAAGCTCTTGAAGCGGGCCGCTGCTACCCTTCGGCATCAGCAGCACCCGGTCGCTGAGGAGCAGAGCTTCCTCCAGATCATGTGTAATGAAGAGGGCGGACCGTCCGAGTCCGTCCCACAGCTCCAGCAGCCAGCGGTGCATGTCCCGCTTGGTAATGGCGTCGAGCGCGCCGAATGGCTCGTCGAGCAGGAGCAGTTCCCCTTCGCACAGGAGGGTGCGAAGGAAGGCCGCGCGCTGGCGCATGCCGCCGGACAGCTCATGCGGATATGCCTTCTCGCTTTCGGCAAGGCCGAAGCGCTGCAGCATGTCCCGCACATGCGCTGTGGCGGCAGCATCCGCCTTGCCCTTGATTTCCAGCGGCAGCAGGCAGTTGTCCTGCACCGTGCGCCAGGGCAGCAGCAGATCCTGCTGGGGCATGTAAGCGGTCTTGCCGAGACGGCCTGTCTCGGGAGCCAAGCCCTGCAGCCGGATGCTGCCCCCGGTCTGCTGGACAAGACCGGCGATGATTTTGAACAGCGTGCTTTTGCCGCAGCCGCTGGCTCCGACAATGCTGACGAATTCGCCGCGCCGGACGGTCAGCGACAGCTCCGAGAAGAGCGGCGGCTGCCCGGGAAAGGCGAAGCTCAACCGGTTCAGCGCCAGAAGTTCGTCCATAATGCGTTTCGCTCCTTTCCGGTTTATGCCAACCTGTTACTCTTAAAGAAACAAAGACCCGTCCATTTCCGGAAGGAAATGAACGGGTCTTTAACAAGTTTATGCCGATGATTGCAGGTGTCTGCATGGCTTGAAATGTAAGGTCCTGACGTTCACTTCCCTCCGCTGGTATAATCCAGATCAGGTTCCAAGGGTCTAAAAGCGCGGGCTTTCGTCTCAGTCCAATTGACTCCCCTAGTGAAATGCGGTCATTATTCGGTTGTGATTGTGTTTAACTATAACATACCTCATGCCTGGGTCTCAATGAAGGATTTCAATATAACCAAACAGCCGCCCCCCGTGCATTCGCACGGAGAATCGGCTTCTCAAAATATGGAGCAAAATCACATTTTATCCTTAGTTAGGTGCATAGTCTTATTGATACCATCGGCATTACTTCGCCTTATGCTCTTGCAAATACTCCAGCGCGTTGTACAGCATAACAGCCGCTTCCGCACGGGTGATCTTGTCCTTGGGATGGAAAGCTTCGTCTGCATTCAGCGTGTTGACTTTGTAGGTCAGCGAGCGCTGGACTGCGCCCTGGTAGGAAGGAGTGAGCTGGTCCTCATCGGAAATAGCCGCAGGTTTGATATTGATCATCGGAAGTCCGCCGGCTTGCTCCATGCCCTGGATCAGGTAGAAGGTGAACTGCTCCTTGGTCAAAGGCGCCTTGGGATCGAGATCGGACGGCAGGTCGACATGATTATAGAAGGCGTTGATAAAAGCCTGGGCATACCAGGCGTTGTCCGGCACCTTGGCGAAATGGTCGCTGGCCTCCGGCGCCTTCACGAAATCAATGGCTGCCAGACTGAGCTGGAAGCCGCCCGAAATCAGCTGGACGCCTTCGGCAGCCGTCAACGCCTGCTCCGGTTTGAACTCTGAAGCCGTCAGGCCTTGAACGAAGCCTCTTTCATGCAGGCTCTCAATTTTATCCTTGTCCTTCATTGATCCCAGATCGGTGAATTGACTTCCGGCAGCGAAGCCCGAAGCTCCGGTTGAAGCGGTAATCAGTGAGCTGATCGCGAGTGCCGCGAGTACATGTTTGGTCGATATCATTATTGTCTGCACCTCCAGTAGAGTACGGCCTTGCGGGCCGCCATCACTATCTAAACGGAAGTGCAGTGGAAAATGTTGCTGGTTCGTCCACGCGGCGGATTTGACGGTGCAGTACTGCCTTCGAATTCATGTACATGTCTTTGTGCCGCGGTTTAGCTAACCGATTTCTTCTTAACTGTCTGACGCTTCTTCTTCATTCGCTGAAACCTCCCCATAATGATGTGAGTTCCCAACATCTTATTGAGGAGGCTATAGTTATGTAGGGCAAATATCAGGGAGGTGAAGATTTAATATTCAGTGGAAAAAAAAGCGCTGTTAATGATCGTTAAGACTCCACATTCGCATCATTCCATTTCGGCATTTCACGCTAAAATGCTCCGGATCTGGCGATCCGAAGCATGCATTGGGCAAATTGGATTGTCTCAGCCGCGATCCCTAATCCTTGCAACCCTCGATCCAATCGGACCCCGGAGATTCGGTCACAGTAACTAATTAATCCCTCGGAACAACAAATTCCGATAGGGGTAAGGCGAGCCGGGATATTTGAACTTCATGGCAATGCCCGATTCCTCAATTGTTACAGCTCTAAGCGCGGAAGTGCGGACAAGGCTTCTGACCATGTGATCGACTGCTCGCCGGTCGCCACGGCGGATGCCGAGAGCAACGGCAGCAGCAAAATTCCGGTTGACCGACAGCTCGTGATAGAACGGAAGGACGGCTCTCGCGATCCGCCGGCTAATCGCAGTGCTGAAGGTGAACTGGACCAAGCCGGGCGGGATGGTCGTGCCGTTCGAATAGACGCTCTTGGAGCGCGGGAAGTCGAAGTCCACAAAATAGCCGATGCCGTTCGTTCCATATCCCTGCCGGGCCGCCAGAGGAGCGGACAGCCTTAGCAGCTCTCCCATAAGATCCAGATCCGCAGTGACGATGGAGCGGGTCCAGCTCTCGGCAAAGCTGCGGCTGGCGGCGATGGCCTGGTACAGCGGCGCCATGCCAGTTGCGACGCGAGACAGCATCTCCGCCGTTACCAGCGCCTTGAACTCCTTGGTTGCCCGTTGCCGTTGCATCCGGTATTCCTCCTTATTACACTGCCTTTCTATAAGTATATGAATTAGCCCGGCGGCCGTGTGGGCATACGCTCACAGAAGGGGGATGAATATGCGGATTCTCATCCGGTCCGGATATACGGAATGCATAACATCCGTAATTTCAAAATCAGGTCCGTCCCCGCGAGTATAATTGGAGCCCGGCAGCCAGCAGCTATAGATGAAGTTTCGGGTCCGTTCAACGAGATCGGCGTGACCAAAGGCTTTGAATTCCGCATAAGTCCCGGCTGGCAGTTCAATCTTCACGTAGCCATCCCCCGGAGGAACAGCCGATTCGTCACATAGCTCGCCCACGACAAAGGAGAAGCCGCCGTCATCCTTGAATCCGCAAGCTACACCGTAAGCCATGTCAGGCGCGAGACGGCCCGGAATCAGACTAAAACGCCCGTTCCGGCCAAAATCATCATAAAAGCCGGGAATCTCCCGGTAATGCTGCCCGTCGTTCAGATGCGTGGGATATTCATAACCGATTACAAACCGGCGTTCCAGCCGGACAATATCCGGACGGCTTACACCGGCATCGCTTGGAGTTCTATGCTCCAGACCGATGAATGAGATCGGCTCAAGCCCGCTGAAGGCGGCGGAGTTCTGGCGGAACTTCCCGGGTGTTGTTCCGGTATAGCTTTCAAAAGCACGGGTGAAGGCTTCCTGGGATTGATATCCGGCGTTCAGCGCAATCGGCAGAATGCCCTCCTCCGAGTCGAGCAGCAGCCTGCCCGCTTCGGTTAATCTGCGTTTGCGTATGTATTCCTGCACACTGAAGCCCGATATTGCCTGGAACATACGCTGAAAATGAAACGATGAATATCCGGCGGCTGCCGCGATTTCACGAATTCCTAGTTCTTGCTGAAGATGATGTTCGATGAGGTCAACGGCGTTCTGGATTTGTCGGTATGCGTTCATGGGATCTTCCTTTCTGCGGACAGCTCCGCCTGAGATGAGTCAAGTATAATCGAGCGATCTTTTCATGTTTTGATTTCTGATGCGCAATTGTCTCGGTTCGCCGGTTTCTCTTTCCTTTTTGTGGCTCTTTTGATATGCTTATTATAATAATTCTAATTTAGCTAATCTATAAATCGACAGTCGGCATACTCTATCGGTCAGGACAGGCAATCCAAGACAGGATCAGCATGTCTTAAACAACCGGGAAGGGAGAGATTCTCATGGACGCAATGGACAAAATCGCCCAGCAATTTGCCGCTCACAACTATAAACTGACTTCACAGCGCGAAGCAATCGCCAAGGTGCTGCTTGAGAATGAACGGGATCATCTGAGCGTGGAAGAAGTTTATATGCTCGTTAAAGGCAAATATCCGCAGCTCGGGCTGGCGACGGTATACCGGACGCTGGAACTGCTCTGCGAGCTTCATATTGTGGAAAAAATGAATTTTGGAGACGGCGTCTCCAGATACGATCTGCGCACAGAAGGGCATGATCATATGCATCATCACCTGATCTGCCAGTCTTGCGGCAAGGTGGCTGAAATCAAGGATGACTGGCTCGCGGAGCTTGAGAGCAAGCTGATGAAGGAATACGGGTTCACCGTTACCGATCACCGGCTGGACTTCAAGGGCACGTACCGGGTCTGCTCGGGCACAGGCTGCAAGAAGGAGAAGAGCACCATGGCGGCGGTATAACCGTCAGGCAGCCTAACATAACGCATACAGGAAAGGAGCGCTCCGGTTAGCCGGTTAACGCTCCTTTTTTGACTTGCCAAGTATATCAAAGTTCAAGATATCAAAATTCAAGATTCCTAAATTCCCTAACCCCGGCTGTTCGGCACAAAAGACCGTATCCAGCTTCCGAAGCTGCCCGGATTCCGGCTCTGAATGAGCACGACGCCTTCGCCCCGGAAGCGGCAGACGAGCGCCTCGCCGCTTGTCAAGCTGGACAGCCAGCCGGAGGCCGCTTTTTCAATCTTGTAATTCATGTAATCCGGCCAAGCGACCAGGTGACCGTTGTCGATGATCATCTCTTCGCCGGGGCCGAGATTGACGGCATGAATCGCGCCGAACGAGGAGAGGAAGACAGTCCCTCTGCCGCTGATCTCCACAATGAAGAAGCCTTCGCCCGAGAACAGGCCGCGCGCCAGATTCTGCATCTTGGTATTGACCTGAATACCTTGAGTGCCCGCCAGAAACCCGTCCTTCTGGACATACAGCCGGTAAGAGCCGTCCAGCTCAATCGCCTGAATGTCTCCCATCGACCCCGGCGAGAGCAGCACCTCGCTTTGTCCCCTTACAGCGGTCAGCTCCTGAAAGAAGAACTTCTCGCCGCTCAGCATCCGGCCAAGCCCTCTCATAATGCCCCCGTCTACCGTACCCCGCAGCTCGACATTTGGAGACATCGCAACCATCGCGCCCATTTCGGCTTTGACGCTTTCTCCCGACTCCAAATGCACCTTCAGCATGGCAAAAGCACCCTCGTACAAAATATCGTATCTCAACAGCAATCCCTCCATAAGACCTTCTCGTATTCTTGTTGAAAGAAAGAGAATAATTAATAGACTTGGAAATAAGTATAGTATGGAAGGCGGCAAAACCCAAACCGGCTGATAGCGAACGGCTGGGGTTCGGATTTCCGGGTCACACCTCAAGCGTTTATTTGAAGGAATATCCGGTTATAAAAAGAGTACATAGGAGAAGCCTTCACTATCGCTATCAGGTTATAACAATTCCAAGAAGTGAGGTGCGACACCATGAACATTCATCAGCACGGCCGTGGCAAGCTCCCGGCTGTCATCTTTACCGCGGCAATCGCCGTTGTGACGGCGCTAATGCTGTCTATCGGAGGACTTTCGGTCTTTGCAGAGCCGAGCCCCATTCATGTGCCCGGGTATGAGAAGTCTGCCGCAGGCGGACTGACTCCAGCTGTGAAGAAGCAGAGTTACGGAATTTACGAAGGGCTTGCTGACGGCCATACGGTCGAAATTTCCGTCTATGGCGAGCCGGTTGATCTTCAGTTCACTGAGGCGTTGGAGCCTCGTCTGGACAGCCTTGAGGAAGGGTCCAGGGTCATGTTCATCTATACGGAGCAGCGGGTAAAAGGAGACGACGTCGTGCGTGTTCGCAAGCTGCTGTCGATAAAAGAAGCTGCGAAATAATGAGCATATTCAAGAAGCGGATGCCCTGTAGGTAGGGTATCCGCTTTTGCCATGCTAGACGAGCGCCGGCGCATCTTTCTCCCGGCTGTGCGCGCGGAATTGCTTCGGGGACATGCCGAACCTTTTGCGGAACTGCCGGTGGAAGTAGGTATAATTTGCAAAACCACAAGTCTCGGCAATATGCTCTAGCGGCATCGGGCTGTAGATAATCCGCTCCCGGGCCATATCGAGCCGGACCTCATTGACATATTGGACAATCGACATGCCGAAGCTCTCCTTGAACAGATGAACAGCCCGGGAGACGGAGATTTCAGCATGCGCGGCAACCTCTTGAAGTCGAAAGGGCAGCGCGGCATGCTCTTCGACGAACTGCTTCATCCGGAAGGCCAAATATCGTCTCGGAGAGGCGTTGGGCCGATCGACGGTCATCCGGTCAATTTCCATGCACAAGATCTGCAAGTAACAGCTGGAGATATCCGGTGAGTAATCGGACAGACGGCGCTGCTCCAGAATCAGCTGGCGGAACAGGCCGAGAAACCCTTCGCTGTGCGGTATATTCATAAGGGTGGACCGGGGACGGCTGTTCCACCATTCATCAAGCCAGACGCCTTCGCAGAAAATATGATAATCCACACTCTCCACACGGGGTTCTCCATGAGGGAAGCTCTCCTTGTCGATAATCAGATGATAGGGAACGCCCGGTGCGATCAGCAGCAGCGAACCGGGCTCCATGGGAGCGATGGCTCCGTCCACCAGCGCACTGCACTTGCCCTCTGTCTGCAGGCGCAGGAGGTAATGGGGAAAGCCCTCGGCTCTTGGCATTTGGAAAGGCTTGCGGTGATGCGTAAATCCGGCGCTCAGGACGGTGCAAGGCGTATTCTTGGGCATGTTCTTCCTCCATATCACGTAGAAATAACAAGCAGATTGTTCATGTTTAAATCATATTATTCATTTTATTATATACGCTTTCAGCTTAACATAATAGTAGTTCTTGAGGGAGTTAAAAGGAAGAAAACAAGAGAAAACCGTCAAGAATCAGCGAAAAATAGCTTTTCGTTAATTTGAACCGTCAAGATACCGGAGCGGGGAAGGCTTGAGGATCATTCCTTTTGTTCAGGTTATCCATTTATTATTCAGGAGGAGACAAGATGAAGATCGGACTGCAGCTCTATACCGTTAGAGAAGAACTGGCCAAAGACTTCGAAGGCACCATCCGCAAGGTCGCGGAGCTCGGATACGAGGGTGTCGAATTCTTTCATTACTTTGACCGTACGGCCGAGCAGGTCAAGGCGCTGCTAGATGAAACCGGGCTTGTTGCCATCGGCGCGCACCGTCCCTACACGGAGTTGCTAGAGAACGGCGAAGCCGAGATCGATTACCTGCTCAGTATCGGCAGCCGGAATGTGATCGTTCCTTATCTGTCCGAAGAGCAACGTGCGGACTGG
Organism: Paenibacillus stellifer; assembly: GCF_000758685.1. NCBI lineage: Bacteria > Bacillati > Bacillota > Bacilli > Caryophanales > Paenibacillaceae > Paenibacillus > Paenibacillus stellifer. The sequence goes on from NZ_CP009286.1 coordinate 2,683,662, forward strand.
GATGCGGTGACAGACAATCTGAAGAAGCTGGGCAAGCAATGCGCGGATAAGGGAGCCGTACTTCTGTATCACAACCACGATTTTGAACTGACCGAGAAGAAAGATGGCCAGCCTGCATTCGACTTCATGTACGGAACCGTTCCTGCGGAGCTTCTTCAGGTGGAGATGGATACTTGCTGGGTGTATTACGGAGGCTATGATCCTGTAGAATATCTCGGGCGTTATGCCGGCCGGACGCCGCTGATTCATCTCAAAGATATGAAGACCCGGGAGGATGGCTCTGCGGAGACTGTCGTGCTTGGCGAAGGCGTAGTGGATCTGAAGAGTATTATCACCGCATCGGAACAAGCCGGAACGGAGTGGGCGATCGTCGAGCAGGATGAATGCGCGAGAGACCCGCTTGAGAGCATTGCAGACAGTATGAAATGGTTGAAACAACATTATATCCAAGGAGGCACTATTCATGGCTAAGACACTCAAAATCGCAATTATCGGCTGCGGCGGTATCGCCAACAACAAGCATCTGCCGAGTCTGTCCAAGCAAAAAGCAGCTGAACTCGTTGCTTTCTGCGACATTATCGAAGAACGCGCGCAAGAAGCGGCTGAAAAGTACGGAGTCGAAGGCGCCAAGGTCTACAGTGATTACAAAAAGCTGCTTGCCGACGGCGGCATCGACGTTGTGCATGTATGCACGCCGAACGACAGCCACTCGGTAATTACAGTCGCCGCGCTGGAAGCGGATTGCCATGTCCTGTGCGAGAAGCCGATGGCGAAGACGGCGGCGCAAGCCCGCGAAATGCTGGAAGCAGCCAAGCGCACAGGCAAGAAGCTGTCCATTGCCTATCAGAACCGGTTCCGCGACGACAGCCAATATTTGAAGCAAATGTGTCAGAACGGCGATCTGGGCGACATTTATTACGCCCGTGCGATCGCGCTCCGACGCCGCGCTGTTCCGACCTGGGGCGTGTTCCTGGACGAAGAGAAGCAGGGCGGCGGCCCTCTCATCGATATCGGCACCCATGCCCTCGATTTGACGCTATGGCTGATGGACAATTACAAACCGCGCAGTGTAACGGGCTCCGTGTTCCACAAGCTCGGCAAGAGAGAGAACGCGGCCAACGCGTGGGGACCGTGGGACACCGAGCAGTTCAAGGTGGAGGATTCCGCCTTCGGCTTCATCACGATGGAGAACGGCGCGACGATTTCGCTGGAGTCCAGCTGGGCGCTTAACGTCGCCGAGTTCGGCGAAGCGAAGACGCTTCTGTGCGGAACCGAAGCGGGAGCCGATATGAAGGACGGTCTCCGCATTAACGGCGAGCGCTACAGCCGTCTGTATGAGACGAATATTGATCTTGCTGCCGGCGGAGTCGCCTTCTATTCGGGAGAGGCGGAAACCGATGCTGACCGCGAAGCCCGCTTGTGGCTGGAGGCTGTCCTGGAAGATAAGGAGCCGCTGGTGAAGCCAGAGCAGGCACTTGTGGTCACTGAAATTCTGGAAGCCATATATGAATCGGCGCGTACAGGCCGGACGGTTTATTTTGACGGCTCAAATAACTGAAATCATGCGTTAATCGGAGAGGAGAAGAAGAATCTATGAAACTCGGCGTATTTTTAGTGCTGTTCGGCGGTCGCAAGCTGGAGGAAGCGCTCGACTATGTAGCGGAAAAAGGAGTCAAAGCGGTCGAAATCGGAACCGGCGGCAATCCCGGCAAGAGCCACTGCGATCCGCAGCAGCTTCTGGAAGACGAAAGTGCCCTGAAGGCATTTAAACATACCGTTGAATCAAGAGGCCTGATCATCAGCGCGCTCAGCTGTCACGGCAACCCGCTTCATCCGCAAAAGGAGCTGGCCCGCAAAGACCACGAGGATTTCGTCAACACGGTCAAGCTCGCGGAGAAGCTGGAGGTTCCTGTTGTTAACACCTTCTCGGGATGCCCCGGCGATCATGAAGACGCCAAGTATCCGAACTGGCCTGTCGCACCCTGGCCGAATGACTACCAGGAAGTGTTGAAATGGCAGTGGGAGAATAAAATTATCCCTTATTGGACCGAAACGGGAGCCTTCGCGAAGGAGCATGGCATCAAGATCGGCCTTGAGCTTCACGGCGGATTCTCGGTGCACACCCCGGCAACGCTGCTGCGGCTGCGTGAAGCCGCCGGCGAAGTCATCGGCGCCAACCTCGATCCGAGCCATATGTGGTGGCAGGGCATCGATCCGGTGCAGGCGGTCCAAATTCTGGGCCGGGAGAATGCGATCCACCATTTCCACGCGAAGGATACGGTGATTGATCCGGTTAACGTGAACCGCTACGGCCTGACGGATATGCAGACCTATGATAACATGCTGGACCGCGCCTGGCAGTTCCGGACCGTAGGCTACGGTCATGATATGAAGACCTGGTCGGACATTATCAGCGCCTTGCGGCTGGTCGGCTATGACTATGTCGTCAGCATCGAGCATGAAGATGGCCTGATGTCGATCAACGAAGGCTTCACCAAGGCGGTCGACAACCTGAATCAGGTGTTGATTCAAGAGAGTCTTGGACAAATGTGGTGGCTGTAAATTTGGCGTGAATCCCTTCAGATCGAGCACAAGGCAGGTCCCGGTAAAATGGGGCTTGCCTTTTTTCAAGAGATACGTAACTATTGGCAGTATACTCAGCGGGGATATGTACTCGCAGAACAATGAAAATGGCAGGTGGAACGATGGAGAGCATGACGAAATCGAAGCTTAGCGAGGAACAGATCCGGGAGCTGGCGGCAGACGCATTTGGGGCGGGCAGTGGAGCGGCTGAAATCGAGGAGCTTACCGGCGGTTATTTTAACGCTGCATACAAGGTTGTGCTTACAGACGGTCGAGAGACTATCCTAAAAATATCGCCTTCTGACGATGCAGAGACAATGACGTATGAACGGGACATTATGCGGACGGAAGTGGAAGCGCTTAAGCTTGCCAGGGAGAAAGGGCTTGCGCCTGTGCCTGAGGTTTATGCTTACAACGCTGGCCGCAGGATTGTAGCCAACAATTATTTCTTCATGGATAAGGTGCGCGGGATTCCCTTCAACGAGATCCGCGAGGGGATGTCTCCGGAAGAACGGGCAGCCGTCGAACGACAGCTGGGCCGTTACAACCGGCAAATCAATGATGTTGTGGGCAGCCGGTTCGGTCTGTACAACGATCCCCTCGGTCGAAACCCCGGAACGTGGCGAGAAGCCTTTGCCGGCATGATCGGCGATGTGCTGGACGATGCCGTCCGGCTTAAGGCGCCTATGCCGATCGGGCGCAGTGAGGTGGAGAGAGGAATCGAAGAGGTGCTGCCGGCCCTCGATGAGGTGAAGGAACCAAGGCTCGTCCATTGGGATCTCTGGGAGGGCAATGTGTTCGTCGAAGACGGGAAGATAACCGCACTGATCGACTGGGAGCGTGCGCTCTGGGGCGATCCGCTGATGGAGTTCCATTTCCGCTATATTGCGGAGGAGCAGCTGCGCCGGGTTGAAGGCAACGATGCATTCTATGAGGGATATGGCAGCTTTTGCGACAGTCCGAACGAGCTGCAGCGCAAGAAGCTGTACGATCTGTACCTGGATCTCATCTATTTCGTGGAGTGCTTCTCCCGAAAGTACACCAGCGAGGAGCATCTGAAGTGGGCGCATAATCAGATTAGGGAGGGCTGGCAACGCTTCTCCGGACGCTGATGTCAGCGGGAGATATGGATCTCCACCGCCGGATAGCATAGGAACGGTGCATGAATTCAGAAGCCTTATAATTGTCATGAGAACAACCAGCCCGCAAGGAGCTGGTTGTTTCATTTTGCCCGATTATTTCACGTTTCGGTTATTTCACTTTCTCGACCTTGAACTCAAACTTCCAGGTTGCTGTATTTCCCGAGTATCTTCCACGGTTCTCCACTACCGTCACATTGAGCGATTTGGTTACGGCGGAGGTGATGGAGGAGACTTTGACAGTTGCGGACTTCGAGCCTTCTTCCGGTATTTTATCCAGTTCCTGAGCTTCGGCCTGGAGCTTGATCGTACCGGCTGAGCTTACGTCCAAAGTGACAGATGAACCCTCTTCAAGCTCCTTCCCGTTCACATATCCGCCCCACCACCATTCGTTGCCCACATGGTTGTTCTCTACAAGGGTTGCGCTGACAAAAGTTACTTTGACTTTGACCGTCTTGCCCGCCGCCGCAACAGGCTGCGTAAGCAAGACTAATGCCATCACAAGCAGAAGTACGGTTTTTGAAATTTTACCTTTCATTTCTCGTCCCCTCTTATTCTCAAATTTCTACCAAATTATAGCACTTGTCAATCGATAGTTCTATAGACTCACATAAATATCATAATTATAGGAAAATGGTTCATAAGTAGTAGTTTCAAAGGGGCTAATGGACAGGGTGCTCTGAGAAGTGCACGAATTAATGTTGCAAATACAACAAAAATGGTATACGATTTTTTTGCCACTTTTAAAAACATAATTAGCGGAGTTGCAGATATGAAGGAAATTCTGAGAGAAATCGGTATGATTGCAAGGGCATTAGATTCGATAAGCAATATTGAATTCAAGGAGTTTGACCTTACAAAAGGACAGTATTTGTATCTCGTGCGAATCGTTGAAAATCCTGGGATTATTCAAGAAAAGCTAGCTGAAATGATTAAAGTAGACCGAACAACCGCAGCTCGTGCAGTTCAAAAGCTTGAAGCGAATGATTTTATTGAAAAGAAGAATGATGAGCAAAACAAAAAAATAAAAAAACTATTCCCGACAGAAAAAGGGGGAATTGCGTTTTCATTTATAAAAAGAGAACATGATCATTCGGATAAAGTCGCTTTAGCGGGGTTATCTGAGAACGAGGCAGAAACCCTTTTTCAACTTCTTCAAAGAGTTAGAAAAAATATAGAAATTGACTGGGAATTTGTGAAAAAGGGGAACAAGAGAAATTATTAATTGTAAATAAAGGAGCTTAATCAAAATGACTGTAAAACAAAAGAAGTGCAGCCTTGAGGATTTACGGATACTCCAGGAGATCAGTATTGAAACATTCAGCGATACTTTTAAAGATCAGAATTCACCAGAAAATATGAATGCCTATTTGGAAAAAACATTTAACTTCAAGCAGTTGGAGAAGGAATTGTCCAATGCTTATTCGGAGTTTTACTTCATCTTTTTTAATGAGGAAATTGCTGGGTATTTAAAGGTGAATATGAATGATGCTCAATCTGAACAAATGGGCACTGAATTGCTCGAGATTGAGAGAATTTATGTGCGATCCCAATATCAAAGAAAAGGGCTTGGAAAATACTTATTTAACACAGCAATGGAAGTAGCCATTAGTCAGAACAAACAGCTGGTCTGGCTAGGAGTTTGGGAGAAAAACGCGAATGCAATTGAGTTTTATACAAAACTGGGTTTTGTGCAGACGGGAGTTCACTCGTTCTATATGGGGGATGAGGAGCAATTCGACTACATAATGACTAAAACACTGAGATAGCAATTCGCTGAAATGATCTTTTCCTTTAACTTCAATAGTTTATGAAAAGAAACAAATAAATATAAAATAATCATTGACACAAATCCTTCCCCGATTCAAAATGAAAGGGTATACATAGGGGGATGATAACATTGAAGAAACTGGGCTTTTCGTTAGTAGTGACGGCGGGCTTGCTGAGCGCTTGCAGCTCACCTGCGGAGCAGGCCGATAAAGGAGGGGGCGAAGGGTCAGGGGCGGCTCCGGTCTTCGCCGATGTTTCCGTACATGATCCGTCCGTCATCAAGGTCAAGGATACGTATTACGTATTCGGCTCCCATCTTGCATCGGCCAAGTCGAAGGATCTGATGTCCTGGACGCAAATTTCGGATGGTGTGGCGGACGGCAACCCGCTTATTCCGAATGTGACGACAGAACTGTCCGAGACGTTGGGTTGGGCGCAGTCGGACACGCTGTGGGCGCCGGATGTTATTCAGCTGGCGGACGGCAAATTCTATATGTACTATAACGCCTGCCGGGGAGACTCCCCGCTGTCGGCTATGGGCATAGCCGTTGCGGACAACATTGAAGGCCCTTACAAGAACAAAGGCATTATTCTCAAATCGGGTATGGACGGGGTTTCCGATGACGGAACGGTGTATAACGCGAATGAGCAGCCGAATGTGGTGGACCCGGATGTTTTGTTCGATAAGAACGGAGAGCTGTGGATGGTCTATGGCTCGTATTCCGGCGGAATCTTTGTGCTGAAGCTTGATCCCGAGACGGGAAAACCGCTGAAGAGCCAAGGTTATGGTAAAAAAGTGCTCGGAGGCTACCATGCCCGCATTGAAGGCTCGTACATGCTGTACAGCCCGGAGACGGACTATTACTACCTGTTTCTGTCTTTTGGAGGATTGACGGCGGACGGGGGTTACAATATCCGTGTTGCCCGCTCGAAATCGCCGGACGGTCCGTTTACCGATGCCCAAGGACAGGATATGATCAACGCGCAGGGGACCCCTGGCGTGCTGTTTGATGATCCGGCCTATGCGCCGTACGGTGTGAAGCTGATGGGCAATTTTGAGTTCCAGCCAGCAGATGGTGAGACGGGGATGTCAAGCGAAGGCTATGTCTCGCCCGGACACAATTCCGCTTATTATGATGAAGATACCGGCAAATACTATTTGATCTTCCATACCCGTTTTCCGGGCAGAGGAGAAGAGCATGAGGTGCGCGTCCATCAAATGTTCATGAACGACAAGGGCTGGCCCGTCGTCGCACCTCACCGGTATGCAGGCGAGACGATCGGCGATTATACGGAAGAGGATGCGGCAGGGTCCTACACAATGATCAATCACGGCAAGGTCATCTCGGCAGAGACGGTAGAATCCGAAATCATCGAGCTGAAGAAAGATGGCACCGTAACCGGCGCCGTCAGTGGTACATGGAGCCTTAAGGATGGTCATAATGCTGTCATCACCATTGATGGAACCAAATACGACGGCGTATTTCTCCGCCAGTGGGACGAAGGGACACAGAGCCATGTGATGACGTTCACCGTCCAGTCGGAAGAAGGAGTGTCCATTTGGGGCAGCCATGTGAAGTAGGGAGTCCATCCGAAATGGAACCCCAAATCAGACGAGTTCGGCAAGGTCCTTGCTCTGACACTCCTGTTCTTCTTGGTGCTCTGCGGCCTCAATGGTGGCAAACAGGGCATGTACCTTCTCTTGCAGCTTCGTCTTGTGCTTACTCACGGCCTTGCCCCAAACAAAGGTATACCGATTGGCGTTGGCCTCGATCTTGGTACCATCTACGAAGTTGTGCTCCAGAGACACCTATTTTTCGTCCGCTAAAAATTGAAGGACAGCGGTAAATACGGTTTCGAGGACATCCCTCATTCGCTGGGAGCGGAAGCGGTTAAGGGTCCGAAAGCCCGGTCGCTGTCGACCGGCCAGCTACCTGAAGGGGATGTTCTCCCGAATGGCTTTCGCGATTTGCCTGGAAGAATAGATGCGCTGTGTGTAAGCGTAGATGATGACCTTGGTCAGCATTTTAGGGTGATAGCTATCACGGCCACCGCCGGGATAGGCAGCGTCAAAGATGGTGTCGTCCAGCCGATTTACGGCTGAGTTCACGACACGAATGAGGTGGTGTTCTGGGATATCTTCTTCTAAATCCATTGGCAGGTAAAGTTGGTCCAGTGTATATTGAATGTACAAAGAAATCGCTCCTTTAGGGATGGTTGGTGGTACTTCCATTTTACCAAAAGGGTGGTTTCTTCGTGATTTAAGAGAGGAATTTAATAACTTTACCCGCTTAAACAGCGGAGAGGACGGAACGACCCGCGGAAAAGCGAAAGCGGTCGCCTTTGTGTCCGGATTTTCACCGCTAAGGGGAATGAAAAAAATCTGAACACAACAGCGATTGGAACAACGGTCCGTTCGTGGAGCGTCCTCGCTAAGTGCCCAAGTAGATCTTACTCCAAAACCAAGGGGCGTCCCAAGCAGCCAATTCATGGCTTATGGGACAGCCCCTTTTTAATTCAAGATCGCTCCATGAATGGATGCAAATGCTTAAAATCTACGAAGATTCTCCAGATTGCCGCTGCAGCCATTTCAGCCCTTCCCGCCGGCTCAGCGGCATCAGCTCCTCCTTATCAATGAACGCCTCCACAGAAGCCGGATTGAACTTGGAGTATTCCCGGAGCGCCCAGCCGATCGCCTTCTGGATGAAGAACTCCTTCGAACCGGCATGCATCCGGATGTACCGGTACAGCCGGTATTCATCCGTCGCATCCTTATAGTGCAGCTGAAACAGAATGGCGGTCCGGTTGAGCCACATATTCTCGGACGCAATCCATTTGTTGCCGCATTCATCCTGCAGTTCCGGATAATTACGCAGCAGCGCAGCGGCAGCGCCCGAGGCGAGGAGGTCGACGGTATCCCACCAGGAGTGCCGGGTAATGCAGCTTTCGATGAGGGGAACGTCCGCAGGGGTGAGCTTCTTTTTTAAGGCAAGCAAAATGTCCACGCCGCAATAGTGATACTCGCGCTCCGGGAGCTCCCACAACAGGGGAACCCACGACTTGTCCGCCGGATGCCCAGTAAGAAACTGCTTCAGGACAAGCCTTCGCTCGGGCGTCCGGACGCCTAGGAATGGAAATTGATTGCGCTGGTAAGCGCTCATGGCAGCGGCCTCCCCGGGCTGCCGCATTTGTTCCAGCTGATTAATCAGCAGGTCTAAAGGTCCGTTCATCATTGTATTCCTTTCTTTCACAGCAGGATAAATTTATTGTATCATGAAAAAGGCGAACTGCCGTTCCATAAAAATCACAGACTGAAGCATAGCCAAATTGATAATACATAGGCAAACGGAAGAGGAGATGAAAGAATGAAGCTGATATCCTGGAACGTCAATGGACTGAGAGCATGTGTGAATAAAGGATTTAACGATTATTTTGGCGAGGCGGACGCTGATATATTCTGCGTGCAGGAGACCAAGCTGCAGGAGGGCCAGATCGCCTTGGACCATGACGGCAAATACCTTCAATACTGGAATTACGCCGAGAAGAAAGGATATTCGGGGACCGCTGTCTTCACCAAAACCGAACCATTGTCCGTCACACGCGGACTTGATGGTGAGGATGACACGGAAGGCAGAGTGCTGACGCTCGAATATGAGAACTTTTATCTAATCAATGTGTATACTCCGAACGCGCGCCGCGATCTTTCGCGGCTGGCTTACCGGATGGAGTGGGAGGACCGGTTCCGGGAATATCTCAAGAAGCTCGACCGGGACAAGCCCGTAGTTGTATGCGGGGATCTCAATGTGGCGCATCGTGAAATCGATCTGAAGAACGCCAAGGCAAATATGGGCAATTCGGGCTTCACGAATGAGGAGCGGGGCAAAATGACCGAGCTGCTGGAAGCCGGTTTCGTCGATACATTCCGCTACCTGTACCCGGACAAGACCGATATATATTCCTGGTGGTCCTATATGCCGAAGGTCAGGGAACGGAATGTGGGCTGGCGGATCGACTATTTTCTCGTGTCCTCCAGGCTGGCAAGCTCCGTAAAGGAAGCGGGCATCGAATGCGCCGTTATGGGCAGCGACCACTGTCCGGTTGTGATGGAGCTTGATGGGGTGTAAGATTGTGTATTGCGGTTTTGTAATGGATTTTTGTGATAAAATGGAATAATGCGCTGTACATTTTTAACTTTCATCGGAGGCTTGCACATATGAAATCTTTCGAACAACTTCTGGACAAATACGCCCAGCTTGTCATCAAGGTCGGAGTGAATGTTCAGCCCGGCCAGGTGCTGATCGTGAACGCGCCGCTTGAGACGGCCGAGCTTACACGGCTCATCGTCGCCAAGGCGTATGACGCGGGCGCCAAATACGTCATGGTGGATTGGGACGATGAAGCGGTAACCCGTATCCGCTATGAGCACGCGCCTGCGGATTCGTTCAGCTACTATCCGCAGTGGCACTCGGATATGATGGAGAAATTCGCGGAGGAAGGCGGAGCCATCCTGCGCATCAAGGTGCCGGACCCCGAGCTCCTGAGCGGTGTCGACGCCGGCGCTGTCGCGACCGCAGTCAAGGCTGCGGCGGTCGCGAACCAGAAGTATTCCGCCTATACGCGGAATAACAAGATCAGCTGGTCGCTGATCAAGGCGCCCACCCGGGCGTGGGCGGCCAAAGTATTCGCCGACCTGCCCGAAGAGCAGCGGATCACCGCCATGTGGGAGGCGATCTTCCTCATGAACCGGGTCGATGAGAAGCGCGACCCGGTGGAGGCTTGGCGGGAGCATATCGCCGAGCTTAAGAAGAGCCAGGACCGGCTGAACGCGAAGCGCTATCGCAGCCTGCATTACCGGGCGCCCGGAACGGACCTTAAGGTCGGGCTGCCCGAAGGGCATCTGTGGCGTGCTGCCGGCGGCGAGAACGGGCAGGGCGTGTACTTCGTCGCCAATATGCCGACGGAGGAAGTGTACACGATGCCTCACCGGGCCCGCGTGAACGGGACGGTCAGCAGCACGATGCCGCTCAATCTGAACGGACGGCTGGTTGACGGCATCAAGCTGACCTTCACGAACGGCAAGGTCACAGCGTTCGACGCCGCAGAAGGACGCGAGCATCTGGCGACGCTGCTGGAGACGGACGAAGGCGCATCCTACCTTGGCGAGATGGCGCTTGTGCCGCATGATTCGCCGATTTCCCGGCTGAACCGCATCTTCTACAACACAGGTATCGACGAGAATGCATCCTGCCATTTCGCGCTTGGCAGTGCCTATCCCGTCAACATTGAAGGCGGAACGAAGCTAAGCCGTGAGGAACTGCTCCAGGCAGGTGCGAACGTCAGCTTAACCCACGTCGATTTCATGATTGGCTCGGCCGAGCTGGATATTGACGGCGAGCTTCCGGACGGCACGCTGGAACCGGTATTCCGCAAGGGGAATTGGGCTTAGTCAAGCGCTGCGGCATCGAATGCTGAGTCGCTTGCCTCTTGTCTTATCGCAATAGCCGGAAGCTTATTCCCAGTTTCCTTCGATCACGGTAGTCCCGGTATTCTCAAAGGTCGGGTGTTCTCTGTAGTGCAGTGTGCATAAGTCCTTGTCAAGGACAAGGGCAATCGTGATGCAGGTCGGCGACTCGATGACGCGAACAGCAAGTTCAAGACGATCCCGTCCGTCCCAGCCGAAGGCGGATGATACACGGACATTTGAGTTTCCTTCGAACACGGTCTCGCCATCCTGCCAGCGCTGTCTTCCGAGAAGCGCAGACACAGGCTGGCCCGCATAGCTCACAGACATCTCCACAGCATCATCCCGGAACTGAAGGGCTAGCGACTCCAGTCCGGCATTGTTAGGCTTAAGGACCAGCCTTCTGCCGGATATTTCACTCTCCCGGCCGGAGGCGGGCAGAGAACCGGGCGGCTGGATGGACAGCTCACCGAGTCTTCTCTTCAGGAAGTCTTCGCTTGCCGGATCGGCAGGCAAAGGGGATGCGGAGAAGGCCGGGAGGGTATGCTTCCACAACGTGTTCAGCACAGCCTGAATATCATCTACACCTGCCGTTGCGGCGAATATCGCACCTGTTCCCGCATCACCACGCACAGCTGCCCGAACGCGCCATCAGCGCGGTACGCACCATGTTTGCAGCGCCAGAACTGGTAGCCATAGCCTTGCGACCATTCACTGTCTTCTGCATCACCGTTTGAGATCTGCTTGGATGTGGCTTCTTGCACCCAGCTGGAATCCAGAAGTCTTGTCCCTTTCCAGACGCCTTCCTGTAGCAGCAGCTGCCCGAATTTCGCAATATCCTCCGTCCGCAAATACAATCCCCAGCCGCCTGCGCTAATCCCGTCGGGACATGTCTCCCAGACCGGGTTCACGATCCCGAGCGGATCAAAGAGGCGAGGCCGCAAATAATCCAGCAGCGTTATGCCTGTAACCTTCTGAAGAATGGCCGACAGCATGTAGGTTGCACCGCTGTTGTAGACAAATTGGCTACCCGGCTCGTACACTAGCGGCTCGGAGAAGAAAATCTCCGACCAGCTTCTCCGATTGTCGCGATTGACCGAGACCAAAGTTTCACTGGCATGTCCACTGGACATCGCAAGCAGATGACGGATAGTCATGGATGACAGGCGCTCGTCCCCGTTGATATGACTTGTTAGCCCTGTTGATGAGAGTGTAGGCATATCTTTCCATAATATTGTAAACGCTACCGCCAGAACTTCCTATGCTTTTTTTTCCTTAACACACAGAATAAAGGCTTCAATTTGTCAGCAAAATAGTTATAATTAGAAAATAACTAACTAATCAGTTATATTTTTCGATCTTAGGGAGGTTAGGAAGAATGGCGGGAGTCAAAGGAGAAACTACTCGTGCTCGGCTTCTGGCGTCAGCGGAAGAACGGTTTGCGGCACAAGGTTATCACGGAACGACAGTCAGTCAGATCGTCGCGGGCGCCGGATTGACACAGGCTTCGTTTTATCTATATTTTCCGAGCAAGGAAGAGCTGATGAATGAGCTGCTGCGGCGCTTCGAGGATCGGATCAGGGAGCTCGGCAACGCGGGGGAAGAAGCCGGGAGACAGCCGGACGGCAAGCTGGAGGCTTTTGCAACACATTCGCTGATTGCCATGTTCAAGCTGCTGGGAGAGAATCTGAATCTGACCAGAATCGCGCTTCAAGGAGCTGCCGGCGAACGGATACGGCTGGAGCTTGCCCGGGGAGTTGCGGACAATCTCCGGCTGAACCAGTCCCGGGGTGTCGTAAGTCCGGAGATCGAGCCAGGGCTGGCTGCGGAATCGCTCGTCGCCGCCGTGGAATATTTGGCGTACCGTTATCTGATGAATGGAGAGAGAAGCGTCGAAGAACTGGGTAATCAGGCGGCAAGGCTGTTTTTGCGCGGGATTTTGAAATAGGCTGTGCCTATTATTTTGCTGGAGGTGGCGTTATGCTGCATGGACTTGATTCAGTGGTGGAGTGGCCCAGTCTGCTGTGGCTGTTCCCCGTGCTGTTCATGTTTCATGATTTCGAAGAAATTCTGACTGTGGAAGATTGGGCTGGGCGCAACCGTGAGAAGGTGCTGGGCGCGCTGCCGCCTTTTGCCCGGAAGGCTCTGCATGCTTCCATGTTCTGCGGCACACGGCGGTTTGCCCTCGATGTGCTGTATGTGTACGGGTTTATCGTGGTGTTCACGGGAATGGCGGCGTTCTTCTCGTTCTATCTTCCTTTTCTCGCAGCGCTGTCTCTGTTCTTTCTGCATGCGTTCACGCATATTTTTCAAGCTCTCTATCTCAAAATGTACACGCCCGGCGTCTGGACGTCGATTCTGATTGTGCTGCCTTATTCGCTCTATGCGTTCTACCGTCTGATCTCCTCTGGGACAGCAGATTGGGGTGATATTGGAGGAGGTGTGCTGCTGCTCCTGCTAGCCGGGCCGCCGCTGCTTGTCCTGCTGCTCAAAGGAAGGGCTAAAGCCTACTTCCAGTGATATTCATCACTCCCTTTTTCGAAAAAATTTAAGAAAATCGGATGAAACAAGAACAGTCACCGCAGAAGGAGGACAATGAGGCAGAGGGAGGAATCAAGTTGGGATCGATACGAACGTACTTGAAGCTTGGCGAGGTGCTGCGGGATTACCCGCACAAGGCGGAAGTTCTGTCCGATTATTTCGGTGCGGCAGGAACGGAGCAATTGATAGACCGCTATGGCGGGGACGCGTATCTGAACCGGATGCTGAAGAGCGAGAGCAAGCCGGCGGACACGCTGCTGTCGCTGTTGAACGAGGGGGAGGACGAGGGGCTCCTGCCGCAGCCTGGCGAGCTTGATCTTCTCGGAATGTCAATTTGTTTGATGCGCCAGCGGTTTCAAGCCTGCTTCGACGACTGGATGACGGATTACCGGGAAGAGACCGGGGAAATGTTCAACTGTTATTTGCCGAGAAACTGCGGAGGCGGGAACCCCTACCGGAACGCATGGCAGACGAGCGATATTTCCAAGTTTCCGGGCATCGTAACGGGATGCGGGATTGCTGACTATTTCCGGGCGGAATTCAGAGACAATCTGCTGAGCCGCGGGCTGTTTCGATCGGTGGACATGCCGCTGAATGCCGGACTTCCTTCCGAACTTATCGACCCTTATGGGGCGTATACGCTCTACGGCGTCTATCCGTATGTGATGATGGTTGACGAGACCCGGATCGGCTCGCTGCCTCGGCCCAGAGAATGGGCTGATCTGATGAACCCGGTATATGAGAATAATGTCATTGTAGTCGGGTCCTCGGAGAAAATTTCAGAGATGCTGCTGATGCATATCTACAAGGAGCATGGTGATAAGGGTGTAGAGCGGCTGGGTGTAACGATCAAAGACGGCTGGCACGGCTCGAAAATGGCAAAAGCGGCCGGCAGCCCATCCGGCGAGGGCGCGGCGATTTATGTGCTGCCTTGGGCGTTCGCAAAGGTATGTCCTCGTCCGGATCGCGTATCCGTTATCTGGCCGGAAGACGGCGCGCTGTCCAACCCGCTGTTCATGCTGGTCCGCCGGGATCGTTATGACGATCTTGCTCCTATTGCGAATTATATAACAGGTCCCCGGCTTGGCCGGGAGGTAGCGGCCTGTTCGTTCGCTTCACTGAATGCGGAGGTGGACAACGGTTTGCCATCGGGCGCGCGGATGAAATGGCTTGGCTGGGAATATTTGCGGTCGGTCGATCTCCAGAAGCTGAAAGAGCATGTGCATTCGGTATTCCGGCACAATTGGAAGAGCAAGCCGGAGTCGGTGATCCAATAAAACGCATCTATCCGATATGAACCTGAAATGCGCTTGGAACCTGAAATTGCGCTTGTCAACGAAGAAAAATTCTTGTAAGATCGGTTTAGTACGAGCGTTCTATTCTGTGAAGGAAACAGTGAAGGGTTATGAACAAAAGATCTTACGACAGTGAACAGGTACGCCGGGACGTGCTCCGCGAAGCCGAAGCGCTGTTCTCCCGGAAGGGGTACAATGCGACTTCCATCAGTGATATTTCCAAGGCGGCGGGTCACAGCAAGGGACATATTTATTATCACTTCAAGAGCAAGGAGGAGCTGTTCGTCGCGCTCGCGCAGCAGACGATACGAAGCTGGGGAGAACGCTGGGCGGAACGGGCCGGGGCGTGCAGAACGGCGGTCGACAAGGTGTACGCCATTGCCGACTTTGTCATGGACAACTACCAGCAGGATCTGCTGAAGGCGGGGCAGGAGCTTGCCGCGCATCCAGATGTCCAGCCCTTAACGTTACAGGCGCTGTACGGACTTGCGGCCACGCCGGTCGCAGCGTATCGGAGTATTATCGCGGAGGGAATGGACGCGGGCCTGTTCAGCAAGGACGATCCGGATCGTCTGAGCATGCTGCTCGGCGCCTGGCTTGGCGGTCTTAATGTATTCGTGAATACACTGGACCATAAGTTGCTGCGGAGCTTGTACAGGGAGACAGCGAAAATGTTCATCCAGGCGGTGGCCGCACCGGGGCATGATGACGATCGTGCGCCGGAAGCGGGACCCCAAGTTTAACAGGAGAAATCGGCTGTTTGATAGCCGTTTTCTTTTTGCCAAGATTAGAACGATCGTACAAATTATTCGGGAGATGTTGACAAATGAATGTGCTGTATTGGATTCTCGGCGGGATCAACTTGCTGATGTGGGGCTGGGCTGCAGCGATTTACGGCTTAAAAGGCAGTAAAATCGGCCGTTTGGCCGAAACGAAGCCGGAACCGGAGCCGAAAGATATCCGGCCCTTGATCTCGGTTGTAATCGCGGCCCGGAATGAGCAAAAAGCACTGGAACGCTGCATCCGTTCTCTGGCGGCCCAGAGCTATGAACGGTTTGAGATTATCGTCGTCGATGACCGATCCTCCGATGGGACGGGCGAAATTATAAAGCGGATGGAGGCAGAATTTCCGCAGGTGACGGGCTTCCAGATCACGGAACTGCCGGAAGGCTGGATGGGCAAAAGCCATGCGCTCCATGAAGGAGTCAAATTGGCAAAAGGGGAATGGCTGCTGTTCACGGACGGGGACATCCTGTTTCATCCGGAATGCCTCGCCAAGGCCGAGACATCCTGCCGAAAGGAAGAAGTTGACCATCTGTCGCTGATTCCCGATTTCAAGGGCAGCCATCTTTTCTCCAAGTGGTACGGAGCGTACATCTTCTCCAGCGCTTCATCGTTCGGGATGCTGTGGAAGGCTAAGGACCCGAAAGCGCCTCAGACGCTCGGAGTAGGGGCATTCAACCTGCTGCGCCGAAGCGCTTATGAGGCGATTGGAACACACGCCGCTTTCGCGTACGTGACTACAGACGACAACGAGCTTGCCAAAAGAGTCAAGAAGTTCGGGCTGCGCCAGAACGTTATGTACGGCAGCGGCATGATCGCGGTCTGGAATTGGTATGAAAGTCTCCGCCAGTTGATCGGAAGCGTGGAGAAGTCCTTGTTCACGCCGGGTAAAGCTGTGATGACCACTGTGGCCTGCATGCTGACCATGCTGTATCCCTGGGCCGGTCTCTTCTTGGGTCCGATAGGCGCAAGAGTGGTGTGCGGCCTCAGCCTTTTGTCGGTATTCTGGCTGTATTTCCGGTATTCTCGGCATGCCGGGGGCGGCGCATGGTACGGTCTGGCGCATCCGTTAATCGGCCTCTGCCTGATTGCCGGTGGAGTAAGAGGCGCTTACCGGGCGAAAGTGAACGGCGGCATGACCTGGCGCGGCACGACCTATAATTTGAACAATTTGAAGTCCTGACCGTTGGGATATCGGATTACGGATTCGGACTGGAACGAAAATATACGCTTCTCTCCTTAAAGCCGAGCGATCTCCAGAAACTCAAGGCACGCTCGTTCCAGAACATCGCTTCAACATCAAGTTTATCCGTCTGCAGATGACCCGTCAGGACGAGGAAGGCTTCTCTTCCAAGTCCTTGGCGGCGGTATTCCCGGCGGATGAAGTAATGTCTGATGTACAGCGGATTGGAGTGATGCCTGATCAGCGAATATCCTGTTATTTCCCCCTCGAAGAGAAATAAATAGGCGGTGTAGTCGGTTTCGATGAACCGCTGCATACGCTCCTTCAGTTGTCCGATATTCATGGAATTGTCATGCTGTTCGTCCGCAATAAGTTGTCTGTTCATTTCTGCGAGCAGATCAAGGTCGCTCCCGTCGGCTTCTCTGATCGTTAAATTGTTCATCATAACCCCCTAATAACTGGTTTTCCGACCTCAATCATATCCTGAATTCCCGAATTCATACAGTGCGGAGATGGACATTTCGCCCGCTGTACAAAAAATTTCCTTTATGGCATTGACAGATTGCACAGGACAATTTAAAGTTTTAATCATTGAAAGTGATAATCATTATCACTAATACATACAAGAGCTTGATAGGGGGATAAGGAAATGAAGAAGTTGTGGATTCCGGTATTCATTCTGATGATGGCGGTGGTTACTGCTTGTGGAAATAATGGCACAAATAATGCCGGAGGCTCTTCGGCAAGCACAAGCCCAAGTCCAGCCAGCCCGACTGCATCAGCGCCGGCAGCTTCGGCCGAAAGCACAATTGCCCCAGAAGGAAGCACAGGGACATTTACATACCAATCGGATGCAGGTCCGGTAGAAGTTCCGGTGAATCCGCAGCGCGTCGTGGTACTGTCCGGCTTCACGGGCAATGTGCTGGCGCTTGGCGTCAACCTGGTCGGCGTTGATTCCTGGAGCAAGAACAACCCGAATTTTGCGGATAAGCTGAAGGACGTCGAGGCCGTATCCGAAGAGGATCTGGAGAAGATCATCGAGCTGAAGCCGGATCTCATTATCGCTTACGACAGCGTGAAGAATCTGGACAAGCTCAAGCAGATCGCCCCGACAGTTGTCTATACGTACGCTAAAGTCGATTACTTGACCCAGCATATCGAAATCGGCAAGCTGCTGAACAAGGAGAAAGAGGCTCAAGTTTGGGTCGATGACTTCAAAGCGCGGATGGCGACAGCGGGAGAGGAAATCCGGGCGAAGATCGGCGACAAGACCATCTCCGTTATGGAGAATGACGCCAAGCAATTTTATCTCTTCGGCGATCACTGGGGCCGTGGCACGGAAATACTGTATCAGGGCATGAAGCTGAACATGCCGGTAAAAGTGAAGGATGCAGTTGCCAAGGACGGTTGGTACGCTGTGTCTCTTGAAGTGCTTCCTGAATATATGGGCGATTATGTTATTTTCAGCAAGAGCTCTGATATGGATAACGCCTTCCAGCAGACCGAAACGTACAAGAACATCCCGGCCGTCAAGAACAACCAGGTATATGAGGTCGATGCCAAGAGCTTCTACTTCAATGATCCGCTGACGCTTGATTACCAGCTGGATTTCTTCATCAAGATGTTCCTGGGCAAGTGATTCCGATGAAAAAAGTGTCCATACAAACAGGATTCTCCTGGGGAAAGCTTGCAGCCGCGCTTCTCGTACTCATCCTGGCCTTTGCGGTATCGCTTGTGGTTGGGGCCAAGTCGACGACGCTGCATGAGGCATGGCAGGCGCTGTTCACTAACGCATCCGGAGATAATATCGGTCTGATACGGGAAATTCGCCTGCCGCGTATAGCGGCAGGCCTTCTCGTAGGCGCGGCACTGGCCGTATCAGGGGCGATCATGCAGGGGCTGACGCGCAATCCGCTGGCTGATCCCGGACTGCTGGGCATCACCTCCGGGGGCAATGCAGCGCTTGCTTGCGCCCTGGCTTTTATTCCTTCGCTGACTTATTCCGGCATTATGCTGGCCTGCTTTGTCGGAGCTGCGGTTGGTGCGCTGATGGTATTCGGACTCGGCGCGGCATCCAAAAGCGGATTGTCCTCCATACAGCTCGTGTTGGCGGGGGCGGCGGTCTCCGCACTGCTGACAGCGGTGGCTGAAGGTGTGGCGCTGTATTTCAAGCTGTCCAAGGATGTCTCCATGTGGACGGCCGCCGGACTGGTCGGTACGTCATGGGATCAGGTCCGCAGCATTCTGCCATTCGTCGTGATCGGCATTATTATCGCGATCGGCTTCGCCAGGCCTTTGACCATTCTCAGCCTTAATGATTCGACAGCCGTCGGTCTCGGTCTTCGAACCGGACAGGTCAAAGTTATACTCTTCGTGATGGTCGTGATCCTCTCGGGATCGTCCGTCGCTCTGGTAGGAAATATGGCCTTTATGGGCCTGATGATTCCGCATATTGTGCGAATGTTCGCGGGAACGGATTACCGGAACATTTTGCCGCTGTCGGCGGTATGCGGCGCTGCTTTCATGCTGCTTGCCGACACAGTCGGCCGCATGATCAACGCTCCGTATGAAACGCCGGTTGCAGCCATTATCGCTCTGCTGGGCCTTCCGTTCTTTCTGATTATCGTCAGAAAAGGAGGGAAATCACTGTCATGATCCGAAACGAACTATTGGCCAGACAGAGAACGATCGTCGCTTCGCTGATCTTCCTGCTGATCGGAACGCTGATTGTCGGAATGGGCATCGGCAGTTCCTCCGTGTCTTACGACCGGATTATTCCGACTCTTCTGGGACACGGTTCGTTTAAGGACGAATTCGTGCTCTTCTCCGTCCGGCTGCCCCGCATGATCGTGACGATGCTCTCGGGAATGGCTCTTGCTCTTTCCGGCTCCATTCTTCAGGCCGTAACACGCAACGATCTCGCCGATCCTGGCATTGTGGGGATCAACTCCGGAGCGGGAGTGGCGGTCGCTGTATTCTTTCTGTATGTTCCGGTAGACGCGGTTTCCTTTGCCTATATGCTGCCGCTGGTCGGATTTGCCGGCGGATTTCTCGCCGCGGTGCTCATCTACTTATTCGCGTACAGTAAGACCGAGGGGCTGCAGCCGCTCAAGCTGGTACTGACCGGGACGGGCTTTTCCATGGCGCTATCCGGCCTTATGATCATTGTGATCTCGTCGACCGACCGCCAGAAATTCGACTTTATCGCCAAATGGCTGGCGGGCAATATTTGGGGCACCGACTGGCCTTACATCTATGCACTGCTGCCTTGGCTGATCCTGCTGGTTCCGTTCGTTCTGTACAAGTCCAATGTGCTTAATCTGCTGTCGCTCAGCGAGCATGTAACGGTGGGGATCGGCGTCCGGATGCAGCGCGAACGGCTGCTGCTGATGATCGCTGCAGTAGCGCTTGCCTCGTCGGCCGTTTCGGTAACAGGGGGCATCGCCTTTATCGGCCTGATGGCTCCGCATATTGCGAAGTCGCTCGTAGGCCCAAGGCATCAGCTGTATGTTCCGATCTCACTCCTGCTAGGAAGCTGGCTGCTGATTGTCGCCGACCTGATCGGCCACAACATCGCGGGACCCGACGGTATCCCGGCCGGGGTCATAGCCGCGCTGATCGGTGCACCTTATTTCGCTTATCTGCTGCTGAAGAAATAATCCGTACATTGGAAATACAATTAGGCTTCAATTCGCTGCAAAAATAATGGAGGTTGTCACCGGAAGTCATAACATGACGGACCGGGACAACCTCCTTTTTGAGTGGACAGAGTTAGTAGAACATAGGGATTGGCGAGTGCTTGAATGTTTTCGAATATGTGCAGCTACGGACTGTTATTCAGTGTACATAGTTGTTCAGTGTACTTACTTATTCAGGTACGCCCATTCACGTTATCCTTTGGGCGTTCCCCGATATGAACAGCAGCATCCGGCTGATCAGCGGGTGGAGCACCGAAACATGTCCTTCTTCCGCAAAAAGGTGATAGGACACCCGGTCCAGCTCCCGGCCCTCCAGCAATTTTATTTGTTCATATATCTGCTGTGCATCCTGCAGCATCATGCCCTTCTCCAGTGAGCCGATAGCGATAAGGACCGACGGAGCCGGATATGCCGACGGGCGATTCTCGGCGCATTTCCAATCCTCCAGCATACTAAACAGAACATGGTCTTTCCACCAGATTGACGGGCTTCCCGCAATATAGGTTTGAAACAGATAAGGTCTTGTCATCAGCGTGTATAGACAGAAGAAGCCTCCGAGCGAGTGACCGAACAGGGAACGCTTGCCGCTGCCGGCCGGATACCTCCGGGAGATCATAGGCATTATTTCATTCTCGAAAAAATCCAGGAATGTTTCCGCTTCCCCATTGGCAGGCCAGGGAGTGCCATCCGGCCTTAGATCTTCCGGATTGGCGGGTATGGTTAAGTCGAGAAAACGCCGGTCCATTACGAACGGTTCATCCGATGGATAGCCGATGCCGACGATCATGGCGGGCTTCAGTCCCTTGGGATGCCTTGTCTGAAGCGTCATGGCTTCGGCTATTGATCCGAAATAGGCATTCATGTCAACCGTATAAAGAACGGGAAAGCCTTCTTCAGGAGGCGGCATGGAAGGCGGATAGACGGAGATACGGTATTTGCGGCCAGTGATTGCCGAGCTGAAATCAAAGACCTCGGTCCTCGGCACGGCATACCGCTGATGGTGCCTGGATGAATCGGCATTCTGATCCTGAAATTCGCTGCTGCGTACCTGTAACGGTTCTTCCAGTAGGGCGGCAGCAGGATACAGCTCGCGGAGCGCCTCCGGAAACTGCCGGGCCATGAACACCAGATCATGCGTCGCCTCATCTTCTATATGAAGCTTTAGCTGGCCGGAATGGAGCGCCTGGCGGCGCCATCGGTCAGCCGTGTCCCGAATACTGCTCAAGGCATGCTTCTGTATGCCTTCTTTATAGATGCCTTCAAGGCTGCCTGCCGAGATATACAACCGGATATCCTGCGAGGGAAGCGGCGACTGCTCCGCAAATGTCCGGAAGCCTTCGAACCAGAAGGAAGGGGAGAGCATTCCGAATCTCCGGAAGGTGTCGGGACGCCGGTAGGCGGCCAGCGCAGTAACAAGTCCGCCAAGCGATCCGCCGATCATTCCCGTGTGCTCCGGTTCGGGGGCAGTCCGGTAATGGGCGTCCACATAGGGCTTGATCCGGTCGGCGATTTCATCGACGTATGCCGGGCCATGACCGCCAAAGGAGGGACGGCCTTCCTTCAGCGCTTCGGCGGGCCAGGGCGAGTAGTCATCGGTCCGGCAGGCCGTTGATATCCCGACCAAAATCAGTTCCTCCAGCCTGCCTTCCCTGAACAGCATCTGTACGAAATTGCAGCTGCTTAGCATGAGCTGGCCGCCATCGTGAATGTATACGGCAGGATAGCGCTTGTTGGAACGGGGATAGGAGGGCGGCAGCCATATCGTAAGCCGTCTGCCGCCGATTTCGATGGAATGGGTAAGTTCCGCCAACACAATAATCGTCCTTTCTTGAGCTGAGTTATGTCCGCCGGCGTCTTGATGCCAGCAGCCAGACAAAGTAGGGAGCGCCGATTACAGACAGCACGATGCCGACCGGCAGTTGGGCCGGGGAGAAGATTGTCCTGCCGATAAAATCTCCGGCGAGAACGAGCGCTGCGCCCAGCAAACCGCTGACCAGAAGCGATCTTCGGTGCGTTAGTCCGGTCAGCCGGACCGCCATATGCGGCGCGATTAAGCCTACGAAGCCGATGCTGCCGGCGACCGCCACCCCGGAGGAGACGAGGCCTACGCTTGCGAGCAGGAGCAGGCCACGTTCCCGGCGGACCGGTACGCCGAGGCTGACAACGCTGCTGTCTCCCATCCGGAACAGGTCCAGTGTTCGGGTCTTGGACAGAAGCAGCGGCGTCAGCAGCAGGGTCCATGGAAGCACGGATGCCACGAAGAGCCAGTTGGCCGAATTCAGATTGCCGGACAGCCAGGCTGCGGCCCGTTCGAAATCATTCGGGTTCATTTTAAGCGAGGCATACAGCGTTACGGCGGAGAACCCTGAGGAGACGGCGATTCCGACAAGCAGCAATTTCTGCGGATTAATCCCATCCCGGTCACGGGACAGGAGGAAGATCAATGCGGAGGCAAGCAGTCCTCCGGTCATGCCGAACAGCGGCATCAGCATCACTTGGGCCGTTCCCGAAGGAGGGAGCAGGTCCTTCAGCAACAGCATGAAGATAACGACGAACATGCCGGCTCCCGCATTAATGCCGAGAATACCGGGATCGGCAAGCCCGTTGCGGGTAAGGCTCTGAACGGCTGATCCCGTCAGTCCGAGTCCGAAGCCGAGAAGGGCGCCAAGCGCAATCCGCGGAAGCCGGAATTGAAAGATCACCAGATCATTCTCCCGATGCGCCGAGAGCCGCAGCAGCGAGTTCAGCACCTCGCGCAGGGACAAGCCCATTTCGCCCATGGTAAGGCCGAGGATGATAAACAGAACTATGAACAGGCTGCACCCGAATATAACTATCGAATAGCGCGGCAATGATGAGCTACCCACGGCGACCGCCCCCTTTTCGCCGGATCAAGTAGAGGAAGAACGGGACGCCGAACATCGCGGTCACAACACCGACAGGCGTTTCAAAAGGGTGATTGATCAGTCTCGAAATCAAATCGCAGACTGCCAGAAACAATCCGCCAAGCACACCGGATAGCGGAATGGCCATCCTGTAATCGGCCCCGCCCAGCTTCTTCGCAATATGCGGTATGATGAGGCCGATGAATGCGATTTTGCCGGCGAGCGCTACCGAAATCCCGGTCAGCAGCGCGACGGATATCATCGCAAGTCCTTTGACAAGCCGTACCCGTTGACCAAGCCCCGATGAGATTTCTTCGCCTAGCGAGAGTGCCGATACGGATTTGGCCTGCATGAGAACAAGGACCAGCCCGGCAAGCGCGAAGGGCAGGCAGAGCAGAAGAAGAGTCGGGTCGATCTGGTTCAGACGGGCGTTGTACCAGAAGCTGATACGCTGCGGAATATGATAGTACATCGCGGCGGCATCCGATACACCATTCAGGAACATGCCGATAAGCGTACCCAGTATGGCCAGCGTGACAGGCGATTCCGCTCCGGGTATAAGCCGGGCTAGGCCGAAGACCAGCAGTGCTCCAAGCAGGGAGCCGATCATGGAGACCAGCACGAGACTGCCGCCGGAAATTTGAGGGAAATAAATCATGCAGAAGGTTACAGCGAAGACCGAGCCGTCCGATACACCCAACAGGGAAGGGGAGGCAAGGTCATTTCGGGTAATGCCCTGCATGACGGCTCCCGAGACGGCGAGGCAGGCGCCGATCAGCAGCGCGCCGCAGGCCCTCGGGAGCCGAGAATGAATAATGATCTGATGGTTGATATTGCCTTGATCAAAGGCAAACACTGCCTGCCAGACCTCGGCGGCGCTAATATCCGCCGCGCCGTAAATTATGGAGAGGACAACCGTCAATACGGCGGCTGCCGGCGCTATCGCGAAGATAGCAGCCGGCAGCCTGTTGGAGCGAATGCCAAGTTCCATGGCGGATTAGGATTCCACGGCGGTCAGGAAGGCTCTCAGGAACTGGATCTTGCTGTAGGCCGTTCCTCCCTGTGCCAGCGGATCGACGATATTCACAAAGACCTTGCCGTTCTTGGCGGCCGAGACACTCTGGAAGATCGGATTCTTCTGTAGCTCGTCCAGCGCGCCAGTCGCCTTGGAGTTCTCGTCCTCAGAGAACTGGATAAACACGACATCGGGATTGATCTGGGCGAACTGTTCGATCGAGAGCTGCTCCTGCTTCTTGGCGGCGGCGATGGCATCCGGAAGTGCAAGACCGAGATCGGTGTACAGCGAAGGATTGAAATACAGGTCCTTGCCGTAAATGAACATTGCGCCTTCGCGGATGCGAACCAGCAATACCTTTTTATCTTTCAGTCCGGCGACCGCCGACTCTTTGACAGCTGCCAGATCTGTTTTGTATTGCTCGATCAGCTTCGCAGCCTGCTCCTGTTTGCCGGTCAGCTCGCCGAGCAGGGTCAAGTTGGCATCCCAATTCGTAGCGACATGGGAGTATGGAATTGTCGTAGCGATCTGTTGAAGCTTCTCCAGGACCGCTGGATCGAATTTAGTCGACCCCAGAATGACATCCGGCTTCAGCGACAGGATTTTCTCGAAGTTCGGCTCTGTCTTCTCACCGATCGATTCAGCCTTGTCTGTTATGGCGGAGAACATCTCGGGGAATTTGCCCGAAACGGCGATGGCTCCTACCGGATGAATGTCGAGAAGGACGGAATCTTCCATTGCTTCCATAGCGCCCGTAATGACGATGCGCTCGGCAGTTGCAGGCACCGTATATTCAGCATCCAAATATTTGATGGTCTTTGTTGCTGCCACAGCATTGCTCGGAGCCGCGCTCGGAGTTGTGGTAGAAGATGCAGCAGGTGCGGCGGATTGAACCGAAGCGGAGGGGCTTACCTTGCCCGATGCCGAGTTGTCCGTTGCGTTGTTGCCGCAGGCCGCTAATACAGCAACCACGGTGGCTAGTAGCAGTCCGGTAAATAATTTTCTCATAATCTTGAATGACCTCCCTATTTATTTAATGAGAACAATTCTCAATAACTAGGATAGGTCCGGTTCCAATCTTTCTCCATAGATAAAGCGCGGATTTGGCATGGATTATTTTCCGCGAACTCCGCTGCCAGCTCCTCCCGTATTCGTTCAAGTCCAATCGGCGAATACTCTCTCCATGGACTGGACGACAGAAAATGTACACGGCCTTCCTTCACTGCAGAGAGTGAATGCCATCGCGAGGAGCGGGTCAGCTTCCGCCAATATTCCAGTGTTGCGGAATCCTGCCGGATGAGCAGGCAGACATAATCCACATCGTCCGCATCGAAGGCTTGCAGCCTTACGGGGTAATTCGGATGGGCATCCGGCGGGGCTCCGTCCGGTCTGGCGATTCCGAGCTCGTGATACACGAAATCGAGAATGCCTGGCGAGCCGAGCCCGTACAGAGCGCATCCTGCCATGCGGACAAACAGAATGGATGGCGCTTTGCCGAAGCCGGCCAGCTTGCGGCGGGCAGTTCCGGTCTCCCGGTCAAACCTTGTCATCCAGGCTTCCGCTTCCTTCTCCATGCCCATCCGCATAGCAAGCTGACGAAGGCCTGTTCTCCATGAGCCGGGCGATTCGGGCGGAAGCGTGAAGGCGGAGGCAACGGCGGACACCTGCTCAAATTCCTCACCGTTGATGCTTGGCGGGCACACAATCAGCTCAGGCTTCGTCTCAGCCAGCTGGGACAGCCGGAGCTCCCGATTATGCTCCGCCAGGCCGTACTCCAGATGGTAAGGGATGTCTGCGCCGTAACGGGTCAAATAATACCCGGTCCATTTAGGGTGCATCGGAGCGATATGGGGCAGCAGGTCAAAGGGCAGCAGGTAGCCCAGCGTATCAGCTGATCCGTACGCCGCGATGATCCGCTTGCGACGGCTTATGTAATGCGAAGGGGAGAAGCCGTACTCTTTCTTGAATACCCGGCTGAAATAGAATTCATCCTCGTAGCCGATTTCGTGCGCTATATCCTTCAGCCTGCGTCCGGAGGAGAGCATCAGCTTCTTCGCTTTTTCCAGCCGGACATTGGTGATGTACTCAAGGGGGCTCTTGCCATAAGACTGCTTGAATAACTCGGCAAAATGGCGGGAACTTAAACCGGCCGCTCTAGCCAGCTTCTCGGTTGACAGCGGTTGTTCGGGATACTCTTCGAGTTGCCTTCTCGCCTGCTCAAGCCCGTCCGACTCGCTCTTGCAGGGTGAGGAGGCTGCTTCCAGCACCAGCTCCAGAGCGTCGGCCTGCGCGCGCAGCGCAAGGATCGGATCAGGTGATTGATAATGAGCGCATATCGAACGGCAGCGGTCTCCGGCTGCACCGGGCGGAAGCACGGCCGATTCACCCAGCAGCGGAAGCAGAAGTGATGAGTCAGAGGCTTTCAGACTGCCCTCGTACCCATTCGGCTCATACTGGGACAGCCGGATAAGCGCCACCAGGGGGGAGCCGCCTCTTGTCTTGAATTCATACGTGCTGCCGGGAGCACAGACATAGACAGTATCTTCGGTCATGCGAGAAATGGTCGTACCTCTGGTAAGAAGGCAGTGTCCTTCGAGCAGAACGATAAGTGTTGTATGGAGAGACATAAGCTGAGTCATACCGGTTGACGGCTTAACCCGCTGAAGCTCGGCGCTGTGCAGATGTAGTGTCCATCGTCCCGCATCCGGCGGGAGAAGGGGAGGCATCGGGGTCATAATTCAGCATCCTCTCTATGCAAATGATAATCATTATCATTATACCGGGAAAACTGATGCAGCGCCGATTTAATTATTTCAATTTTTCAAAAAAAATGAGCAGGACCGGCCTTGCAATTAAGCAAAATCCGGTGCTGCTCGATAAACGGTCAGATTATCCAGCCCATCCGGTCTTTCAAGGATTGGATCTGGGCGAGATGGTGGCGGTTATGCCAGGCATAACGCTGCATGGTGATCTCCAGCGTCATATCGCCGTGAGTAGGGCTGGTAACCGGCCGGGCAAAATCGGCCGGAGCCAGGGAGCGGAGCAGGATCACAAAACGTTCATGCAGCGCTTCCATCAGCAGCAGCGAAGTGTCGATCCTGGTGTCGCGGTAGTCGGCAAGCTCTGCCCATACATCCTGCCTGTATGAACCGGCGATCGGGGCTTCCTCGGTCAGCCCTCGTTTGAACCGGATATAAGCGTTCATATCATTATCGGCCATATGATGGACAACCTGCTTGACCGTCCAGCCGCCTGGACGATATGGAACCAGCAGCTGCTCATCAGTCAAGCTAGTCAGCGAAGCCCGCAGATCGGCGGGAAGGCTTGCAATATCCGCTATACATGCCGCACGGGTGTCCGGGGTCGGGCAATCCTCAGGCGTGAAAGGACCAAGGGGGAATGACAAAGTATCCATTAACAATTCACCTCTTTATTCATCTTCGCTAATCCATCTTCTCTAATTCATTCTACCTTCTAAGTACCGGTTCCTCCATCCGTTTTGTTGAAGGCCAGCCATATGGCATGGGCCTGAAAGAGATGCATGATTTTTTTTGGAGCCAAGACTTGAAATCGCTATCAAGAGGTTTTATAATAAGGACATCGAAACGATTCGATTACCAATACTTAGAGATTTCTTGTGTCATTCATCTATTCTGAGAAAATGAAGTGTGAAACCGCTAGCAATACCTAAAAACCCTTTGGGGTTTGTCGCTTTCGGCTGAAACAGTATGCCGAAAAGGCAAACGCAAGGAAGGGAAAGGCAAATGCAAGGCAGTAAGGCGTAGATTTTTTTTCGAAATAAATCGAAACGTTTCGATGTAAGTGCTTTATTTTAGGGGGAAACAGTTTGGCTCATACTACAAATGGGGTGAATCGGATGAAGAAGAGAACAGGATTGCTCACAGTGGCTGCTATGACGGCATTTTCAGCGATTATGGCGGGCTGCGGGAGCGGAAATAATGCGGCTTCGGACAGCGGAAACAAAACGTTAAAGGTATGGTTCATGGGGGAATCCGCTACGGTTGAGCCGATTGCGAAAATGTACGAGGAGAAGAATCCGGGAGTGAAGGTGGAGGTACAGGCCATTCCGTGGGACAGCGCCCATGACAAGCTGCTGACCGCTGTAGCCTCCAAGAGTGGCCCGGATGTCATTCAGATGGGCACTACCTGGATTCCGGAATTTGCGGCCGCCGGAGCGCTGAAGGATCTGACGCCGTATGTGGAGAAGGACGCCAACCTGAAGCCCGAGAACTTTTTTGACGGCGCCAATAAGACGACCCAATACGAGGGCAAAACCGTCGGCATCCCATGGTATGTAGAGACACGCGCTTTGTTCTATCGTTCAGATTTGCTTAGCGAGGTCGGTTATCCGGAAGGACCGAAGACATGGGATGAACTGAAGGATGCAGCCAAGAAGCTTGTTGCCAAGGGCGGCCCGGGCCATTATGCGATGCCGATTGAAGCCAAGGACCCGATCTATGCGGCAATCTTCGCCTGGCAGAACGGCAGCGATGTTATCGACAGCAACCGGCAGGCCCAGTTCAACCAGCCGGCTTATGTAGAAGCCATCAATTATTTGAAGAGCTTCTACGATGAAGGGCTGTCGCCCAAGGGAACGGATATGGACACGGTGGCCGGCTTTAAGGACGGCACGATTCCGATGTTCATCAGCGGACCTTGGATGATCAGTACCGTGAAGGAGAAGGCGCCGGAAATCGACGGCAAGTGGACCGTCACGACGCTGCCTGCCAAGAAGACCAATACATCTTCGATCGGCGGCTCGGACCTTTCGATCTTCAGCTACAGCAAAAATCCGGACGAGGCGGCCAAGTTCATCTCCTTCATGTCCACGCAAGAGGCACAGTTGAAGTTCTTTGAGACCTCGAACTCCATGCCGGCTCTCAAAGCGGCCTACAGCAACGAGGCGCTCAAGGACCCGATGATCGCGGCTTTCGGCAAGCAGCTGGAGAACACGAAGCCGGCTCCGACGGTCAAGGAGTGGGATGCCATCTCCCAGGCGTTCCTCGCTGCCTTCGAACAGATTACGGTCGGGGGAGCGGATACCCAGACAGAGCTCGACAAGCTGAACGCTAAAGCGAATGATCTGCTGGGCAATAAATAAGTCTTCCGTCCATGGCGAAGCCGCCGGGCCCTCTTCGGCAAGAAGGGAGTCCGGCGGCACTATTACTCATTGGATGCTAGGTGATGAAAGACAGGCAAAGGAGTGAAGGACTGTGAAGCATTTGGCGAGTCAATGGAATAAGCACAAATACCCGTATCTGTTTATCGCGCCGGCGGTTGTGCTTCTGACTGTATTTTCGATTATTCCGATTGTAATTGCCCTTGTCATCAGCTTCACGAATATGGACCTGATGGGATTGGCCGATTACTCCAATATCAAAGGGGTCGGATTATCCAACTATATCAATTTGTTCAAGGACCCCGTATTCCTGAAGTCGATTTATAATACCGCATTCTATGTCTTTATCGGCGTGCCGCTTGTTGTCGCCGCCGCTTTGGGCATTGCACTGCTGCTGAATTACGGGACGAGCTGGCTGTTCAAAAGTTTTCGGGTCGTCTACTATATGCCATCTATCACCAATATTGTCGCTGTTGCGGTGGTATGGGGTTATCTCTATAACGGCACCTACGGGCTGTTCAACTACATTCTCTCCTGGTTCGGGCTGCCGGCCCAGCAGTGGCTCCAGGACCCGACGCTTGCCAAATTGTCGCTCATCCTCCTGGCTTTCTGGAAGGCGATCGGGCTGAATATGATTATTTTCCTGGCGGCGCTTCAGGGGATTCCCCGTTCTTACTATGAAGCCGCTGAAATCGACGGGGCCACCGGCTGGCGGAAGCTGCGCTACATCACGATTCCTCTGCTCGGTTTCGCTACCTTCTTTGTCGTCATCACAACGCTGATCGGCTGGATTCAGTTCTTCGAGGAGCCGCTCGTAATGACGAAGGGCGGACCGCTGAATGCGACGATGTCGATGGCGCTCTTTATTTACAACAACGGCTTCCAGCTCAGCAATTTCGGCTATGCCGCTGCAGGCTCGTTCGTGCTGTTCATCATTATTATTCTGGCCACACTGGCCCAGTTCAAAATCCAGAAGCAAGAGGTCGAGTATTAGGAGACTTCGGGCCAGAAGTATCGCATCAGATTCAAGCACTGGATTCAAGCACCGGATTCAATAACTTTACGGCGCGAAGAGTGCCGAGTAAATTTTGCTGATTTAGTGTTGCAGGCGTACCAGACCTTGGCGAGAGCCGCGCCTGGCTGCTTAGGAGGGATGAAAGATGGCTGTCAAACGTTTGGAAAAAAGCTTTATGGTGCTGCTGCTCGTCATTGGCGGAGTGCTGATGATGGTGCCGTTCATCTGGATGATCGGTTCGTCATTCAAGCCGGAAAATGAATTTACGATTATTCCGCCTACAATCATACCTCATCATCCGACCTTCGATAATTACCGCAATCTGTTCATCAAGCTGGAGTTTCTGACCTATCTGGAGAATACGCTCGTTATCGTGCTGTTCTCTTTTGCAGGGATGTTCCTGAATGCGATGGCGGGTTACGCCTTTGCCAAATTTGATTTTCCAGGCAAGAACAAATTCTATTATCTAATCCTGGCGACGATGATGATTCCGGGACAGGTCACCATGATTCCGACCTATCTCATTATCAACAAGCTGAATCTCGTCAACACGATGGCCGGCATTGTGCTGCCCGGTCTGGTCGGGGCCTTCGGTATCTTCCTGTTTCGCCAGTTCATGTCCACGATCCCCATTGATCTGCTGGAGGCGGCTAGACTGGACGGCGCAGGCGAGCTGCGAATCTTCTTCCAGCTGATTGTGCCCGTGGTGAAGCCGGTGTTCGCGGTTCAGGGTATCCTGACCTTTATCGGCGCCTGGAACAGCTTCCTGTGGCCGCTGATTATCGCCAACGATGAGCGGCTGTACACGCTATCCGTCGGCCTGTCGCTGCTTAAAGGGCAGTACGGCACCGAGTTCGGGCTGCAAATGGCGGGCGCGGCGTTCATGGTTGTACCGATCATCATCATTTTTATTTTCTTCCAGAAGCATATTATAGAAGGATATACGATCTCAGGGATAAAATAACAATAGAGAGCTAGAAGTAGACTGGGGAAGGATTGAAGAGGTATGGCTACGATCAAGGATGTGGCGAAGCTTGCGGGGGTGGCGCTTTCAACCGCTTCGTACGCGCTAAGCGGCGACAGCAAGGTCAGCACGAAGACAAGAGAGAAGGTACTGGAGGCGGCCCGGCAGCTGAACTACCGGAAGAACGGATTTGCCATGGATTTGAAAAAGAGCCGGACCAATACGATAGCGCTGATCCTCACCGATCTCTCGGGCCCTTTCTATTCGGAGCTGATTCGAAGCATTCAGGATGTGGCGCTGTCCAACGGCTATGATCTGATCGCCTGCAGCTCCATGGGAGGCGAGGATTCGACGGCTGTACGGTTTCTGCTGGAAAAAAGAGTGGACGGCGCGATCGTACTGGCCCATAACATAACGGATGATATTCTTCGCGCCGCCGCCGGGGAACGGTTCCCCATTGTGGTGATGGACCGCCCTATAACCGGAGATGGCCTTGTTAATGTTCTGGTCGACGGTGAGGAGGGCGGATACCGCGCGACCCGCTATTTGATCGACCAGGGACACCGCTCTATCGCCTATATCAGCGGTCCTGCCAACTCCTATGACAATGCGCTCCGTTACGAAGGCTTTCTTCGGGCGATGCGCGAGGAAGGACTTGAGGAGAAAGCGAAATGGAAGCTGAGCGGAAGCTTCATCCGCGAAGGCGGATATAAAGCGACCAAGATGATGATTATGCAGGGCGAGCTGCCTTCCGCCGTCTTTTACGCCAATGATGAAATGGCGGTCGGAGGACTGAAAGCGTTCGAGGAAGCGGGCGTTTCAGTGCCGGGTGAAGTGTCCCTGATCGGGTTCGACGATATTCAACTGGCTGAATATATCCAGCCGCCGCTGACGACGATCCGCCAGCCGATGAACGAATCCGGTTCACTGGCCGGGCATCTGCTGTTCCAGATGCTGAACGGCGATCAGGTGGAGGCTTCTTATTCACTGAGAATCGGACTGGTGGAACGGCAATCCGTATTAAAGGTCAGGAATGGCGTGACAGGGGAAGCGTAGAGATTGCGGGTATCCGGATTTCACAGTCTTCGTAAGAACAGGCGCATCTGAGAAAGAAATTCGGGTCCGCGCGGCTCGGGAGATGGTTAGTTGTTCTGCCCGGGCCTAAGCAAGATGGTGAACATGACAAGGCGGGGATTCAGGATGCTGCTTATCTGTATATATGAATAAAAACGATTCACTAAATGGCATATATAATTTGAAATAATACTTGAAAAATAAGGATTTATAGACTTGAAACGATTCGAAGGATGGAGGGATTCCGGATGACCCATGACCTGCAAAGGAAGCATGAGCTGTATGAGAAATATGTGAAAAATATGACGCTGGAAGACAAGATTGGCCAGCTGTTGCAGCTGGCGGCTCCCTTCTTCGAGGGAGCGGATGACGGAGAGATCACAGGGCCGATGGAGGAGCTCGGCATCGGTCCAGAGACGGCCCGCCTGGCCGGTTCAGCACTGGGCCTGTCCGGCGCGGAGAAGGTTATCGCGGTGCAGCAAGCTCATCTTGCACAGGATAAGCACGGCATCCCGCTTCTGTTCATGGCGGATATCGTCCATGGATTCAAGACGATCTACCCGATTCCGCTGGCCATCGGATGCTCCTGGAATCCGGAGCTGGCCAAGCGGAGCGCACAGGCCGCCGCGCGCGAAGCCGCCGTATCGGGCGTGCATGTCACGTTCGCGCCGATGGTCGATCTCGTCCGGGACCCGAGATGGGGGCGCGTCATGGAAAGCACGGGCGAAGACCCTTATCTGAATTCCGTATTCGCCCGCGCTTTTGTTGATGGCTTTCAGGGCGGGGATTTGAAGAACGACATGGAGCGGGTCGCTTCATGCGTTAAGCATTTCGCCGCATACGGACTTGCCGAGGGTGGACGGGACTATAACACGGTCGATCTGTCGGAGCGGCAGCTTCGCGAGTATTACCTTCCCTCCTACAAAGCGGCGATTGACGCCGGCTGCGAAATGGTGATGACCTCCTTCAACACGGTTGACGGCATTCCGGCCAGCGGCAGCCGCAAGCTGATGCGCGGCATACTGCGCGAGGAATGGGGCTTTGACGGGGTTCTGATCTCCGACTGGGCTGCGATTCGCGAGATGATCGCCCACGGCGCGGCCGAGGACGACCGGGATGCGGCGTTCAAGGCAATCCAGAGCGGAGTGGACATCGAAATGATGACTCCATGCTATGTGCATCATCTTCCGGGGCTGGTCAGAGAGGGACTTGTGGATGAGGCGCTGATTGATGAAGCGGTGCTGCGCATCCTCTGTCTGAAGGACAAGCTCGGACTGTTCGAGAACCCTTACCGGGGTGCTGATCCCGCGAAAGAGGAGGCCATCATCTGCTGCGAAGAGCATATGGAAGTGTCGCGGCGCCTGGCCGAGGAATCCTGTGTACTTCTGAAGAACAACGGTGTTCTGCCGCTTGGCAAGAAACAGAAGGTAGCGCTGATCGGACCTTTTGGCGACAGCGGGGATATTCTGGGCTTCTGGTCGTGGCAGGGCTCCAAGGAAACGGCAGTCAAGCTCGCAGCCGCGATGCAAGCGACAAGCGAATCGCCGGAACTGGTTACCGCTGCGCAGGGCTGCGGAATCCACAATATCTCGGAGGAACAGCTCGCAGACGCGGTACGAATCGCGGAGGATGCGGATGTGCTCGTGCTGGCGCTCGGCGAGGAATCGGAAATGAGCGGCGAGGCAGGAAGCCGCAGCGACATTCGGCTGCCCGAGGCACAGCTTAAGCTGATCGGTCGGCTGAAGGAGCTGGGCAAGCCGATGGCAGCCGTGCTGTTCAACGGACGTCCGCTGGATCTTCATGGCGTGTACGATATCGCCGACGCGGTGCTGGAGGCGTGGTTCCCGGGAAGCCAGGGCGGAGCGGCTCTCGCCAATCTGCTATACGGGAATGTGAACCCTTCCGGTAAGCTTAGCATGTCTTTCCCTTATACAACGGGACAAATTCCGGTCTATTACAATCACTTCAATACCGGCCGTCCGAAACCGGCGGAGCCGACGGACAACCGGTATATATCGCAGTATCTTGACATTCCCAATGAGCCGCTGCTGCCTTTCGGCTTCGGACTCTCCTATACGGAATTTGCTTACGATGGACTAAAGCTTATGGCAGATACGATGTCTCCGGATAGCCCGCTTGAAATCCGCGCCACCGTTACGAATAAGGGCGCTGTGGCCGGAACCGAGACGGTTCAGCTGTATGTTCGCGACGTGTCTGGCGAAGTTGTCCGGCCCGTGAAGGAGCTTAAAGACTTCATCCGGATCGAGCTTCAAGCAGGCGAGAGCCGGGAAATCAGCTTCACACTGTCCGAAAGCCAGCTCCGGTATCATCACAGCGATCTTTCAATCGGAAGCGATCCGGGAGAATTTCGCATCTATGTCGGCCCTGACAGCCGAAACACGCTGGAAGCGGCATTTCACCTGTTAGCGCAAGTGTGAGAAGGAAGCGAACTTATAGATAATAAGGGGATGTGAGAGAAATGGCAACTGGAGCAGACAACCATATAACGCTGCAAAAAGGCGGACTCGCCTTTACCTTTCTAAAGAGCGGTGATCTGTATCAGGCGCTTGGCGGCGGCATTATGATCAATCAGCTGCTGACGAACGCCGTGGACGGTATGGCTGGCAATCTGTATCTTCGAATTCATGGGGAGGAGGAGATTGTAGCTTATCCGCTGCTTGGCGTGAAGTCGTCCAGCCGTTTCCGGCAGGATGGCGAGTCGCTCGTATGGGAAGGAGCCCTGCCGGTGTCTCATTCAGAGATTAAAGAAGACTCTGTTAAATATCAGGTCGTCTTCACTATGACGGAACAAGGCGTCTGGTTCTGGGAGGTGAAGGTTACGGGGGCGGGAGAGACCGCCGATGTGATCTATGCCCAGGATGTGGGGATCGCCGGGCCGGGCGCCGTCCGCAGCAACGAAGCCTACTTGTCGCAATATATCGATCACCGGGTTTTTAACGATGCGGAGAAAGGGTATGTCGTATGTTCCCGGCAGAACCAGCCGCAGAATGGCGCTTTTCCATATCTACAGCAGGGTTTGTTGGACGGAGCTTCGGGATACTCCACCGACGGCTTTCAGTTCTACGGGCTGTCCTATAAAGAAACCGACCGGCCGGAGGCGCTTGCCCGCAAAACGCTGCCGAGCGAGGTCTATCAATATGAGTTCGCCTATACAGCGCTGCAGTCGGAGACGGTCCGGCTCGCTCAAGAGCCCGCCAGCTTTACCTTCTATGGCTTGTTTGAAGGAGATCATCCTGAAGCGGTTACCCGGCTTGAATTCGAAGACCGGCTAAACCAGGCGCTGGGCGTAGTCCGGATTTCGGCAGAGCAAGCGGAGCAGGGGAAATGGCTGGAACCTGTCACTCCGGCTGAAACCATCGGGGAGCCGGTGCAGACGCTTCCGCTGACCCGGGAGGAACTCGACACGCTCTACCCGAATCGGGCTCAGGAAGAGCTGCGGGACGAGGAACTGCTGTCTTTTTTCACGGAAACGTATGAGCATGTCGTTCTGAAGAGCAAGGAGCTCCAGGTGGAACGGCCTCACGGAACGATCCTGATGAGTGGCAGCAATGCCACTCTAAATCCCGAGGTTTTGACCACAACCTCGTACATGTACGGGGTCTTTAACTCGCAGGTGGTGGTGGGGAATACCAATTTCAACAAAATGATGTCCAATATGCGAAATGCGCTCAATGTCCAGAAGACATCCGGGCAGCGTATCTATGTAGAGCTTAACGGAAAATTCCGGCTGCTGACCATGCCTTCGCTCTTTGAGATGGGCTTCAATTATGCGCGCTGGCACTACAAGACGCATGATGAGACCTTTGTCATTACGAATTATTCAGTAGCCGATTCGCCGGAACTCAAGCTGCATCTGTCCGCAGCCAGCGGACGATCATACCGGTTCCTCATCAGCAGCCAGATTACGATGCATGTTGCGGAGTACGAGGTTCCGTTCCGTATGGAACGGGATGATAAGGGTCGCATCCTGACCTTCAACGCTTCCGAAGGAAGCACGAGCAGCCAAATCTATCCGAAGCTGGCTTATACGATATCGGTTGACGGTGCGGATTATTCGGTGCATGACGGTTCATGTCTGGCACAAGGTCCGGGTGTGGACGAATCTTCCCTTGTCGTGCTGGAACTGGCGGCTTCCACCGAATGGACGCTGACTCTGCAGGGATTGCTTGAAGGCGGAACGCGCACTCCGGTACAGACAACGGCTTCCAGGGAGACGGAGAACTACCGGCGCTTTTTCGCAGGATTAATGAACGGGTTCAAGCTGACCTCCCCCGGTGGAGAAGAAGAGAGATTGTTCAAGGTGAACGCCCTGGCGTGGTGGTATACGCATAATATGCTGGTGCACTATTCGGTGCCTCACGGTCTGGAGCAGTATGGCGGGGCCGCTTGGGGGACGAGAGATGTGTGCCAGGGGCCGGTCGAATATTTCCTGTCCATGCAAAAATACGAGCAGGTGCGGGAGATTATACGGACGGTCTTCGCACACCAGTATGAGGATGACGGCAGCTGGCCCCAGTGGTTCATGTTCGACAAGTACAGCGCAATCCAGCAGGAGGACAGCCACGGAGACATCATAGTCTGGCCGCTCAAAGTGCTGGGAGACTACCTGCGCGCGACATCGGACTACTCGGTACTGGACGAACAAGTGCCTTACACGGTAAAAGAAGGCTTCTCCTTCACGGAATCTGCCGCCACGATCCGCGATCACGCCAAAAAAGAGCTTCATTATATCGTCTCGCATTTTCTGCATGATACGTATCTGTCCTCATACGGTGACGGAGACTGGGATGATACGCTCCAGCCGGCCAATGCGCAGCTGAAGCAGTACATGGTCAGCAGCTGGACCGTTGCACTGACCTATCAGACGGTGCTGGGCCTCTCCCGTGTGCTGAAGACTGTTGAAACGGACTGGTCCGCCGAATTGCTGGAGATGGCGGAGGGGATTAAGCGGGACTTCAACCGGTACATGCTTGGAACGGATGTCATTCCGGGATTTCTGTACTTCGAAGATCCGGGGGCGCCGAAGCTTATGCTGCACCCGGAAGACCGGGAGACCGGCATTCAGTACCGGCTGCTGCCGATGACCCGGAGCATGATCGGCGAGCTGCTGCCGCCGGAGCGGATGGAGGCCCAATACAAGCTGATCACGGAGCAGTTCCTGTGTCCGGACGGCGTGCGGCTTATGAATCGACCGGCTTCCTACGAGGGCGGTGTCAGTACGCATTTTAAACGGGCCGAGCAGGCCGCAAACTTCGGCCGTGAGATCGGACTGCAGTATGTGCACGCCCATATCCGGTTCGTTGAATCAATGGCGAAGATCGGCAAACGTGACCAGGTATGGAGTGGACTCGCCGCGATCAATCCGGTCGGCATCCGCGAAGTGGTGCCGAACGCGGAGCTCCGGCAGAGCAATGCGTATTTCAGCAGCTCTGACGGGAAGTTCTCCGATCGCTACGAGGCGCAGAGACGGTTCGGCGAGCTGCGCACCGGTTCGGTTCCGGTGAAAGGCGGCTGGCGCATCTACTCCAGCGGCCCCGGAATCTATATGCATCAGCTGATCTGCAATGTGCTCGGCATTCGCGAGGAGGGAGGGAATCTCGTCATCGACCCAGTCCTTCCGGACGAGCTTGACGGGATGACCTTGCATTTTACAATCGGGGGCTTGCCGGCTTCATTCACCTACCGCATCTCTACCGGCAGCATCCGGTCGTTGACGGTGAACGGACGGATGCTGACCGGTGAGCGGATCGCTAATCCGTACCGTACCGGAGGGCTGAAAATCAAACGTGATGAGCTGGAGTCATGCCGGAGCGGGAACGAGAGCAGTTTTGAAGTGATCATTGAGATGTAACACTTAAGGTATTGTCTATATTGCCGGTGGAGCGTTGAAGCGAGAACAACTGCCGGGATATGTTTTGAAAAAATACCGTGGTCTCGCTGAATAGTACGTGCACTCAGCACCAACAGGAACCGGACTTGGAGAACGGGAACCGTAATTAATACGGCTCTTGAATTCAAGTCCGGTTTGTTGTGATAGGGGATAGAGCGGGTGAGAGCGCTTGGACAAGCTTCTTTTTCAATGGTGATGCCAAGCTTACAAGGTTTTGCTGTTTCGACAGGTCAGGCTGAATCTTGCTCCTCCGAGCGGTGAATCCGAATAGGAGAGTTCTGCTCCGAGGCGAATCGCGATCTGCCTGCTGATGGCAAGGCCCAGACCTGTGACCCCGTTGGCTCCGGTGACAAAGCGCCCGAACACCTCGGTTCGTTTATCTTCGGCAATACCCGGCCCGTCGTCGTCCACGACTACGATCTTGCTCATTCGGCTTCTCTCCTAAAACAATCTGCGAGCGGCTGCCTGCGAACACCTTCCTGTGAATATATTCCAGCCGCTCAACCTTCTTAACTAACTATATGAGAAGAAGAGACGGGAGTCCATTGGATCTCCCGTCAGGCAATGCAGATTCGGTTAAGTGTGGCCAGCTCTACTTTTTAATTACTACTACCGGCTTTTTAGGAGATGCTTTAAGGACTGTCTTTCCTTTGGCTGGAGACTTGGCGGCCGGTTTGAGTGCTGGCTTAGCTGTCTTCTTGACTGCGGAGGCTGCGGTTTTTTTGATTGCCGTCTTCTTGACCGCAGCTTTCTTCACGGCAACTTTTTTCACCGAAGCCTTGGCTTCCTTCTTAACAGCCGGCGCAGCGACCTGTACTACCGTCTTGAGCGGGGCTGCCGCTTTGACTACCGGAGCAGCAGTCTTAACCGGAGCCGCGGCAAAAGCGCTTGTACCTGCTCCCAGTACACTGATGGCGGTCAGCAGGGCTGCCGCTTGTTTTGTCCATTTGTTCATTTCAATATCACCTCTTGATTGGATTTGATCTTAGCTTAACAACCAAATCCGGCAATTCTGTGGGACAAGTATGTGAAGAGTATATGTTTCTTGCAAGGTGACTTCGGGTGATAGGATCAAGCTTTGAATTGGAACGAAATGAGTCAGGGTATTTTTCAGCTGGCTGACCTATACAGAGGATGCTTGTTATAAAAGTCGTTGTAAAAGTATGCATAATCGTTGCCCGCCTCTATCCCGGAGAGCCATCTTTTTTCTATATACTAGCCTTGTAAGCGATTACATCTAACCGATGGGGGAGTTCAGATGAATAAAAGAGGGTTGACACTGCTATCCGGTATTCTGATGCTGTCGATGCTCAGTGCATGCGGCGGCAACAATAACGGCAATGCCGGATCGAACGCGGCAGAACCGCAAAGCTCGGCAGCTGCGACACAGACGGCAGGCAGCGGTACGCAGGCAGCGGGAGATTCCGGCAAGGTGGATACATCACAGGCGGTTACGCTGAAAATGATCTTCGTGGGGCCGAAGCCGGTCGACTACGATACAGTATTTGGGGAGATCAACAAGAAGCTGAAAGAGAAGATCAATGCGACAGTGGAAGGCGAGTTCCTGGACTGGTCGGACTGGGCGCAGAAATATCCGCTTAAACTCGCGGCCAACGAAGATTTTGACCTCATCTACGCTGCGAACTGGGCAGGTTACAACGATCAGGCGCTCAAAGGCGGCTTCCTGGAGCTGACCGATGACATGCTGCAAAAGTATGCGCCCCAGACTTGGAAGGCGATGCCTCAGGTGAACTGGGATCAGGCGAAGGTGAATGGCAAGCTCTACATGGTGCCGCAGAACCGGGGAGAAACGGTTGAGAAGCTGATTCTGTACCGGGAGGATCTTCGAAAGAAATACAACCTGCCGGAGATTAACAGTCCGGAAGCATATGCGAACTATCTCAAGACGATCGCCGAGAAGGAGAAGGGCGTCATGCCGTTCACGCCGGAGACTGGCGATTGGAAGTTCCACAATCTGGACCGTGTGCTGCTGAAGCAGCAGAATGAATGGAATATGCTCGACTTTGATCTGCCCGTTGCCTTCAAGCTGGACGATCCTACAGGCAAAGTATTCAACGTATACGAAACGCCGGAATTCAAGGAACTGGTCTACTACTATAAAGATCTCGCTGACCACAACGCCTGGTCGAAGAGCTCGCTGAACAGCAAGCTGGATCACCAGCAGGAGCTCAAGGAAGGCAAGACGGCGTCGATCACGCACAACTTGGGTACACTTGGCTCGTTGATGACCGATATGCGGGAGAAGAACTCGCCATATGAATTGGCGCTGGCCGACGTTACGCCGGACAAGAAGAAGTCGGTAGCCGTCACCACCCAGAACGGGATCGCCATTCATGCAACCTCCAAGAATCCCGAGCGGGCATTGATGATGATCGATCTGCTCCAGAATGACAAAGAACTGCATGACCTGATCATGAACGGTATCTCCGGAACGCATTATAATCCGGTCGGGGATGACAAGTACACGAATGCAGAGAAGAACGCCAACTTCACCGGATTCTCCAACTGGGGCTTCAATTCGCCGCTGAATCGTGAGAACGCTTCCTTCTCTGATGAGGCCAATGCGCTGACCGATAAATGGGAGGGTGAGGTATACCATTATCAGTTGGAAACCTTTGTGTTCGATAACAGCAAGGTGAAAACAGAGGTTGCGAATGTCGGCAATGTGATGCTCCGCTACGGCATTCCGCTGGAGTACGGCATGATGAAGGATGTAGACAAGGGGCTGGCTGAGCTCCAGAAGCAGGTGAAGGCAGCCGGAATTGATGCAATCATCGCTGAGGTTCAGCGCCAGATTGACGAATTCCTGGCCAAATCGGCAAAATAATATTGCTTGGGCTTAGACAGTGTCGATTACTGCGAAACCCTCGCAGAAGCGGACGCATACCTCGACCGGCCATAATCTGCTGAACACTATTACAAAAACGTCAGCTTCCCGCTCTATAGGGAAGCTGACGTTTTTTGCAGCGTATAACCGGACTTCACAGAATCATTGAGCTTAAGATCGGTTATTCCGGTTCTTAGCCAATACATGACAGATCGGTAGAAGTTGAGTTTTCCATCCTTACTTGGCCTGGGCATGCCGCAGGGGAGCGGTGCTGCCTACAATTGAAGTGAACAGCGCCGCTGCTGCAAGAAGCAGAACACCAAAGCCGATTATGCCATTCCAGCCGTAGTGGCGGAGGAACAGCCCGCCGGACCAGCCGATCAGGCTGGAACCTCCGTAATAGAACAGAAGATAGAGGGAGGACGCCTTCGCTTTATGCTCGGAAGACGCAATTAGTCCAACCCATCCGCTTGCAACGGAATGTCCCGCGAAAAAGCCGAATGCGACGAGAGCGACACCCAGTATTTTGACAGCAAGATTAGGAACGAGCGTAAGAAGGGCTCTCATCGCAAAAATCGTAATTGCCACTGCGATGACATGCGAGCGGGGATGCCGGTCTGCCAGCTTGCCGAACCACATGGAGCTCCATGTCCCCAGCAGATTGACGACGAACAGGAAGCCGAACAGGGTTTGGCTTAAATTGTAAGGACTGCTTGTGAGCGGGTAACCGATGTAATCCAGAATCATAATGTACACGCCCATAAACAGGAACCCGGTAAGAAAAAGAAGAAACAGCCGCTTTTGGTGCAGGTTGTTAAGCATCCCTGTTCCCCACCGGTAACCAAATCAGGCTCCACGCTTCAAAAGCCGAAAGCATCCTGTTCAAAGCTACACCACCAAATACACCAATGACAACATTGCGATGAACGGAAACCGACTGAAGCTTCCGAAGCTTGGCTGGCTTCGCTTTGCCAACTCCAGAGCGTGTGAAGGTCGCATTCTTTCGGCTACCCTGCGGCGAAATGCGGCAGGCAAGTATTTTGTATCCATCCTCTGCGAAGTGGAAATGAACCCTCCGCCACAGACCGATCAGGAGATCGGCATTGACCTTGGACTCAAGGAATTAGCGGTCTGCTCGGATGGGAGGCGGGTTGCCAATCCTAAAGTGTTTCGCAAATATGAACAAAAACTTGCATTTTGGCAACGCCGCATGGCTCGCCGTAACCAAGGGGGCTCCAATTGGCAGAAAGCCAAACAGAAGGTTGCCCAAATCCATGAGAAGATTGTGGGCAGCCGCCATGATTTTTTGCATCAACTCACCACGAAGCTGATTCGTGAAAATCAAACGATCAGCATCGAAAATCTGAGAGTGGCGAACATGCTCAAAAATCACCGGCTGGCCAAATCCATCGCCGATGCGTCGTGGGGTGAATTTGCCCGTCAGCTTGCGTATAAAGCGGAATGGTATGGACGAACGGTGAAGGTAGCGGATACATTCGCTCCAACGAGCCAAAGGTGTCATGTATGCGGCACGATCGACCCCGAAGCAAAGAAATTGTCTGTGCGAGAATGGACATGCCCTGCGGGAACCGCAGGGATCGATTGGTATACGATATTTCGTGAGAAAATATCGATATGAATTCCCCTCAGTAGAAGGGATTACCCAAGAATCGCCCACTTCAAGTGTTAGCTAAGTGGGGGAGCGTTCAACTGTTAATTTTCTTTCAAAAGAGCCATTGCAAGTATAAAATAGAAAAAAGCAAGATGTAAAATGCATTAATTACATCATTTTCATATACGCTATGTAATGAATTGGTTTAGGGGGAAACGTAAATTGGAATGGCAGCAGCTTGAATATTTTGAGTCAACCGCCCGCCTGCAGCATATGACGCATGCTGCGCAGGCGTTGAATGTTTCACAGCCGGCTTTAAGCCG
Organism: Paenibacillus stellifer; assembly: GCF_000758685.1. Taxonomy (NCBI): domain Bacteria; kingdom Bacillati; phylum Bacillota; class Bacilli; order Caryophanales; family Paenibacillaceae; genus Paenibacillus; species Paenibacillus stellifer. Next base: position 2,726,902 of record NZ_CP009286.1, read on the forward strand.
CTCCATCGCCAGGCTTGAGACGGAACTGGGAGTTCCGCTGTTTGAACGGGAGGGGCGTTCGATCCGCCTTAACCGGTATGGCCGTATTTTTCTGAGTCATGCTCAGGTCATTCTGGAGGAGTACCGGAACGCGAGGCGTGAGATTGACGATCTGCTGAATCCCGGACAGGGAGAAATCTCGCTAGGGTTTTTGCATACGCTCGGGATTCATCATATCCCGGAAATGATCGGCGGCTTCCGCAGAGTGTATCCCCACACGCGCTTTCAGCTTCATCAGAGCGCCACACATCATCTGCTGGAGCTGCTGAATAGCGGAGATGTTGATTTGTGTCTGGCTTCCCCGCAGGACACCGGCCTGCATATTGGCTGGGCTCACTTGTGGTCGGAAGAACTGTTCCTTGCAGTTCCCGCCAGTCATCGTCTTGGAGACCGTTCACGGACGGCTCTGAAAGAAATCGCCGCTGAACCAATGATCTCGTTCAAAGCGGGCTACGGGCTGCGCGTTATCACCGATCATCTGCTGCAAGAGGCCGGCATATCGCCGCCCACTGTGTTTGAGGGAGAGGATGTCCACACAATTGCCGGACTGGTCGCATCGGGCCTTGGGGTGGCAGTGCTGCCGCAATATATCGGGTTGGATCAGGAGGAGATAAGCTGGCTATCTATCGAAGATCAGCCGTGCCGAAGGGAAATCGGGATCGCCTGGATGGAGGGACGCTTTCTTTCGCCTGCGGCGGAGCGGTTCAAGCAATATGTGCTGAATGAATATTCGAATGAATGAGGCTATTGCATTATGGGGCAGTCTGATGACAGGATGCCGTAATGTTGACCCGCAGAGTGGAAGCTTTGAATCAAGCGACCATCCCTGCGGTTTTTGTATTCAAAGGGGTTCACTTACATGATGAGCGGTAAAGCGGTAACCGAGCTTAGGAGATCATTTTTGAAGCTGTTGTTTATCAACAAGTCTGAAAATGGCATCCGCTGCCTTGGGATAACCGCCCGCCGCTTTGAACGAATCGCTGATTTTTTTGAGATTCTCCGCATATCCGGGATCACTGGACACCTTGTCGACCGCATCTTTTAACAACTCAGGGGTCAATGTATCTTTGTCGAGCGCGATGGCGGCTCCAAGCTCCTCGGCTCTGCCCGCCATATAAGGCTGATCCGCGCTGATCGGAATGGCGACAAACGGGATCTGGGCATACAGCAGGTCACTGGTACTGTTCATTCCGGCATGCGTGACGGCAACATCGGTGTATCGCAAAATTTCCGACTGCGGGACGAAGCTGCGGACGATAAAATTATCCGGAATCGTAAGGCTGGACAGATCGACTTTGTAGGCTGTAAGGACCACCACCGCGTCGGTATCTCCGAAGCTTTTGAAGAAAATCTCGTACAGCTTCAGATCGGAGTTGAATACAGTTCCGAGTGAAATGTAGATCACTTTTCTGCCTTTCAGACGTTCAAACGGAAATTCCAGATTCTCCTTGCGGTCATAGATAGGCGGTCCGATAAAAATAAAGCTGTCGTCGTAATACTCCGCGTGTGAAACAAAGTACTTGGAGGTATAGGCAATATTCAAATCGCCCTTGATAAAGAAGAGCTGCATGAGATCTTCAGGCAGTTCGGCGTTGTATTGGCGTTTGATATGCTCGCGTGTCTCTTTGAGAGTCGTATGGACCGGATGATTGCGGAGGTCCTCGGGGTTGAAGGAATGATGATGTTTCTCCATCAGCTCTTTGGGAGTAGCGAACACGGCGAATGAAGCAATGGAAGGCAGCTTTAGAATTTGGGCGATGATATTGCCAAGCGGATACATAGAGGTGTAGATCACATAGTCAAAAGTCCGATCCTTGATCTGATCCAGCACATCAGAGATCATGCTGTCGCTTCGTTTCAGGATACCATCAATCCGGTCGAACAGCATGCTGGCCAGGTTGCCTTGGGGGTCCGGGGCATTTCCCTTCGCGGAATCGGGTAAATTTTTGTAGCTGATAAACTCCGCTCCGGAACGCTCGATCTTCTCCCTGAAATCTTCTGAGCAAAAGTAGGTTATGCGCTCCCCTCTCTTGGTCAATTCATGAACCAGTCCCAGCGTCGGGTTGACATGGCCGTGAGCAGGCACACTCAAAAAAAGTACATTTGACATCTCTTTCATCCTCTCTTGAGAGATTTTGATGCATCAAAATAACTTTTAATGGAATCAATGGAATTAATTATACGTCCTGATGATGGTTTGTACAATGAAGAAAATGATGATTTACAATCCATTTTCAATTGATCGGAAAAAGACCGACAACCGCTCTTCATTGAGGGGCTGCCGGCCTTATCCTGTTCAGAGGCAAAGCGCAAGACTCTACTTCTTGTTAGAGTGAAAGACTCTCTCCGGGGTGCAGCACCTTGCCGTTTAAGCCGCTTGCTTCCAATTGGGCAACAAATTGATTGGCATCCTGTCTGATCGGAGGAAAGGTGTCGTAATGAATCGGCACGATGAGCTTGGCGTTGTACCACACGGCTGCTTGCAGCGCGTCCTCCGGTCCCATCGTGAAGTGATCCCCGATTGGAATGAACGCGACATCAATCGAATGCCGTTCCCCGATCATCTTCATATCGCCGAACAGGCCGGTGTCACCGGCATGCAGAACAGTTAGCCCTTCCGCTTGGATAATGAACCCGGCAGGCATACCGCCGTACAGAATGCTCTGCTGTTCTTCGACAATGATGCCGGAGCTGTGAGAAGCATGGACCATCTTGGCGGTGGCAAATCCGAGGTCATACGTGCCGCCAATATTCATGCCCACTGTTCGAACACCTTTCCAGGACAAATAAGTCGCTAATTCGGGGTTGGCGATGACAGGCGCATCGTTAGCCTTGGAAATGGGAGCGGCATCCAGAATATGATCGGCATGCGCATGGGTCAGCAGAACGGCATCCGTTTTGATTTCTTCGGGTTTGACAGTTGCTAGCTTGTTTCCGCTAAGAAAAGGATCAATAATCAGTGATTTTCCATTGGTGATTATTTGGATTGTGGAATGGCCGTGATAAATCAGTTCCATATGCGAAACCGCCTCCTTTGGGTTGGTAATAGCTGGTCCTGCAGGACCCTTCGGTATTAATTATAGAGTTGCCGTTGCCATTCCGCATAACGCTATGCATTCATATCATATTTTCAATCAAAGTATTTCATTGGTAATACTACCTTGACAGACATAGTAGTGTGTTGTACTATACAAATGCGGGGTGATTAGATGAGTGGGAACAAAATTACTTCCGACCTGCTGCGCGGACATACCGATACGATGATTTTGCGGCTCTTATCCGAAGCTGACTGCTACGGTTATGAGATTGTCAAGCTGATAGCCGAGCGCTCTGGCGGTGAGTATGAATTAAAGGAAGCCACAATGTACTCCAGTGTCCGGCGCCTTGAGGTGGATGGCGATATCGAGTGGTATTGGGGTGACGAATCTCAGGGTGGACGGCGAAAATATTTCAGGATTACCGAGAAGGGCAGAGCAACTTACGCCCGCAACAAAAGCAACTGGGAGTACGCAAAGCGCGTGCTTGAAAACTTATTATAAGGAGAATTGGGCTATGACTGAGAGATTGAAGGGCTATTTGAACGGCGTGTTCGCACCGTACGATGGGGTAAAGAGCGTCACCGAATTAAAGTCTGACCTGCTCTCCGACTTGCAGGAGCGGTACCGCGAGCTCAAAGCCGAAGGCAAGGACGATGAGACAGCCTTTGAGATGACCATTGACAGCATCGGCGACATTGAGCAAACGGTACAAGAGGTGGCTAATCTCTCCCGCTCGCTGGAACGGCAGGTGGTGACCAACTTAAGCGCAAGCGACCTGACAAAGAGCGACTTTGCGGGCGTTATCGCGCATCAAGCCAAATTTGCAGCGAGTGCGTTACGGGGCTCCGACTTTGCGGGTGCTGACTTGACGGGCAGCTTGTTTACGAGCAGCGTTATGCGGGAAGCCATTTTTGACCATGCCAATCTGACTGACTGCAGCCTATCTACCAATGACCTTACGGATTCGAGCTTCTATAAGTCCATCCTTGTACGTACCAACATCAGCAAATCGGGTCTGGACGGAGCCAAATTCATAGATGTCAAGCTAACAGACGTCAAGTTAACTATGACTGATCTTAGAAAAACAATCTTTGACAGATGTATTTTTGACGGAGTGTACTTCAAATATGGTGATCTGCGAGGGCAGCGTTTTGACGGGCAGACCTTCATCGGCGTTAATTTTGACAAGTCGGCGCTGAACGAAGTTTCGTTTAAAGGCGCGATACTCCAAAATGTCTCGTTCATTTCCGGCTTTACTTTGTCCAAGAAATATTACCGTGCCATCAAAACCATCTGCTTCGACGGCGCGGTCATGGATAAGCTGACCTATGCTTCGCTTAAAGGCTTGGGGGCCGATTTGTCCAAGGTTATTGTTCGATAAGGAGGTGGGGAGTTATGTCAAATCATTCAATTCAAGTGATTGGATTGCAAAAGTCCTACAAGCAGCTGCAAGTTCTGAAGGGCGTAGATTTCGAGGTGGAAAAGGGCAGTATTTTCGCGCTGCTCGGCTCCAATGGGGCGGGCAAGACAACTGTCATCAAGATCCTAACCACGCTGCTCAAAAAAGACAGCGGAACCGTCACTGTAAATGGATTCGACGTTGCATCTAAGCCCGAAAATGTGCGGCGGGCGATCAGTCTGACCGGGCAATTTGCCGCCGTGGACGAAATTTTGACCGGACGAGAAAATCTGATCATGATCGCCAAGCTGCGATACCTCAATAATCCGCGTCAGGCTGCAGACGATCTGCTAACCCGCTTCGGCCTGACAGATGCCGCCGACCGCAGGGTATCTACTTATTCGGGTGGCATGCGCCGTAGGCTCGACATCGCTTTGAGTCTTGTAGGAAAACCGCAGATCGTCTTTCTCGACGAGCCGACAACCGGGCTTGACCCCGAGGCGCGCATCGAGGTTTGGAAGATTGTCAAGGAGCTTGCCGACGGCGGCACGACGGTATTCCTGACCACGCAGTATTTGGAAGAGGCCGAGCAGCTTGCCGACCGGATTGCCATTTTGCACGAGGGCAGGATTATCGCCAGCGGTACGCTCGCCGAGCTGAAGAAGCTGTTCCCCTCCGCAAAGGTGGAGTATGTAGAAAAACAGCCGACATTAGAGGAGATTTTCCTCGCGATCGTCGGTAAAAAGGAGGCCATGTAAATGGAGGCGGCCAAAAACCATTTTTTCAGCGATATGGGTGTTATGCTTGGGCGCTCCATGCGCCATATTACCCGCAGTATGGACACCATCATCACGGTTACCATCATGCCAATCGCGTTTATGCTGCTGTTCGTTTACGTGTTCGGCGGCGCCATTCAGACCGGAACAGATAATTATGTGAATTACCTGTTGCCCGGCATACTGCTGATTGCGATTGCCAGCGGGATATCCTATACAGCTTTTCGACTATTCACCGATGTGCAGCGGGGCATATTCGAGCGGTTTCACACCATGCCGATTTCACGTTCCACCTTGCTGTGGGGGCATGTGCTCACCTCGCTTCTATCCAACGCCATGTCGGTCGCCGTTATCATTCTCGTAGCGCTCGTTATGGGCTTTCGTTCACCGGCGGGGATACTGCCCTGGCTTGCGGTAGCCGGCATACTCTTCCTGTTCACGCTGGCATTGACTTGGGTCGCGGCGATTGCCGGACTGTCTGCAAAATCGGTCGATGGCGCAAGCGCCTTTTCCTACCCGATTATCTTCCTGCCGTTTATCAGTTCGGCGTTCGTGCCAACCGAGTCGATGCCGCCAGTCGTTCGCGCGTTTGCTGATAACCAGCCGGTGACCTCGATAGTAGAAGCCATCCGTTCGCTGCTGTCAGGCCAGCCGGTAGGCAATGAGATTTGGGCCGCACTTGCATGGTGCGTTGGGATTACGCTTGTAGCCTATTTCTTTGCAATGAGGGTGTATAAAAAGCGGGTGTGAAATATCCTCAACCAAATAATTCTGGAATCTGTATCGTCCAATTACCAATGCGCTGCATCAATATTTTGACAGCTTGAATATTGGCCTTGCTATCTTGCGAAGCCAATAAGCAAATACGGTCGTTCCGGTCCATGAGCTGCGCTTATTCTGGAGATATTGATCGCTGATAATATAAGTCCGGGTGGAAGAAGGGCTCTTCAGACCGAAGCTTTCCCACTTTGCCGGATCATTCGAGCCTCCGAGCCTTGCAAGCATATTCACCGACTCATTATTTACTTTATCCGGAAGTTGGTCATATGCATCGGTGATTAGCGTATGAAATTCGTCGATCGGATTGCGGCTGGCAAGACTCTCCAAGTGGATGCCTTCTCGAAGGTAAGAAACGTATGCCAGGTGGTCAGCCCAGAACTCGTCGATATAAAAAAGCCGTACCCGCTGCTCCGCAGGGCTCATCGGCTGCTCGCCTTTTAAAATTCCGAGCCGCTCCTCGTATAGAATTCGCCTCTGATCCTCCACCATATCCGAATAACCGTTCAGTTCCTGTGTGATCTCGAAGTTCTGGCCCATAATAACGCGCTGAATATGCTCGATTTTGCTGCGGAGCACCGGCTCTTCCAAGGCTTCATCCTGCCTGGGAGCGCGAACCGCTTTATGGATGCCGAAGCGAAGCAGCAGATCGTCCTCCAGGCTTACGTAAAATACGGAAGCTCCCGGGTCGCCTTGGCGGCCGGAACGCCCGCGCAGCTGGTCGTCGATCCGCACACTTTCGTTCACATGCGTACCAATCACATACAACCCGCCCAGCTTGGCGACAACTTCCGCTTGCGCGGGGTCGCCGCCGCCGAGCCGAATATCGACGCCGCGTCCCGCCATATTCGTAGACACTGTCACAGCGCCGATTTCTCCAGCTTTGGCGATAATCTGTGCTTCTTCTGCGTCGTTTTTCGCATTCAGAACATGGCAGGGTACGCCAGCAACTGCCAGCGCCTCTGCCAGCATGTCGGACTCCTCAACGCTTGACGTACCAATAAGAATGGGGCGTCCCGTTCTATGAACGGACGAGATTTCTTGTACAAGCGCCTTAAGCTTGGCCGCTTGATGGGTATAAATCCGGTGCGGATGGTCGATCCGGATGTTAAGCCGGTTCGGCGGGATTCGCACGACCTGCAGAGAATAAATACTCTCGAATTCCATTGCCGAAGCGTGCGCGGTAGCTGTCATCCCGCAAATCCCCGGATACAGGCTGATGAAATGTTGAAGGGTAATTGTTCCGAGAATTTTTCCGCCGCCCGAGGACTGCAGCCCTTCTTTTGCTACAAGTGCGGCTTGCAGCCCGTCCGGCAAATACCGGTTCTCCGCCACGCGGCCGGTATATTCTTCGATCAGCTCGATTTTGCCGTCACGGACGATGTAATCGATGTCTTTCTTTAATAACGATTCCGCATGCAGCGCGCAATTTAATGACGTCAGCAAGTGACTGTTATGGCTATCGTACAAATTGCCGCATCCCAGCAGCGATTCCGCTTTTGTTGCGCCTGCTTCATTTAAGTACACGTTCCGTTGGAACTCGTCGAAGTCGTAATGCTCGTCTTGTTGTAGCTGCCTAGCCACGTCTGCGAAAAGAAAACCGTCGCTCCTGGAAGAGCCTGACTCACCGCTGATGACCAGCGGCACCCGCGCTTCGTCGAGTAGCAGTGAATCCGCTTCGTCGACGATGACGTAGTGGAAAGGGCGATGCACAGTATCGGCTTCGCTCAGTGCAATCGTGTCGCGCAAATAATCGAATCCCGATTCTTTAGCCGTGACATAGGTGATATCCTTGGCGTATGCTTCCCGCTTCTCGGATAGGCTCATGCCCGCTTGGACCGGGCTCACCGTTAACCCGAGATATCGGTAAACCGGGCCCATCCACTCCGCATCCCGCTTGGCCAAATAATCGTTAAAAGTGAGCACATGAACGCCTTCGCCGGTCAGCGCGTTCAGATAAGCAGGCATAACTGCAGAGAGTGTTTTTCCTTCACCGGTATGCTGCTCGATCAAATATCTCTCGTGCAGAGCAATGGCAGCCATGATCTGGACATCGTAAGGCTGTAATCCAAGCTTTCTCTTCGCAGCCTCGCAGACTAACGCATAAGCATCGACAAGCAGCTCATCCAAAGGTGTACCCGATTGTGCTTCCTGTCGCAGCCGAAGGGATTCCGCTTGAAGCTGCTCATCGTCCCAGGCTTTCAAATTCCGCTTCGTGATAAGCTTCGTTTTATCCTGATAGATTTTCAGCATATTCTGGTTATCTCGGTCTTTGAATTTGCGCATCAGCTTGACGGCTATATTCATAGAAATTATTCTCCCTTCGGTAGATGGGAATGATTGTAACTTATGTATTGATTAATGTAAATAATAGATCGCATGCTGGAAGCTGTCCTGGTCATTCCAAGAAGAGCGACAGTAGAAGGTGACAATACTTCGCATGCCAAGATTATCGCATTGGTAGAAGAAGCCTGGGAAGCAAAAACCAAAACGAAAAAAAATTTCTGGAATAGTTTTCCTCAGGTAATACTCCCGCTATAATAGTGTTATCAGTTACGGGACGAGAAGCAGGATCATAGATGCGGAGGCTATGAATTAGAAGACCCTGTGATTTGATGCAAACGTTTGAACAATTGCAAACGTTTGAACTATTAAGTGGAGGGAATCAGATGGTCAAAAACTGGATTTATAGGTTTAGTTGCTTGGGACTTGCCACATTATTATTGTTAGCGCTTACAGGTTGTTTTGAACAACAGGAGCCAACCGCTGTTCAGCCTTCGCCAACCCTGAAGGAAAGTGCTGCTCCTGTTGAGACCAAAGGTACAGTGAGCATAGAGAAGCTTGGGGAAAGGAGAATCTTTGTTTACCTGCCGCCTGGTTATGAAACCAGCGATGACCGATATCCGGTAGTGTATATGAATGACGGGCGGAATGTGTTCAATACCGGCACCAGTTCTTTCAATAAAGAGTGGCTGGTTGACAAGAAGATTGACCAGCTTGTTAACGACGGCAAGATGGAGAAGGTTATTGTAATTGCAGTCGATGCAAGCGAAGGCCCAGACCGGGGGAATGAGTATATCCCTTTCCCTAATGATTCTATTCCTACGGATGGAACCGGAGCGGAGAAATTTACCCGCTTTTTTCTTGAAACCGTTATTCCCTTTGCGGATTCAACATACCGAACGATCCCGGACAGAGACCATCGTATGATTATGGGATCGTCATTTGGCGGAGTGCAGGCGTTCTGGATGGGCTATCACCATCCCGAGACTTTTTCGATGATCGGTGCGATGTCCGCCTCCACATGGGTAGCTAACGGACAAGCGTATGAAGAGTGGGCGCAGGAAACCGGGAAGCCGGATTTGAAGATTTGGCTGGACATGGGCGCTAATGAAGAAACGGCAATTGATCCACTGGTAGATTTACTTTTGTCGAAGGGATTTACATATGGACAGGATTTATTTTTTCAGATGGACCCTATTGGTGTGCATGACGAGAATTCCTGGTCCAGACGAGTACATAGTCCCCTTATCATGTTCGCCGGGAAGGCACCCGGTCAAGCGGTCAAGCTGGAGGTTAGCGACTATTTGGCCTATTCATGGACGGGAGAAGCGTATCCCCGCCTCAATCCTGTAGTCACAATGGATAATGGAATGGAATATTCTGTATCCTCCGAAGCCTCATATAAGGTGCTGAATCCCGAGGCTGGACAGGTGGAGCCATCAGGGAAAGTGACCTTGTTGAAGAAGGAAAACTTGCGTGTGGAAGTGACATATCAAGGTTTGACCCAGTCGTATGAGATAGATAATGATCGCTGGGCAAAAAAACTGAACGTGACACTCAATTGACCTGGGATAGCGCCTACCAGCGAATACTACCTCGAAGATCATCCGTTCAGGCGCATCATGATACGGCTTCTACACCGCCCGGAATACTATCGTAACCGCTTTCGGGAAGCGAGTGTTGAATTTCTGTTAACTTCGAGTTCATCAGGCACCAGTGTAGAAGCTCCGGGGACCGAGTCAACAACGCACCGCCCAATGTAGCTCTACGCCAAAGAGCCCGCGTCCGACGCGGGCTTCTTTATGTCGCTATGTTGTTTATTCTTCTCCCGTCGCCACCGGATTCTCCTCATACGTAATCCAGTCGCTCCAGCTCCCCGCGTACAGCTTCACATTGTTGTATCCGGCGCGCTTCAGTGCCAGCACGTTCGGGCAGGCGGTTACGCCGGAGCCGCAGTAGACGATGACCTCTTGATCCTGCTCAATTCCGGCAAATTGGGTCTTCAGCTCTTCGGCCGACTTCCACTGTCCCTGATCGTCCAGTACGTCCTTCCAGAACCGGTTGACCGCGCCGGGGATATGCCCGGCTTTGGCGTCGATCGGTTCCTCCAGGCCCGCGTAGCGGCGAGGTTCGCGCGAGTCGATCAGCAGGGGAGAGGAGGCGGCTCCGGTATGCGCCGATACCAGCCGTACTTCATCCACGGAGGCCAGCATCTCCGGACGGGGGGACGGCACGAACGCGGTAGGGATCCGGACCGGCTGGTCGTCCGTTACCGGGAAATTCGCGTCTTTCCAGGCGGAATATCCCTGATCCATGACGTATACGCGGTCATGCCCCAAATAGCGCAGCAGCCACCACAGTCTGGCGGCAAAGGAACCGCCCTGGTCGTCGTATGCGACGACAATATTGTCCCTGCTGATCCCGGCTCTGCCCAGCACTTCAGCCAGCGCTTCGGGATCGGGAAGAGGATGGCGGCCGCCATGCCGGTCGAGAGGGGCGGACAGTTGCTCCTCCAGATGCAGATAGACCGCTCCCGGAATGTGGTCAGCCTGATAGGCGGAACGTCCTGCTTCGGGATCGGCCAGAAGGAAACGGCAATCCGCGATTACCAGCTCTGGTTCATACATGCGGGCTAGCAGCCAGCGAGTCGATACGATATCTTCCAACATTTCACTCTTCCTCTCTTCTTGATCCAATTTAAAATGGCACCAGAAAAAGACGGGTTAACCCCGTCCATTTCTGATGCCCCTTTTCTAATGCCCCTGTTCAGAAGACATAGTCCATGTCTCCAGCTCGGAATTCAAGCGCTCTTCTTCCTCTTCGCTGAGGACAAGTCGAACACCGTACTGAAACTGTCCCAGGCCGTACATCCAACCCCAGCGTACGCTTCCGTTAAATTGCAGCAGCTCTTCATTTAACTGAAAATAAATGATGATTCTGGTGTCACCGGAAGTAAACCGCAAATTCAGCGGGGTGCGGATTTTGCAGCCAGAACGGCTCAGGTCGAGAAGCACGCCTTCCGTACGCTTTCCGGCCCCGGGGCCTGTGCTGCCCGCAGGCAGCTCCAGCCAGCAATCGATCGGCCGATTCATAACATAACGAAATGGTTCTTTTCTGCTGGCAGCGTCCATTTTTTACCTCCGCTCGTTTATTAGTTATTATATCGGAACAAGGCGATTTGGACAATCAGCCCGGCAAATAATTTACAAAACCCCAAAAACTAGGTGGCTAACAATTTGGCAAAGCAATGTTATGAAGTAGGCGGGGAGTAAATAATTTCGTGAAAATCTTCCCCAAGAATTTCAAGTTACCTATACGTCTTTAATCCTAAATAAAATGCAGAATTTTGTCGATATATCTATTAAATCAATCACACAAGACACAAAATTTTACGTTTAGGGAAACTAATCGGTACTTTCGGCTGATCACACATCACAGAGAAATACATAAACCATCGATTACAGCCCAATTTGGAGGAAATCAATATGTTTATTAATCTGAGAACCTTGTTTGCCGGTGCATTCGCGGTGGTGATCATTCTGCTGACGGTTCTTCTCAGTTATTTGATTGGGCATGAGTCATCCAAGACAGCGGAGGTCAGCATCGGCCGATCGCTTGCCGGAGTTGCCCATCAGCTGTCGGCGAACCTGGATAACTTCATGTGGGCCCGGGCTGGAGAGATAGAAGCGCTGAGCAACATGGAGGTTTTTCAGAAGCCTATTGACAAGACTGAGGCTGCGGAGACGCTGAACCATCTGAAGGCGAGTCTGCCGGTCTTCACCTGGGTCGGATACACGGATTTGCAGGGAAATGTCCTTGCCTCAACGGATAACCTTCTGCTCGGTCAGAATATCAAGGAACGCCCGATCTTCAAGAAGGGGCTGAACGGTCCTTATTTCGGAGATGTACATGATGCGGTTCTGCTTGCGAGTCTGCTTCCGAATCCGGGGGGAGGCCCGCTGCAGTTCGTCGATATCGGAATCCCGGTTAAGGATAAAAGCGGCAGGACGCTTGGGATGCTTGGAGCACATCTGAGCTGGGAATGGTCCAAGTAGGTGGAAGCATCGACGCTCGGTCCGTTCAAAGAGAGCATGGAGGGCGTCCAGGTTATGGTCGTCGGCAAGAACCAGGACAAAGTTCTCCTCGGTCCCGGCGGGGATGTCGGAAAGGTAATGAATGATCCTGCCGTTCATCAGGCACAGGAAGGCGGGAACTCCTGGATTATTGAACAGAGTGACAACGGCAAATCCTATTTGACCGGCTATGCTTACGGCAATGGCTATCAGAATTACTCCGGGCTTGGCTGGTCTGTTATCGTAAGGCAGCCTACGGAGATCGCCTTCGCATCCGTTCACAGGCTGCAGCAGTACATCGCCTTGTGCGGCTTGGCGACAGCCTTGCTGTTTGGCATCGCCGGATGGTTCCTCGCCGGATGGATCGTCCGTCCGCTGAAGCGGATTGCAGAGAGTGCAGATGTACTGAGCTCCGGAGGACAAGCCGAAATTCCGTCAATTACCCATATCCGCGATTTGTCCAATCTGTCGCATTCGCTGCGCAATCTGATCGATAATCTGACTCAGGCCGAGACGGAGCTCGGTCATATGTCCGATATGGCGCGGCATGATGTGCTGACCGGGCTGCCGAACCGTCTGGCGCTCGACGATTATCTGGCTCATGCGGTCACCAAGGCGAAGCAGAACCGATCGACGCTCAGCTTCTTGTATATGGATCTGGACGGCTTCAAGAAAGTGAATGATACGATGGGACACGGTGCGGGCGACAAGCTGCTGCAGGAGGTTGCATTCCGGCTGCTGGACTCAACACGGGACCATGAGATGGTGACCCGGCTCGGCGGGGACGAGTTCGTGATTATTCTTCACACCTCCGCGCTGAGACCGATGCAGGAGGCGGAGGCTGTTGCCAAACGCATTATCGACAAGATCAACCAGCCGTATCTGATCGACGGCCAAATTGTCCATGTCGGGTGCAGTGTCGGCGCCGCCGTATGGAGTCCCGAATCGCAGGATACGAGCGAAATTCTGAGACTGGCCGACGAGGCTTTGTACATCTCCAAGCGCAGCGGCAAGAACAGAATAACCTTCGAAAAGGCCGTATAAGACTTTCAGCCTATTCAGCGTTTCTCCCAAATCGTGGGGGAGGCGCTTTTTGCGTTACTTCCCGAAGACAGGTGAGTGCACAGGCAGTGCTGCAAGAACTGCATTTAATGATAGAAAAAGGAGTTGATGAAATGGATCCAGCTACATTCATTGCAACTATTGCGCCGCTTGCTGTCAGCGATATGCAGAGAACCCGTGTGCCTGCTTCCCTGACGATCGCGCAAGCCGCACTCGAATCGTCATGGGGAAGCAGCGGACTGGCTGTCAAAGCCAATAACTTGTTTGGCATTAAAGGGACCGGTCCTGCTGGGAGCGTAACCCTGCCAACGACCGAATATGTCAACGGACGGGCGATTACCGTGAACGCGGCATTCCGCGCTTACCACGACTTCGGCGAATCAATCGCCGACCATTCGAGTCTGCTCGTGAACGGCGTATCCTGGAACAGGGGATTATACAGCGGTGTACTTGGAGCGGACGGCCGGACGGCAGCCAAAGCCATAGCAGCCGCCGGTTATGCGACCGACCCCAAATACGAGGAGCTGCTTATACAGCTCATGGATCGCCATAATCTGTATTCTTACGATAAGGAGGAAGAGGAGATGTCCGCAGAAGACAAGAAACGGCTTGCCGAATTGGAGAATACCGTGAAGCAATTGAACCAACTGATTGCCGGGCTGACGGATAGCAGGGATATACTGAAGAACGGGCTGACGGAGCAGGGAAATGCCTTGAAGAGTTTATTGACTCGTCTGTCGGCAGTAGAAGCGAAGGATTCCGTCAATGTGCCCGATTGGGCCCAGCCTGCGGTACAGGCGGCTCTTGCCGCCGGCGCAATCGATACGCCTTCGGGCGGCAGCTATGACTTCTACCGGATTCTAACCGTGATTTATCGGCTCGGCCTGATTGCGCCCAAGAAATAAGAGGGGGTCTACATGATTAACCATGACGCGCTCGATCATGTGCTCGCGTTCGCCTCGCTGCTGGCCGTATTCGTCATGTCAGTCGTCCAGCTGGTCAAGATCACATTCAGACCTCCCAAGAGGTGGATTCCTCTGATCGGAGTCGGGATTGGTCTTCTAATCGGCGCTGCCGCATATCCGTTCTCTACGCTGGATATAGCCATGCGTCTGTGGTCGGGAGCACTTGCCGGGCTGTCCGCGACCGGCTTGTTCGAACTGGCTTTTAATAACCGCGACAGCTCGAAAAAATGAGAGATCATGATTACGGGAATGCAGAATATTCGCATTTCAGCAAACTTTTCTCATACTATTAGCATATAATTCGGAATTCACTCTATGCTTTTGCGCAAAAAACGGTATATAATTAGACTATATTCGTTGAAATGACAGCAATAGGCCTTGTATGGAAGCATATTGAAATGTTTAGCTAAAAATGGAGTGGAGACCAATGGACGTAATAACTGTAACCCGTGATGAGGAAGGCAGCACAGGCTTGCTTCCGTTGCCGTTGCAGGACATCACTTACATGGAATATCAAAAGTCGATTAACCGGATTATTATCCATACGCTGGATGGCATCTATTATACGGTCGGTACATTGAAGTACTGGGCCTGTACGATTGCCAGCACCGGGTATGACTTCGTTCTCGCGGACAGAAACACCGTCATCAACATCTCCAAGATCAAATATATCGACTCCGCCTTCAAAACCGCATATTTCGAAGAACGCGATTTGAAGAATGCAGAGAAATGCTATTTATCGGTTAAGGGCTATGAGAAGATCGTTACCCTCATCCGCAGCTCTGTTTCCAGAGTCATCTTAAATTGAGGTTACTTCCGCCGCCGTCGGGCGGTTTTTTTGCATATCCCCGCACGCCGTGTCATTGAAGATGCTAGACACCGCTTTTTTCGGTAGGTTAACTGGTTTTGATATAACGCTTGGCAAAAGCGTCGCGCGACGGTTTCGTGAAATAGCGGTCGCTGATCTGCGTCCTCCACTGCTCATCGCTTTGAATTTGCTCAAAGTCGGTGCTGTAGAACTTTTCAATCGAGCCTTTTGTCAAAGATGCTGAGTAAGTCGTCCCATTGAAGGGCAGTGAAATATCGAGCGATGCGATCCCGGGAAATTCGTAGAATAGAAGAGAAGATTGTTCCATTATAATCTGATGCACGGCATCCGCCGAGTTGAATACCGATTGATAATCCGCCTCGGTTGATTCCGTATCAGGACGGGCCTGCTTGTATTCGGCGTAATCTTTATAATAGTAGATTTCCAAATTGTCCGTACCCACCTCAATTGCCTTGATATAAGATGAGCCGTTCAGCTTCTGTATATAGTCATTAATCCGATCCTTGGGAAGCGGGATGTCATCGGCGGAGACAGAATCTTCGCTTGGTGGGGCAAGTGAAGGTGTGACGGCCGGCCCGGATGGGACAGGACTTGAAACCGGAGAGGATGACGGGACGAAGCTAGAGATGGGTGTTGGAGAAGCGGACGGCTGTGGAGCCGATGCATCTGGAGCGCTTGAGCGCCACACCGAAACCACTACTGCGCCGATGAGAATAACAGCCGCTATGCCAATTATCCAACCGCTGAATCTGGAACGTTTCATAGAGATCACCTTCCTTTGTTCAAATGGGCCGATACTATAGATTACCCATATGAAGAGACTTTTGCGACTGACTGGCTTCGCAGCTTCATCCGAGGTTGACTGTCATTCTGGATGAAGAGGCCGGAAGAGGGATGGATAATAGGGATGGGATAAGCATCAAACATTGCCGGATTTGTTATTGTCATGATGCTCTGATGATTCGCCGGGTCGATTAATGGCTTGTGGGGGTAAATGCTAAGCCTCCTCCAGTAAATCCTTCGTGTCATTCCGGACATTGCCGACCTTGGGGGACACGGCATATGCTCTCATTCGTCCGGCATCATAGGGCCGAAGCATTTGCACCAGATTGTCTGCACTGCGGTTGTCACGGTCAAGCCAGGCGGCTTCATCCTCCGGCCGCAGTATTACCGGCATCCGGTGATGAATCTCCTGCATGAGCCGGTTGGGTTCGGTTGTAATGACCGCGCAGGCGGCTTGCTTCTCCCCATTATCATCCAGCCATAGATCATAAATTCCGGCCAGCGAGAAAACACCTCCGTCATTCATCAAGATGCGCATAGGCTGCTTGCCTGAAGGCGTGGTCCGCCATTCGTAGAAGCCATCCGCCGGAATGAGGCAGCGCCGTGAGGATAGGAGGCGTCTATAATCCGGTTTTGCACCAAGCGTATCCGCTCGAACGTTGATCAGAGGCTTGCCGGTGTGAAAGCGGTCGCTCCAGGAGGGGATAAGCCCCCACCGCAGCGAGCCGATCCGATTGCCATGCCCGCTCCCGATGACAGCAGGAATCATTTGACCCGGGGCTGCATTGTATTTAGGCGCGTAATGGATGATGGTTACATCCTGGGTGTAATAACGGAGCATCAGCTCTTCGATCGAAACGGTAATCGTATATCTGCCGCACATGGGTCAGCAACCTCCAAACATAAGCTATCCCCAACACTATAACCAAAACAGCGCTCCATCACAATCAAACCTGAGATAAGGAGCGAAGTATCCAGCATTTACAATCCGAATATGATCATTCAGCTGTCCGTGGCCTGAGGGTTGCGGGCAGTTTTGTGCTGAGGAGCCTAGAAGAGCTTAAGGGAGGTCGCAAGGCTGCAGTGCGCGTTTAACAGCCCAAAGAGGGAAGGTAATGTCTCCTTTATCCGTCTTCATAATAATGTAATTCGGTTTCTCGCTAAGCTCGCAAAGGCCTTCATAAGTCTCTCCGCTAATTAAATGGACCCGTATGACCTTCTGAGTCTCGACCGCCTCTCGCAGTTGTTTTTCCACCATATCCATGATCTCCCTTTACTGAAACAGAAATAGCTATGTCCTTTATTAAACCTATTTTCGGCGAATATGAACAGCTTCATATCTTATTTACAAAATTGTAATATGTGCGGCAGTCATTTGCACCGAACATGAGAACCCTTTAGCTGGCTGGTAAAAAAGCAGTGTACGTGAATATGTAAATAGTTATATAATCGAACTATCACAACAAAGACTTTATTTCATTTCAGGCGGTGTTTATTCGGTGTCTTGGGAACCGGTCGGATTTATGTTCTTTTCTATGTTAGAAACGTTTGCGCTGTATTTTCTCGTTATGTGTCTTTTTCGCTATAAGTTTAAGGATTATGCATGGCATGCGATCGGCTTGACTCTGCTCATCAATTTTCAAAGCTATATATTGCGAAATGATTTCTCTTTCGGCAGCCTGATGCCTCTGGTCACGATCTTCTTTTTTATCGCGTTCTTCAAGGTGGTTGTCAAAATGCCGTTTATTTTTGCAACGATTGCGACCATTTCGGGGTATGTCATATTTGGAGTGATCCAGAGCGTTCTGGCCATAATGATGTTCGGATCAATTGGTGCGGTGGAGCACTCGATCGGCAATGGTTACCTGCTTCAATTCGCCACTGGCGCCGTAATTATGCCCATATCCTGGTTCGTATACCGGATGGGATACGGGTTCACTTTTGACCTGAACAAGCTTCGCTTTAAGTTTGAAGACATCATAACCGTCATCTTGATCATATTCTTCCTGCTTAGCGTTACCTCATTCCTGTACTTTCAACAGCTGTATATGAATACGATATTCTTTGTTGCCACATCAGCTTATCTGCTGTATTACTCGGTTAGAAAGGATAATGAGAGTGATTGAGCAATTGTCGGCTTATACCGCAGCGGCGATCAAGAGAGCTGTACCTGATCATCCCGCCAGCGAAGCTGTACTGAAATATGCGCTGGAAGGCATCTTCAATGCATTGTTCATTATCACACTATCGCTTATCATTTCAGCTATTACAGGCAGGGTGGGGGAGGCAGCGACTTTGCTCGCAGCCTTTGCGGGCCTCCGGCAAATAACAGGCGGGATTCATTTGAAATCCGGAACGCTCTGTGTTCTTGTCTCGACTGCAAACGTCACCCTGCTATCCTTCGTCTCTCTGTCGACACCGCTATTCTTCTTCGGTCAGACTGCCAGTCTGATACTCATTCTTCTCTTCGCACCTTCCCGTATTGAGCGGCAGAGCCGATTTCCCAAGTCCTGGTATCCTCTATTGAAAGTGATGGGCGCGGTTCTGGTGCTGGCCAATTTTTGGATACATTCTTCCATGATAACCGCCGCATTTTTCGTTCAATCGTTAACCCTCATTCGACGGCCTTTCTCACTTAACAGGAGAGGAGGTGAGAGCTTATGACAATAACGCGTTTATTTAAGGAAAAGCTTGTGTTTAGCCTGGCGTCTTTTCTTGCTCTAACGGCTGCTTATTTTGTAAGTGCTCCAAGCATACTCTATGTGCATCAACCGGAAGCCCCCGAAGAGCTGCTGAAGAAGAGTTCTTCAATCGGCAAGCAGCTAGGTTAGCATAGAGTGAGGTAGCTCTCCACAGGACAAGCCGACTGGAACTGCTGCCTCTAGCCCGTAATTTCTCGTTGTTACAGGATTGGATAGAATGGAAGAGGGGTTGTCCTTGTGGGACAACCCCTCTTTGAATTGCTGAATGACTATTAATATTCCATGACAAATGCTACGTTCTGCCAGCCGGCGCCGACCGTCCAGAACAGGACCTTATCGCCGCGTTCAAGCTTGCCGCTATCGACTGCCCGGTGCAGAGCGATAAAAGGGCTGCTCGTTGACGTATAGCCGAACTCGTCTCCGATATACACGGGGGCGTCGGCAGGGATGCCGGTCTTCTCAGCTACCGCGCGAATATTCGGAAGAGAGAGCTGGGAGAAGCAGGCTGCCTTGATGGAATCCGGATCAATTCCGTTATCCTTGAGCAGTGTGTTAATCGACTCCGATGCGGCATCAACACAGATGGAATCATCGAACGGAATGAATTTGACGGTAAACTGTCCCGGAGCGACTCCGGTACGTCCCAGGCTGGATAATCCTTCCGCCGGGAATTTGGAATTGCCGTATACGCATGTGTCCGTCTGATAGATCGAATCGATAAAGCCAACGGAATCTTCGGTGCGCTCCAGAATAATCGCAGCTGCGGCATCTCCGAAATTGGCGTAGTATACCGGATCATTCTGGTCGGCATGCGGCTTGACATGGTCCGAGCCGATTACGAGGGCCCGGCGAATTTTTGGATTGGCCATCATCTGCCGGCTGACTTGCTCTACAGCGGCGGTCATGCCGGCACAGTTCGCATTGCTGTCGATGCAGATCGTATGAGAAGCTGCATTGATCAGCCGATGGATCATCAAGGAATTCGTTGGGAAGATATACTCAGGTGTCTGGCTCGCATATGCGATGAGGTCGATATCTTCACCGGCAAGTCCGGTCTTCTCCAATACATTGCTGGCTGCCTCAAAAGCCATGGTCAGCGAATTCTCTTCCGGACTGTCAATGCTGTAACGGTTCTCGCGGCCCAGTGCATTCAGGAGTCCGCGAATATCAACGCCTTTTTCATCAAAGTGCCGGATAAAAAAATCGTTGCCGACTTTGTTACTGGGATGATAGATATCAATGTCCCGTATGCAAATCCCCGACATATGAGTCCTCCTAAAAGTTTTGTAAGCAATACTTCCTAGAGTTACTACGGCAAAACTTGCTTCGAAAGCATCCGCTAAGTTTTGTAAGCAATACTTCCTACAGTTACTACTTCCTTAAGCCTGAACAGTGGAGATGATGTCGAGGTTCTCGATGCCGGCTTTACGTCCGAGACGGGACAGTTGCATTTTGAGAATCGGATTGTTTTCAAGTGTAAGTTTGACTGTGGTGAATCCGTCGCTCTTGAACATTACGAAGCAGCCTTCCAGAAGCGGCACGACATCAGGAGCGGTTACATTCAACTTGCGGCAGTCAATGTCCAGTTTGTAGTCGGCAGGGTTAATCGGTTTGATCGTTTCCTGATACGCCTGGATGGAGGTGAGTCCGTCTTGCTCAGAAAAAGTGCCCTCCAGCTCGATGTTGAGCACCTTGCTTGCTGTGTCAGTCTTCAGAATGAATTTTCCCATCTTTCATCTCTCCTCGCTTCATTTTGATTGAACTTAGCTTTTAAACATTTGGCATCAAAACATCCCGGATTCACAAGACCTTTGTCGAATTATTAGGGATAATGACTCAGATTGTCGGGATAATTACTTAATTAATATCATAGATTTCGCAACTCTTCAATAAAAAGGTTTCAGAAGAACTATATGTATTTCATTCCATATTCTGAAGTTCTTCCAGAGTTTCCTGAAGAATGGTAAAAGCTGATATGATGCGCGGAGCGCCGACGCAAGGAAGGAGGTGAAGCAGAACGCCTTTGATCTCGTCGACAGTCATGCCTACTTTCAGTGCCATTACATAGTGAACTCCCAATTGTTCGAATTGTCCCATCGTAATGAGGGAGGAGATCACCGCGATCTCCTTCCAGTCTGCGCTAATCGACTTGCGTTGAAAAATATCTCCATAGGCGCTTCCCAGAATGAACTCGGCCAGCTCCGGAAAATGCTCTTGAATCGGGGAGAGAGCCCTTGCTCCGTACTCTCCCGAGAGATTGGAGAAGTGCTTCAGTCCGCTGTCCATGTTCTCTTTCATTTGTACTCCTCCTCGTATAGTATTTTCAAAAGCCTTATATAAGCTAGTTTCCAGTCCCAGAGGGGACTAGCGGCCACTCGAAGATTTACCAGTCACTTGCTCCTTGAACATCGAACAGGGACTGGACTTTCCGGCGTGCTTCTGGACAATGAATCTTAGGGTTCATTCGGGGATATTCTTACGCCTCCCGTAGTCTCATCTACTCCCTAAGTCTGTTTCTCCGGTACGCGTCCGAACTTCTTACCCGCTGGCTGTTCCCTTCGGCAGCCCATGCCTGGCTTTAGCAGACCCAGGGCAGCTCATGGACCGAAGCGTGTTCTCATACGCGAGGGTGAGGTTGGGCGCGTGCGCCGGAGGCATCCCGGAGCGTCCATTCCCTGAATCCCTAAATGAAAGGAGGAATTCCCCTTGAAGCTTTTTGTCGGAATTGACGTGAGCTCCCAAGAGCTCGAAGCGTGTTTCATGAACGCGGACGGCGACAACTTCGAATCGTTCACCGTCCCGAATAACCTTCACGGCGCTTCTCACCTTCGCGATCGTATCGTGGTCGCAGCGGACAAGCTTGCCGTATCTGAGATTCACATCGGCCTTGAGGCCACTTCCGTCTACAGCTGGCACCCGGCCATGTATTTCCACCAGGACCCGGCACTTCGTGAGCGCAAGACCAAGGTGTTTACGCTGAACCCCAAGCTCATCTGCAAGTTCCGCGAAGCTTACGCCGACATGGACAAGACCGACCGTCTGGATGCCTGGGTCATTGCGGATCGCCTTCGCTTCGGCCGCCTGACGACCACCCTCGTCATGCAGGAGCAGTATATCGCGCTCCAGCGCCTTACGCGCATGCGTTTCCACTTGGTGCACAACCTCGCCCGGGAGAAGCAATACTTCTTGCAGAACCTGTTCTACAAGTGCAATGCCTTCACCACCGAAGTGGACAGTTCAGTATTCGGCCACGCCCTCATGGAAATGCTCTCGGAGAAGTTCAGCCTCGATGACATTGCCGAGATGAATGTTACCGACCTGGCTGACTATCTGCGGGACAAGGGGCGGAATCGCTTCCCCGACCCTGAACGTGTGGCTCGCTGCATCCAGCAAGCCGCCCGCGCCTCCTACCGGTTGTCGAAGGTCGTGGAAGATTCCATTGACCTTGTGCTCGGCACGTCCATCGAGTCCATCCGCAGCATCCAGAAGCAACTCAAGGATCTGGACAAGGCCATTGAACGCATTCTGGACGGCATCCCGGGCGCGCAGTGCCTCCTGTCGGTGCCCGGCATCGGCAAGGTCTACGCCGCCGGCCTGCTCGGTGAACTCGGCGACATCGAACGGTTCAAGGATCAGGCCGCCGTGGCCAAGTATGCCGGCCTTACATGGCGAAAGCATCAGTCCGGCGCCTTCGAAGCCGAACACACCGCGCGCATCAAATCCGGCAATCGATTCCTGCGCTACTACCTGGTTGAAGCTGCCAACTCCGTTCGATTGCGCGATGAGGAATTCGGTGAGTACTACCGGAAGAAATATAACGAAGTGCCCAGAAATCAACACAAACGCGCCCTCGTCTTAACGGCAAGAAAACTCGTGCGTCTGGTCGATGTGCTGCTACGCAACGGCCAACTCTATACGCCTCGAAGGAAGGTGAATAGCGCGAAGAATTAACGCCTTCTTTGCCAAGTCCTTCACCAAATTCCCAGTAAAATTCTGGTATATGATTGAATTTTCGGCTGGGTTTGTTTCGATGCGCCTTTTTTCGTGACTTCTTCCTTGATGAGCCTGGGAAATTTCCAATTCGCACAACTCAGGGACTTGACATCATACCGCTGGACTTAGGTTCAGGTATTGGAACAAAAATGACCCGATCAGTCCATTACCAATGTGCGATGGGCGGTAGGAGGCACCTCGGATCTGTCCGTAAGAAGTTCGATTACTACTGTACGCTTCAAGGACATGGCTTGCTTAACAGCACTTGCGAATTCATCCATCGTCTCGCACCGGAAGCCTGTCGCTCCGAGCGATTCGGCGAATTTCACGGCATCCATGGGCACTTCAAATATGGTCCCGTCAATGCGGCCTGTTGTCTTCTCCATACCTTTAAGGGCCATGTCCAACTGCTTATTATTCACAACGATGAAAATAACGGGGAGATCCTTGCACACGGCTGTATTGATTTCAGCGCCAAGCATCATGAAGCATCCATCTCCCGTAATACAGAAGACCGTCTCGCCCGGGACGGCGCACTGCGCCCCGATCGCCATGCCGATCGAATTGCCCATGCAGGCAAAGTAAGCGTCGAAGACAAAGCTGCCGGGTTTCTTGACGTTGTACCATTTCACTGCATTGAATCCATGGCTGCCGTCATCAACGAACAAAGTATGTTCATAAGGGACGAGATTGCTCATCTCCTTCATAACCGAAGCAAGCGACAGCCCATCGAGAACAGGCAATTCTTCACCATACTCAACATTCGTCTCTGTATGCCGGACCGGAAGCTTGGCCGGGTCAACATGCTGCAGATACAGTCTGAGATTGTCTCGAAGGTCTCCGCCGACGGAGATCGTATAGGAATTCAGGATTTTACCGACGAAAGTATTATCAATATCGAATTGAATCAGCGTCTTGGGATGGTTCTCCGGCTTCAGGTTGCAGATGGTCATGTCGCTGAGCCGCGATCCCAGCACGATGAACAGATCACTTTGATTCATCAGATCGTCGCCGTACTTGCAGCCTCCGACGCCGACCGGTCCGTGATAGAGAGGATGATCCCAGGCAATAGCGCCTTTTCCGCCCGGTGTCGTGACAACCGGAATGTTAAACGTCTCGGCCAGCTTGACCAGCTCTTCATGAGCGCCTGACCGGTTAACACCCTTGCCTGCAATAATCAGAGGCTTGGCTGAGCTGTTGATCGCTTCGATTACACGGTTTGTATTGGCCAGACTGACGAGCGATTCCCGTTCGGGCAGTACAATGCGGCATTCCTCGATCAGCTCGGCTTGAACGTCAAAAGGGATGCAGAGGTGCACCGGCCCACGCTTACCGCTGAGCGCAGCTGAGATGGCGTGGTTGAAAATCGTTGCGAAATGGTCGGCCCGTTCGACGAGCTTGCTGAACAGAGTGGCGGGACGGAACATGTCGGCCAAGTCCGCGAGATAGGAAGAGGAGTCCTGGCATTGCGGAAGTCCCAGTTCTTTGATGGATTGATGTCCTGTGATGAACAGAACAGGCAGGTTGTTGGCTTTGGCATGCGCAGCGGCGGTCAGGAGATTTGTTCCTCCCGGGCCGGATGTGCCGAAGGCCACCCCCAGGTTACCTGTCTTGAGCGCATACCCGGCTGCTGCGAAGCCAGAGCTTGATTCATGTCTTCCCGGTATAAACTCGATACCGTAGTCAACCATTTTGAGTGCAGCGGGACAAATGGATTTGCCAATAATGCCGAAAGCGTGCGTTACCCCAAGCTCTCTCAGGGCTTTCGCCATAAAGTCTGCAACTGTCTTCAAAACCTTCCACCCCACCGCTTATTGTAGTTGTGATAAATAACAAAAAACCCGCGCTCCGCTTGGGGCACAGGTTGATTGACGATCTAAAGACGCGACAGGATTAAATACCCTCGCTTAAATCAGCAACCTGGCAGTCATGGTCCCTATGACGTTCGAGACTGTAGACCCATGGCTTTGCGTCATTCCCTTTCGGAGAATTTTGCCCATATTCAATTTTTAAAAAGATAAGAGAATATTTACCTTTACAATATATTCCTTAATAGGAGCTTGTCAATGGAAAATATGAAAAATCATGAAATGACATGAAAAATATGCGATGAGATCGCCCCTTTTGCAATCATGTTTTCATCCTGTTTCCGGGACTTTAGTAGGGGTATTCATGAAGTGTTCGGAATAGATTGGAGTTCACAAAATTGTTGGAGTTGAAATGGTGAATCTGTTACAATACATCTAAGATTCAAGGGGCGGGGACTATGACCAATGATCTGTCTGAGCTGCTGAGATCCGTAATTCGAGAAGAATTGACGCCGGTCAATGAGCGGCTGGAACGAGAACCAGCATCGCATTATCGAATTGCTGTCAGCTCGATCAATTGAACAGGAAGCGCAACCAAAAAGAATCAAATGAAATCCGGTCCGTTGATGGGCTGGATTTTTTATTGTCTCTGTCAAGGATAGTGCAAGAGAGTTTTATTGTTTTATACAGTTGGGTTTAGCGAAGGACTGGTTCAAGGGTTTTTGAATAAAAAAATCGGGGCCCTCTTTCGAGGACCCCTTTCATGGGAGAGGAGAAAAATAGAGTTTGACAGAGAGGTCGCACTCGTGGAATTATTGGTACATTGGGAAATAGATGATTTTCCTAAAAGATCATGATAGCCGGATTTGGGTCCTTTTTGAGAATTTGGCACCCAATTTGCACCCAAAACAGCACCCATTATTTATTTGGAAACAGAGTGACTTAGCCCTTCTTTCGGACTGTTGGCTTGAACATATCGTCAAAGGCCTCTGCAGCAGCCTTGTCGACCGATTTGAATATATGTCCGTATATCTCCAGCATTTTGGTGTTCGTGTGGCCTACGCGCCTTGCAATGGCCTCAGAATGGATCTTCTTAAATATCATCCATGATACTGAGGTGTGACGGAGGTCGTGAAGTCGGATAGGTTTAAGCACATGCTTCCGATGGAAAGCGATCCATCGCTTAGTTAGGCGCTGAGGATCTGATGGTTCGCCGTTTGTACGACAGAAGAGGAATTCCTGATCAGTGGGGGCTGTCCATTTATCACCCAATTTGAGCTTCATCTTGCGCCATTCGGTTCGGTATAGCTTTAGCTCATTAATGACCGAAGGCGAAAGGGATATGCTGCGTTTAGAAGCTTTATTTTTTGGGCCTTTAATAACAGGCTTGCCATCCTTAAGCATAGGCACCGTCTGTTTGATATCGATAACACCATTCTGGAGATCAATGTTTTTCCATTCCAAACCGGCCAGCTCACCACGGCGCATACCTGTTGTTATGGCCAAAGTGATTAGAACACGTACATCAATTGCTTCG
The DNA here is from genome assembly GCF_000758685.1 of Paenibacillus stellifer. NCBI lineage: Bacteria > Bacillati > Bacillota > Bacilli > Caryophanales > Paenibacillaceae > Paenibacillus > Paenibacillus stellifer. The sequence continues at coordinate 2,752,966 of NZ_CP009286.1, forward strand.
TCCTCTAAAGCAGCAAATAGCAGCTGAATCTCTTGTTCGTCATAATATTCCATTTCACGAACATCATTTTCCCGAGGCTTTTTTACTCCCGTCATCGGATTCTCTTTCAGCACTTTCCATTCGACGGCTTTGCTGAAGATACTGCTAAGAACCCGGTAATTATAAACAATTGTGGCTGAGCCTAGCGCCTTACCGTCTTTCTTCAGGCATGCCTCTGGCGTCCGGAGATAGTCCAGGTAATCAGTAATGTGCATCGTCTTGATCTTGTCCATATGCATGCTGCCGAAGTAAGGGAGGATGCGACGATCGACATGAAATTTATAATTGCCCTGCGTCTTTTCCTCGAGCTCCGGTTCCACGAACTTCTGAACCCATTTCTCTGTGAACGCTTGGAAGGTGAGCTTTTCGGGACGGATGTAGTGTCCCGCTTCTACCTCCATCTTGAATTTTACGAGTTCTTCGTCGAGATAGTTTTGTAAACGGCGGGGAGCGCGAAGCAGTTCAGGATCTTCAACTCGGATCGTTTTCCGCTCAACATCGCGCTCACCGCTCGCATCGGTACCGAGTTCCACAGTCAGCCGCCATGAGCTTTTGCCGCGCTTTTCTATGCTGCCTTTTGCCATGGTTATTGTCCTCCTTTGCTTAAATGTATTCCCGACTTCCGGGTCATGATTGAGGATTAAACTTATAAAAGTACTGATTATAAACTCGATTAGCCACCTTGATTGCCTCTTCTGAAGGCTCATTCAAAACAGTACCTGTAATATTGAGACCATGACTTTGATATTTCACAATCTTATGACCTTGCTCGTTATATATTACCTTTGGGACTGTATCTGGTAATTTGTGATTTACCATTAATTCACCAACTTTCGTAGTTAGTCTTATTGACTTGATTAAGGGATTACTTAGTATTGGAGTATATATGCCTCCCGTTGTGATGAGGTTGTAATTCGTGACTTTATCGTCAGGATTTGCGGCTTAAAAGTGGCCTTAAGGGGAAGGCTAACGGAAAAGCCTTCCGGCTGGTTGTCATTCACCTTTAGGAAGGGTCTTGTTATCTTTCAGCAGCTTCTTCTCCACTTTTTTGACATCTTCATGCACCGGCAGGTTCTCTGGCATTGTGCCGCCTAACTCTTTAATGGTTTGCCGTACCTTGGCCCCTACATCATAATGAGCACGATTGGCATTATCCTTACCTTGGATATCTTCTCGGCGTATTTTCTCTTCAGCTTGGGTTGCCCGGAATAGGTTGGCTGCCAGTTCAGTGCTGCCCATGTGATCGAGAATCTTCTGTGACTTCTTCAGACCCTTGTGGCTGTGAATAGCCTTTGCGTCCAGTCCGCCGTACAGCCCTTTGTATCCATGATTCTGGAATACAGCAAAATCAATTGTGGTGAGCACGCCAGCCTGATATGCTGCATCTGCCAGCTGGGAGTTATGCTTCCGCAGTTCTTCCCGCAGCATGACGCGCCGCTGCTCTTCTGTAGCTTGCTCGAAGACCTCCTGCTTCCGTGTCTGGACGGCAAAGTATGTTTGGCCCAGGGCGACGATCTCCTTGGAAGGGTCAGCGTTCTGAATGATGAGGTAACAGGCATAGCGTGAAAGGCGATAATCACGAATGGAACGACGGGCGTTGGAACCGATCTCGACCATTTCGTTGGACTCAACAAAATGGTCCTCCGCTTCTTGTCCGCTATTGATACAGGCAATTATTGCCTTCTTGACGGCTTTCTCAAAATTACGGAAATCTGAATAATCTAAAATTCGAGCGAGAATACGGCCAGTCCAGTATTCATTGCCATTCTCATCTTCTTGGCGTGCTTCTTCAAACGGGGTTTCGTGTTCGTTGGTTGGCTTATTCGTCATAATAATTCAGCTCCTTGATGGGATAGTGGATGATGATTAGGGCAAACTTTTTAATATTACTCCTGAGATTCAGGAACCTTGTAGCTGACCTCAGAATTGAAGCCAGTGAATGGGACTAGATTTCTGACTTATTGGTAACCTGAGGTGAAAGATGTTACTTGAGTTTTGCGTGCAAGGCACGCGAAATGATCATGTGAAGCAGATGAAACTTTCTGACGAAGAACTTAATGGTGATTTTTGTGACCTTAGGTGACAAAAAAATATGTTTTGTGCGAGCCTCGCACAAAAGAGCTCTTTATTGCTGGACTCCAGAAAACACCCTCTCATTTGCATGAATTATTTTTCTTCATGCGGTGAAGGAAAAAAATTCACAGGGATGAGCCTATTTTCATTACCCGGCAATGAAAAGTAATTCCAGCGTTGTAGTTAATGCCGGGCTTCGGCGAAAGGCTCCAGATTGACTTTTCACCGAAGGTCGGTAGAAACTTGATGCATAAGTAATTTCAGTCGACCGGCGACCATAAATGAAGTTTCATCCGTCGAGCGGACAAAAACTTTTTTACCAACCGTTGGTGAAAACAATATCCAAGCGAGCACCAGGGTTTCCGTCACCGCATGACGGAAACTCTCTCGACGTCTTGCCCATTTTGTACGGGCTCCGTACGAAACTCATGTATTGTTCACCGCGTGAACAGAACTAATAATGATCCTCCTTTTAGAGAGGAGCAGAGTTTTCACAGCCCGGCAGTAGAAACTCTTAAATTACATTGGAAATAAGTTATTGCCGCCCAGCAGCAATAATATTGATCAACTTTTCAGCGCCAAGCGCTGAAAATTATTCCCATATTCACCGGTTGCTTCTTTGCATGCTTTCTTAAAATATCAACTAACGGCGTTGTCAAATGAGCGTCATGCTGTTTTAACACTTCTTGCATTCCTGGTTCCAGTGCCTGGGCAATGGCAGTAATAGGATCACCTTCAACATTTACGAAGACAATATCGAGAGGCTTCTTTTCCTTTTTCATGCGTTACAACTCCTTTAGTAAGCAGGATTCATTTTCCATATGTCGAATTGTCGTATGGGAGGTGAAAGACTTGGAATTTAACGAAGCACAAATTTTAGTGTTATCTCGTTTAAGCGTAGGTAAGGTACCAGAATTAAATGAATTCAATTCTTTACTGGAAGAAGATACAGTTCCAGCAAAGTGGCAGGAATTGGCCGCGTATATTTATCAGCTTGAAAAAGAAGGATACTTGAAAGTGCCAAGCAGTTGTTTTGCTACTGGAGGGAGTAAGCATCCTGTCTACGACAACAATGTAAGAGTAATTTGGTTTGAAGGAATGAGGCTTACACCAAAAGGAATGCGTACAGTTGAAACAGACTCCTACTGAGCACCCTAACCGGTGCTTTTTTTACGCCTAGGAATAAACAAGAAATCAAATCCTAGTGAGTTCAACAACCTTTCCTATTTTGGATCCACGCGGCTCAATTTTGAGAAGTCCTCCTACCTTCTTCGCTTTACCTCCTTGTCTTCTGATCTTCCTTCCAGCCATTCAATGAATACTGCTCTTGATACGAACAGGCGCCGGCCTACCCGGGCAGCGTGGAAATCCTCGGAATTCAGCAACTCGTACACCTGTCGTTGCCCGATCCCCAGAAACTTTTGAATATCTGCAGGGGAGAGCACGGGCGGCAGCAGTTCCTCGGTTCTCGTAATGTCAAGCTGCGGAGGTACCTTTGGTGTTGGCCTGATAGGATCGGAAGGGTCCCCGGCAGTCCGGATATTCACCGTCACCTCGATCTTCATCTCCTTGAGCTCCTGCAGGGCAGCGAGCAGCAGATCGGCAGCGGGTGACTTACTTTCAGGTTCATTGCTCATCGGACGTCCCCAATAATGTACTTGTCCAGAACCTCATCCAGATTAGGACTGATTACCCCGTGCTGGTCCAGGACCTTGTGTATTGCTCCCCGGGCGAGCTGTTTAACAATGGCGTTCGATTGCTCCTGCGTACCGACCTGGACAAAGTGGAGGTTGAATTGTTTCTTTTTCATAGCATGGTCTCCTTTCGGAATTTTCAATAATTTATATAGGGAAATGTAGCAGGATAGTTAGTATTAAGCATTTTTGCTGAAGTAGCAGATAGGCTCTTTTGTGGGGCTTATAGGGGCGGCTAGTGAATGAATAAGTTAGTAGATGTTCGGTTCCCGAATGCTGTAAGTTCTCTCTATTATGTTTCGAATAGGGAATTCTGTTGAATTATTGATATTGAATTAATCAAAATTTTCTAAATAAAACCAACTTCATGGTTTATCAGTGCCCTATTAATCTTCTAATGATCTTGAGTATTCTGGGAAAAGAGCTTTCAACATTAAGAGTATTTGATTTACTTCTTCTGGCTTCAGCAATTGACCATTGTAATGCACGGGGATCTCGTTGTTGTTATTTAGCACAAACAGAAGTTCGTAGAATTGTTCATTAAGTATTTTTTCAATTGTTTGCTGCTCGCGTTCCTCTTTCCGCTTCTTCCTATATTCCCAAGCATCAACACCTTTGTATTCCTTAATGTCTTCTCCAGTCGTATCCACTATGTTAAATAAACCCGTTTCATAGTCGCTTTGACCAAGGTCTTCCATTCCAATATACCCTGCTGCGTAAAACAGCGCCCCTGGAGTAACTCCAAGAACATGAGCTAGAGCATTTAGGGTTTCCTTTTGTGGCTTTTGAGTTCCGTCTTCTATCCGCGAGATTGTTGCCTGAGACACTCCGGAATCTGCAGCTAACTGTTTTTGAGATTTATAACCCTTTGATCTTCGTAAGCGTCTAAAAAAATCCCCAAAATTTTCTCCACCTTGAGAAGACATATACATTACTCCTTATTTGCAATAGGTTAGCTAAAGTATAACTTCCCCTAAAAAAATACGCAAATATATACGCATTAACACTTGAAACGAATATATATACGTGATATGATCTTTTCGCGGAGAATATATATACGTTTTGAGGAGGTGTAGATGTGAAGATAAGAGTAAAAGACCCAACTTTCTTAAACGAACTCATCATGATAAAAGGGTTCTATAAGACAGAGTTTGGCAAGGAGATTGGGATGTCTGGCCCAATGACAACTCAAATTACGAACGGTGATAGGTCACCATCACCACGTACAGCAAAGCGCATCTGCGAAGTGCTGGAATGTGAGTGGTCAGAATTGTTTGAGATCGTCAAAACGCCGCATCAAGCAGCCAAGTGACCCGTATCATCACACATTTCAGCATTCCCCGCATCACTCGAGCATAAGCACACCCCAGAGGCTCCCAGCCGCTAAAACGTGCTTAGATCGTCAGCAGTGCAGCTTTTAAGAAGGAGATGAAAAAACATGCAAGCACAAGTCAAGCCCGCAGCCGTCCAGATCCCGCCGCACCTATCCAAGGATCGGTACTGGTGCGGAACGCTTCACCTGTTCATGCAGCACAGTCTACTGCACCGGTACTTTACCCCGAAATACTTTGATTTCGAGGAGGAGACAATTGACTCTGCAGCTCTGAAGCGGCTGTCCCGACCTTGGAGCCAATCAGAGAAGTTTATGCTGAACTTGGCTCTGCATCTATTCAATGAGAACCTGGCGAAGGTGAACCTATCAGATATGGATTTTCTAGATGGCACCAATAAGCAGCTCGTCATTGAGGCGTTGCAGTTACGTTTTAACTAAAGATTCACTACTGGCTTCTTGATCCAAGGAATTATTCATTCAATGCTCGTCAACTCGTAATTTGTATTTAAGAACATACAAAACGGGAATGAAAGGAGGAACTGAGATGCATTCAAACGAGGAAAAAGAAACAACATGTGTTTTCGATTTTGTGAGTAACAGCTGGGAGGTTTACAGCTGCGTTCCGCGTCACATGTCTAAGCTTCGCAAGATCGTTGCTCCCCATTGGGAGGAAATGACTGATGGCAAGGTAACTGCGGCGAAGTTTCGGCTTAGCGGCAAACAGGTCAGTTTTGTAATGGGTAGAACATCGAATATCACGGAAGAACAACGGGAAGCTATTAGCTCCCGGATGAAAGGTATGCACCAAAAACGTAATCAAGAAGTTACAAAATAGCGTTAAGAATTGAAAAGAGGAGGGAGTTATTGATATGCGTAATCAAAGAACAAGACGCCATACCCCGACAGTGATCATCCAGCAGGCTGTGCCGGCATACCAAGCGCCGGAGTTCGTGGAGCGGAAGCCGGAAATTGACCCGCAGCAATTCCTTCAGCAGCTTGGCCAGATGGTCATGCAGCAGCAAGTCCAGCAGCCTCGGCCGGAAACACTGAATGTGAAGGAGGCAGCAGAGTATCTGAGGATCTCTGCTTGGAGCGTGTACGACATGTGCCGGACCAACAGCTTGCCGTTCTTCCGCATCCGGAGCCGTATCTTTTTCCGCCGACATGAATTGGAGCGTTGGATAAGTGAGAATACCAACCAATGCGGCATGGAGAGGTAGGCGGGGCAGTATGACAACAGCACAGAGATTCGTTTCCCTTCGGTTACTTGAGCTGCTCTGCAACCTGACTGCTAAGCGCCATGAGATTGAGCGCGTCGGCATTCGATTTGAGGTGATGGCTGAGCTTCATGAACAGGTAGGTAACGCGCTGTTCCAGGTGAACGGCATTAATCCCGCTCAAGCAAACACGCTCTGGATTATGCTGGAAGATTACGTATCCGGACGTATTAAGGACTTCGAACTGCTGAGCCTGCTGGCTGGGTCCGGTAAGGTGCCAAACAATTGAACAATCGGGGAAGTAATCTGTTGTTTAGCTCGCTGACGGAAAAAGAGTAGGTGGTGTTAGGTGCAAGGATGGATCAAGGATCATCGAAAGGAGCTGGAAAGTGATATTTGGCGGATGCCACCTCTTTATCATCGTGTGTGGCAGTGGCTAAAGTATCAAGTCAATTATGCAGATGCGGAGATACCGATGAGTGACGGCACAAAGTTCATCGTGAAAAAGGGACAGCACCTTACTTCAATACGTAACATTGCCCGGGCGATCGGATGGCACGAAGGATTGGTTTGGAAGGAGCCCAATCCGAAGACGATTTCCCAAATCATCGGTTGGCTTGAGAAAAACGGTATGATCACGGTTGAACGCGGAAGGGGTAACAGGCAATTTACGCTGATAACCCTTGTGAAATGGGACTTTTACCAACTCGATGAAGGGCATGTGGTAACAGCGAGTACCACAGCAAGGGAACAGCTACTGGATATAAACAAGAATATAAAGAATGAGAAGAATGAAAAAGAAAGAGATCTAAAAGATTACATCAGTCTACCGACTGACGATCCCTTCCTGAAAATATATGAGATTCACTTTAGAAAATCTCGGAAAAAGGAACATCCTAGGATCACAGAGCAGCAGCTTCAGCACATCATTCATAATATTGAGATGCTTCAGGAATGGGAGATAACTGCTGAAGATTTCGAGGAACAGGTGAGAGATCACTTTGAAACCCTAGCTAAGGATAATAACGGCAGTATCCTAGCCTTTATCCCATCGTTTATGAGGAGATTTGAGATTCCATACACAGGATTTGAAGTCTAGTATAAGTCACTCGGGGGATGAGTAAATGCTCAGTAAAGAAATTGAAAAAGAAGTTATCCAGTACCTTAAGCAGGTCCGGCTTCTACTGTTTCTTGAGAAGAGTCAGACTGAGACTGAAGAAGTAATGTCTGTAGTTGATAAGATGCCAGACCTTGAGGAAAAGGTGATTCGGAGGAAATATCTTCATCAGGAATCTGAATACACCTTTCATCAGGTAATTTATACGGACATGAATATATCGGTACACACTTATGCAAAAGTCCGATTGAGAGGACTGTACAAAATTGCTCTGGTTCTCGGATTCGTGGACATTTCTTTAGTTAAGCCAACGCTCTTCAACTCTAGGTTATCAGATCAGAGAGAAGAGAATTTGAAGAAAGGGGATTTCCTTTCGAAGCAGGATGAGGAACTAATGATCAGATACTTACAAAGAGCACAGATTTGTAAAACGATAGGTTCAGGGCATGAAGAGCTTAAAGAATTGCAGGAGGCATTGAATAAGCTGGATTCTATCGGGGCAAACATCATCACTCGTAAGTATTTGTCCCGTGAAGCCGAATATACCCGTCACCAGGCAGTCTATGAAGCGTTGAGCATCAATGCCGTCACCTACAAAAAACACCGGATACAGGCGTTAACAAAGCTGGCTGCTGAACTTGGGCTGATGCATTGTACTGGCGAGAATTAGGCTGCTGGCAGAAACTGTTAGATTTAACCGGCTAAGTAGAAGGTTGCAGATATATGAAAAGTATGTTCGTTAAGAATATGGATTGGGAGAGTATGCCATGAAGAATGCTATTTCATTGAACCAGGACTCAAGTAAGGCGGAACGCTCCGAGTATTTAGCCCAGGCAGCGGTATCTAAAGGCCGGCACATGATTACACTTCGGGAAGCGCGTGAGAATGTACGGTGTTCAACGAAGGAAGCAGCTAAAGTTGCGGGTATCACTGAACGGACATTGAAGAAGTGGGAGATTGACTGCGGGAAAGCTGACTTGTTTGCATTAGGCCGACTTTGTGTATTCTATGGCATTTCACTGTCTCATGTATATGCGGGCAAGGAAATGGATCTGTTGGCGGCAAGAAGGGAGGTGAGCGAGTTGAAAAAGATGACCATTGATGCCGAGGACAACGTTGCAGCATTGAAGCGCTTGGGTTACGATACTACGCCAATTGAGGAGTTTCTTGAAGAACTCAGTATGAGTTGGGAAGCCGAAACGAAAAACGCCTCCAGTGCGCCAACACCGGAGACGTTCAATAATTCAGCTATGTAATTGTTTCCCAATGAAGCAATTATACCGCACTCACCTTATAGGCTGCAACTATTAAAATGTGTCTATTTATTGCAAATGGGGGGCTTTCCGTAAGTCGCTAGAGTTGGCTGACATGAACACTGTTTCAAGAAATCAGAAAGAAGGGGCTATGTTGAAATGACACAAAAAAATGGTTTTATGGTCCCAACTCAACAGGAACTCGATTGGATATTTGAAATAACCATAGCGTGTGCTCATAAGCAAGGAATTCATGCGCTAATTGCTTTGAAACAATCATTAATGACATCAGAACAGGGTATTAGGGGCATTTCTCTTCAAACATTCGAAATGAGCCTCATGCTTCCAAGTGGATTTATGAGCAAAAGTCTGCAGTTACTAAATGCGGTAAGTATGTCAGGTAACGCGGCGTCTGAATAAAAAACAGAAGGAGGGGTGATGCATGAACTGTGTCTGCGGGCATGGACTTCAATATCGTATACAGGCTGTTCAAGAACTTGAAGGACAGACAGAGAGATTTAGTATTCAGTCTAAATGTAGTTATTGCAATAGAGTCAGTGAGGCCGAGATAAGCAGTGAGATCAATGAGGTATACGAGAGTATTTGTGATCGCCTTTCGGCCATAAGTAAAGTTCAAGAAAAAACAATGAAGCCGATGACAGATCTTGTGTTCAAAGGAATAATCCGAGATATTCTCTCCCTACGGGCTGAGCCGGTTGTTCTCCCGGCCCCAAAGGCCCCGTCCAGATTTGCACGCCTGTTGGAGAAATTTAGAAGTGACAAGGTTACAAAATAAAGGCTGGAATAAATAACATGGGATGACGCATTTACGTTATAGGTCGTGCCTATTAATTCGACGTCTTATATATCAAAGGGGAATAGTGAATTGCCCAAAGTGAGCTATGCAGAGAAGGCGAGGCCGCCAACAACGATTTTTAGCTGACTTTCGTGTGATCTACAGGGCGTATTGCAGGCTCTGTTATGAATCGAAGGTAAACATTCCGCCATATCGATAAGGTGTTCTATAGTGTGAGATTAATATTACAAGGAGTGTATCTTGAATGAACAAATCTATTGAACAGAAACGAATTGCTGACCTGGAGTCGATCCGGACTAAGGAGAATACTCATATCGTGGATGCGGCAATCAATAGCGGTGCAACTGCTGAAGTGACTGCACTCCATATTATGAAGCAACGGGCAGAAGTAGATGAAATGGTTGATCATATTGCAAAATCTGCGAACAAGTTTCGTAAATAGCACTCATCTAAATAAAAGGGAGAGATGAATAGATGTTTGAGAAAAAGAAGGTTAGTCAGCTGGTGAGTGAGTTCTTAGAGAAAGCAGCACGTCGGAATAGTAAAGTGAGCGAGAATGTTGCCAAGCTTAAGTCAAAAACTGAATCGCTCAACAAAGAAATCTCTGAACAAACGTCCGCTATGATTGAGCTAGAAATTCAAGGTGATGAAGCTGGGGCTGAGAAATTACGTAAAACAAGCCGTCAGTTACGACTTGAGCTCGCTGAGGCGGAGGCTTCGATTGATGCGTACGCAAATCAAGTAGGATCGGGAACAGGCCATTCTAAAGAGATCGAGGCTATCCGGGCTTCGGCAATTCGGGAAATAAAGGAAAATCAAGAACTAATTCAGGCTATTCGTGATCAGGAAGAGGACTTGGATAAAGAAATGAAGGCGATTGAATCCAAACGGAAAGAACTTAGCGCAAGAATTGAATCGATTAGTCGTTCAGGTCCGGAGAATTCGCTATCGAAGATTCTGATTTATATCGATCCGCGGACTAAGAGCCTGCCGAGCTTTCAACATGATCATTTCCTGCGTCTATGGATTCACTCAGAAGATACAGAGCATATGCTTACGGGGGAACCTGAATTTCGAGGCCCTATTTCCACCGTAAGCGAAGTAATACAAGCGAAATCTGAACCCAAGACGAGAATCCATACTGCTCATTTACAAGGCTCGGACAAGCGAAGCTTATTCGAATCTTGGAAGTTTAATCATCCTAATGTAACTATTGTGGAACACGGCAGTCTGGACTCAAGATTAGGACCGCTTGAAATCCAATATATGTTGAATGATTAGGTAGGTGAAGAGACTACTAAGAGATTGGGAGTAGGACATGGCATTGAACCAACTGACGAAGGACAAGCAACGTGAGCAGCAACAGCAATGGAAGGCCAAAAATCAAACTAAAGCATGTAAGATATATCCCTACCGCAGTACATCTCTTAAGACAAGAGGAAAAAAACGTGGCGCTCGTTGAAGATCAGGTTTCGAATTTAGCGTCTGGTTGGATCCAAATAAAAAGTCAAAAAGGACTCAAAGAAAGCTCCCGGGCTGCTTTGGGTCCTTCCAGACTTTCGACTTATGCGGAGGTGAGAGAGATTAGTATCGAAAAAACGATGAAGATGGTCGCCTTCGCCGAATCGAAAAGTCAGTTTGTCCATGAAAAACTCAGCTCTTTATGCGACCAGGGCAAGCGAATATTGATTGAGTATGAAATGCCGACAGTTATCGCGTTAAACTTTCTGACCATTTGGCAGTTATCACTCCTACTCAAAAGATTCAAATGGGGCGCCGAATCAGATCAGGTTAGTGATTCTATGCAGCATGAGTTCATATCAATTCTTCCTAGGATCGAGGATATGCTGCAACTGCGGATCGCTACAGCGTTGAACTGGGAGTTCCTTTGTCACCAGTGCGAAATGAACATAATGCCTGTTCAATTAATAAAGAGTTTGCTTGAGCCGTATATATCAGGACTCGTGAACCAAAAGGATCTGTTCATTTTCGGTCTGCTTCCTTCTGATAAAGCGGTCACAGTCGAGTCTTATACCGAAACGATTGACAAAATACTTCGGATGGAATCATCCAATACAGAAGAAGAACGAGGTGAACAATAACTATGGCTGGTAGAAGTAGAGAGTACGATATCGCATTTCAATTACGCGGACTTGTGGACCCCTCCTTCCGGCGGACGACCGACAACGCGGAGCAGCAAATCCAGGAGCTTGAGCGAGCCATACGGGAAATGAGCCGAAACGGTGGGTTTGATGACCTCAGACGGGATGCCAGGCAGACCGAGGGAGCATTTGACAGCCTGCGAGAGCGGGCCGAGAGCTTCAAGGACACTTTGGCTAAGGTGGCGGAGTTCACCGGCGCCAAAAAGCTGATTGATATGGCTACCGGCTCCCTGGAGGATGTAGTCGGAACGATCGGCGACCAGAATGATGCAATGGCGCAGCTGCAAGCCTCCACGGGCATGACTGCGGAGCAAATGGAGCAGATGAACGTCATCGCCAAGGACCTGTATAAGCAGAACTACGGCGAGGGTTTTGACGACCTGGGCGAAGCCATGGCTACCGTGAAGCAGGTCACGAACCAAACCGGTAGTGAACTGGAAAACACGACGAAGACAGCGATCGCATTCCGAGACGTGTTCAAGGAGGATATCCCCGAGTCGCTGAAAGCTTCGGACACGTTGGTCAAAAAGTTCGGTATCACCTCGGATCAGGCCTATAATCTGATGGCTCAAGGTGCTCAAAAGGGCCTAAATAAATCCGGAGATTTGCTGGATACCACGAACGAATATGCTGTCTACTTTAAGACGATGGGTTACAACGCCAATGAAATGTTCGATATTTTCAGCGCCGGCATGGAGAATGGGGCATTTTCGCTTGATAAGGTGGCGGATTCAGTCAAGGAATTCGGTATCCGAATTAAAGATGGATCGGACACAACTGGCGACGCACTATTCACGCTCTTCCAGGCTGCAGATGTCAGTGATTTTGCAAAAGCGCTGAAAAAGGGCGGGGAAAAGACCAAAGAGTTCGCCCAATTGGTGAAGCTATCCGGTAAGGATACAGCCAATGTGATCAAAGATCAACTTAAAAAAGGCGGCGCAGTAGAGCAATCTGCCATCAATCGGCTCAAGCAGGTACTTGGTAGCGGTCAGCAAGTAATGGACGGTATATCTAAAGGGTCGATCTCCGGCAAAAAAGCGATGGAAATGGTCATCGAAAAGCTTAAGCTAATCAAGGACCCTGTGGAACAAAGCTCTCTGGCTGTAGCTCTTTTTGGTACACAGTGGGAAGACATGGAATCTAATGTCGTCCTCGCACTCGGCAACGCTCGGCAGCAATTCGACGCCACTAAGCAGACCATGGAAGAGGTCGCAAAGGTCAAATATGACACGCTGACTCAACAATTCCAGACGATCGGCCGAGAAATCATGACCGACTTGATTATCCCGATTGGCGAGGATTTGATGCCGGTTTTGTCCGATCTGGCTAATTGGATGAGTGATCATAAAAATATGGTCGAATTTCTGGCTTTGGGCGCTCCAGCTGCCCTGATTGGCAAGAATGCGGTCAAGATTATCGGCAAACTTGGTAAAATCGGGCGAGCTGCCGAAGGGGCTACGGGAGCGGCTGGAGGATTTAACACTGCTCTTGGGTTATTAACGAACCCTGTAGGGTTAGCTATAACTGGCGTTGGTTTATTAACAACCGGAGTCATTGCTTATAAGCAACATCAAAAAGAAGCACGGAAAGAGCTTCTTAATATGGGCGGTTCTCTTGAAAGGGCATACTCAGGATATAAGGAAGTTGATCAGGCCTCAAAACATACCCAGAATTTAATTGCTGAATACGATCGGCTAACCGGGAAAATCAATAATGCCAAGACGCCAGCAGCTGAGTTGACCGAAGCTAGGCGAAAATTAAAAAAAGTGGAGCAAGAACTCATTGACATGAATCCGGATATTCTCAGTGCAGAGGGATCGAAGAATGAAAAATTCCGTGATCAATTGGGCCTTGTTCAGAAAATTAACTCTGCACAATCCGAAATGAGTAAGCGCGATTTTGAGCATGCTCTTATGGATGCTGAAGGAAAGATGCCTGAACTGGAGAGCACTTATAAAGATCTTGTTGCTGACCTGGACAAGCAAAATGCTGCTTATGAAAAAGCGAAAAAACAATATGCAGATTACATGGAATATAAGAAACAGTACCTGAAGATAAACGACAGCAATTCAAGCGATGAAGAGAAGAGCAAACAGCGTGATGAGCTAGCTTCGAAAATTCAGGCAGCTACCGGAATGGATTACAGAAACAACTGGGCTAATATGATGTACGATGTGTCTAAGATTGAAAAGTCGTTCGATAACTATCACGAAAAAATCAAGACTACCGAAAATGAAATGGCAGATGCGCAAAACAGCATTTCACAGTATTACGAAATGCAGTCTAAAGCGATCGAGGAGAAGCTCGGCGGATCGATCGAGAGTATGGCAGGTAAATACCAAAACATGTCTGACGCCGAAAAGAAAAGGTTTGATCAGGCGATGCGCGATATCGCTGACCTTAATCGAGAAATGGACCTGCTTCCAACCGATAAGAAGATCAATATTGACGTCATCTATAAACAAGCGGGTCTATACATGCCTAAAGCTCCGAAAACAGTACAAGACATAACCACGTCTCTATTCCCAAAGCAGCAACAGAAAATGATGGGTTACGCCGATGGCGGTATAGCGACGGAGGCATCCATCTTCGGTGAGGCTGGACCCGAAATCGCGATCCCGTTGAATAATAAATCCCGGTCGCACTCGCTGCTGGACACAGCTAATGATTTGATGGGCCATAGCAGCACTGGTGATATTAACGCCAGCTTTAGTTTTAAAATAACTGTTAATGGCGGCGGGACGGATGTAGCGGTTCAAGTCAAAAAGGCTATCCAGGACATTCAGCCAACTTTGGAACGCCAACTAGCAGCATTATCGGAACGAAGAGGAAGAGTTTCGATGAGAGGTTAATTAGGAGTCCAAGTTATTCGGGCAGGGTATAAGATAATGACAAATTAAGGAGTGTATGTTATGAGCAAAGAACAGCAAGGAACGACATGCTCCTGCTCAATGAATTCTGTGCGGTCAACCGACTCGGGTAGGGAGAGCATTTCGAAAATCTTCCCTGCCGGTAGATGCGACGTCGCATCTCCAAATTGTTCATACGCTTGGATGAACCGTGATGCTGTTGACGCATCAAAATCACAGAACTCTGTAGCCCATTGCTTGAAATCACCAGCAGCAAGGTCATTCTCTTTCACATGCTTCAGCCGTTTGCCGATCTCAAAGAGCGACTGCCCGGCAACCTGCTTGTAACTATTGATCTTGGCTGTGCAATTGAGAATAGGAGTAAGTATTTTTATAGTTCCATAGTCACGAAATAATATATGTCAATCATAATTAGATAGTATCGAATGTTTGTAGTAACTTGTATTGACTTGTGATACGCTCTTGACATGGTTCAACTTAGAAGTATGTGCTTTAAGGCAAAGTCCGTTCGCGGAAGCCTTTTGGTACATACTTTTTTCATATGAAAGGATTGTGAAGAGAATGGCATCAAGTAATTATCACACACTGGTAAAGAGAATGGATGAGTTAGAGCGTAGATTGAATGAGATCCAGAGGCCTGAATGTCCACCCGTATACAATGAGGATGGGAGACCTTGGAGATTGTTGAGAGCTCAACTGCAAGAGCAGCTTAGCCACATCGAGGATCAGAAGAAACAGTTGATTATTAATGCAGTGGCTTCACTCATAAGATGCGCTACTGGTGTACCTCGCGTGCAGCAACTTCCATGGGAGCAGATGGAATATGCAAAAACAATCATCCATGCTGTACTCACAACTTTAGTCACTGATTATGATAAGGACTTATTTAGTCATAAATTCGTGAATAAGGCTATTCTCCAACTGAAGCCAATAATTTGAATAGCAGGATTTATCTATTAAACATCGAACTATGGAGCTGGGAGGTGATTTTTATGCCGAAGGTAAAGATCTTCTATTCGGAAAGCCCTGAGAGGCTTGAGGACGATATTAATGAATTCCTTAATGGCGGAGAAGTAAGTGATGTTATTGATATCAAATTCAGTACAAGCGCGGTCGCATTACCCGATGAGCGCCATGGCACTGCTGATCCAATGGGGCTGTTCTCTGCTCTTGTATTCTACCGGGAAAAAATTGAACCTGTAGATCCCGGATCGTTTTTTTCTTTTGGTTAATTGTCGAAAGGGATAAAAGAAAGATGCATATTCTTTATATCGGAGAACGATGCCTATGAAGGAAAGGCCTAAGGAACTGAATGTGAAGATTAGTTTCGTGGACAGGGAAGGAAACGTGGTTTTTAACAGCATGGAAGAGGCCTTTTCTAAGCTAAGTCAAAAAGAGCAAAATAAGCTTTTATCCAGAATCTTATGGGCAACCACTGGGATCAAGCATAAGCCATTATAACCTACAAGGACCGCGTAAATAGTGCGGTCTTATTTCTTGCTATTAGGTGTTTCTATAAATACTCTAGTCCAGCTGTCAACCGACGGACGACATGCCACGCGGGCAGATTACACTCCACACCTGTCCTTAGTCATTGGGCATCAAGCTGTGACCGCAGCAGCCGAAGGTGTGGATCGCGGAGGCCGCCGGCCGCCTCAGTAAGTGCCGGCATTTCATGCGGGGTTAGTGTAATGGATAGCACTCCGGCCGTAAGCGACCGGCAGTGGCGGTTCGAGTCCGCTTCTCCGCTATTGCAGGATTTATCTTCCAGACACCGAATTATTGGTGCTGGGAGGTGAATATAATGACCAATGATACAAACGACTATCTGGAATTAAGCCGTGAAGAATTAACAGAATTGCTTAGCTCTTTCCAAAACAATGAGACAGAGTTTAGACAATTACATTCAGACTTTCTTGTACAACTGAAGAAATATCAGTCAGGAAAACATTTGTACACAGAAGAAGAATATCGATTTTACATTGATAGCATCGAGAAGTCGATTTCGAGTACAAAGTCTTCGTATGAGAATATGAATCGGCAGATTCAGATCATCAAAAACCTTCTTCAGAAATAAGCACCCTAACCGGTGCTTTTTTCTTTTGTCCTACTTTGAATATTTATACGCATTATACATACATCATGAATGCTAGGGGTGGTGTTTTACTCACCCCCTGTTTTGATGTTTAGGGGTGGTGTTTTCCCCACCTCTCTTGGTGGGCAATTCATCACCTCTCTTGGGGGGCAATTCCCCACCCAAGAAAGAAAGAAAGAAAAATATAAAGAAATATATAAAGATATATAGGAGACACATCCCGTCTCTGAATATATACAAACGAATATGCAATGCATGAAGCCATCCAATAACCGGGTGGCTTTTCCTATTTCAAAGAAAGGGTGAAGAGGATGAGGGAATTAAGAGAGAGGTTTATGAGCGAGACAGAGAGCACCAATAACCTGAGCATATTGGTCACAGCTGTCATGCTTCCAACCGGAGCGATCGAGATCATCACCAACAGCTTCAGACTGGACGAGAAGATCAAGTATCTGCGTGAAGCATATGACGATGACTTCAAGCTGAAGGCGAATGCCGCTGTGAAGATCGTCGGTTACATGCTGGTGTAGAGAGGGTGGAGATATGAGCCGACATGAATGCAGTGATCGTTTATATCCGTGGTCCAGCATAAGAGATCATCCTACCTGGACGGACAATGAGTCTATCACCTTGATCAAGACGAGCGCTGTAGGGCAGACAGAGAGCCTGCCACCTTATCCGCTCTCGACGGAAGATGTTTATGGAGAACGGGTGAGGAGATTACAGCAGCAGATGATCGGATATTCATGTCGTAAATGCGTAATTTAGTGACGAAAATCCGGCATTTTGGGTCCTTCTGGAGAAAAAAATGAATGCGGGTGCGCGTGAGCCCGATTTCATGCTAGATTTTATTTTCAAAATTCACTTCCGTTTCCGTTTCTAACATGGCTGTGATGGCGTTATGAAAAATTCACTACCGAATAATGGCATTTGTATGATGTAATAAGTGAGATGGGTGGAAAGCGGAAGCAAGCTTTTAAATAATGCGGAAATCATCCGAGATATTTATGGCTCATGGTAGGAGGAGTTAGGATTAAAAAATTACAAAAAGAACTTATTGTTACTGTCCGATTCGTTGATAAAGATGGAAATGTGATTTATAACAGCATGGAAGAGGCCTTTTCTAAGATGAAACAAACACAGCAAAACAATCTTCTGGCACTAATAAAAACAGCTGTTACTGGCATAAAGCACGTACCAGTAAAATGATGGAGCTTTACGAAATCCGCACCCAATCCGCACCCAACTCATGATTTCTTAGAAAACAATCCGGAAGTAAAAGGCCGAAAATCCTTGATAATAAAGGGGATATAGACAAAAAATCGGGGCCCTCTTTCGAGGACCCCTTTCATGGGAGAGGAGAAACCGGACGAAGAGCTTATGGGGAAGCGTAAGCTTGCTTCGCGGTTGTCTACGGCACTTCTCAATGCCGATAATGTAAGGATGGCCCTGTGTTTCCGGTTTTATACATCGCTTCGAAACCTTTTTTCATTCACGGCTCGAATGTGGTACTATAGGCGTGAAATGCTGTCGTAATAGACGTAATCAAATACAGAGAAACAGAGCAGGTGAAGCAGGCAGTGAGAGTGGTGTCGGGCACAGCGAAAGGAAGGCCGCTGAAGAGTGTCCCCGGAACCGGGACGCGTCCTACGACCGATAAGGTCAAGGAAGCGATATTCAGCATGATCGGCCCTTATTTTGACGGAGGCAGCGTCCTTGATTTATTCGCCGGAACGGGCGGCCTCGGGATTGAGGCGCTTAGCCGTGGTATGGAGAGCGCCGTTTTTATCGATATGGAGAACAAGGCAATTGATACGGTCCGCAGTAACTTACAGGCAGCCGGATTGGCCGCACAGGCAGAGGTCTTTAGAAATGATGCCAAAAAAGCGCTGGGCGCCTTGGAGAAGAGAGGCCGCAGTTTTGATCTCGTTTTTTTGGACCCGCCATATCGTCATAAATTCGGAGATGAGCTGATGGTCTCCATGGCGGACAAAGGGCTTCTACAGAACGAAGCCGTTATCGTGTTGGAACACGAATCGGGATATGAATATCCCGAGCATATAGAGGGTTTCAGTCGGCTGCGCCATTCCGTTTATGGTGAAACAGCGGTGTCTATTTATCGTTATGGCAGCGGCGATGAGCCGGGCGCCGATCAGGAAGAGGGGATTTGAACGATGAGTTTGCAGATCAGAGAGGAACGAATCGCTATTTATCCCGGAAGCTTTGATCCGGTGACACTGGGACATATCGATATTATTGAACGCGCCGCCAAGCAGTTTGACCGGCTGATCGTGGCCGTGCTGAACAATTATAGTAAAAATCCGCTGTTCACGGTGGACGAGCGTACGGAGCTTCTCAGGCAGGTCACATCACATTTACCAAATGTAGAAGTCGACAGCTTCCGGGATTTGCTCGCCAATTATGCGAGGCAAAAGAACGCCCGTGTTATCGTGCGGGGCATCCGGACCGTCACCGACTTCGAATACGAGCTGCAGATCGCTACGACCAACAGCAAGCTCAATCCCGAAGCGGAGACGATCTTCATGATGACCAACCCCAAATACTCCTATTTGAGCTCCAGCGTCGTGAAGGAGATTGGACATTTTGGAGGCGATGTCTCGGATTTCGTAACGCCAGAAGTCGAACGAGCACTGAAAGCGAAATTCAGCGGGAGCGCAGATAGCGGCGCGAAATGATTAAAGCAGCACCCGAGCATGCGATCAGACCGCACAGGAGTGCAAGAAATGCTAGAAGCAGCTCGGGAGTGAAGCTCCAGACCGCCATAGTCTCTCCACCATCTGCTGCCGGAAGGTATGCGGGTCCGAATGCGGGCAGCGCAGCCTGACGCATCGCCATAAGCGGACGGTAAAACGCGAGCGCAAGCAGGAAGGCGTATAGGCCGTGCAGCAGCCTGCCTCCTGCAAATGAAAGAAACTTGACGCCAGCCGGCTTCAGTGCGGCAAGCGCCAGCAGCTGGGAGCAGAGTCCGCCCCAGCCGAGAAGCGCCGAGAGGAGCGCCAGTCCAAGCGGTCCCGTAATTCCGCCGGGCAGCGCGCCTCCGGCGGAGACGAGCGCTTGCGCTCCGAGGTGCACCTCGAGCAGCCCGGCGCGCAGAGAGCCGGGCAGCTGGGGCAGCAGGCGGCCGGCGATATGGGCCGCCACGGCGAACGCAATGATGCAGCCTCCGGCCAGCATCAGATTCTGCACGGCGGACGCGACCGAGTCGCCGAGCAGCCTGCCGAAGCCGCGGCCGTCCCGTGCCCGCGCCTCGGCAGCGGCGGCCATCGCCCGCCGCGTCAAGGACGAGCGCCGCTGCGGGCTGCCCTGCCCGGCAGCGGCGCTCACCGGCTGCGGCGGCGTAGGAGCCGCAGCCGGTGCAGTGTCCCGGCGCGGTGCCCGCCGGGACAGCGTAATGCCCGCGGCAAGCCCCGCGAGCCAGTGGATCGCCAGCAGCCCGTAGCCGATGGCGGGGCTGTGCAGCATGGCCGAACCGATCACGATGAGGATCGTGACCGGGCTGGCGAAGTGGGCCAGCGAAGCAAGCCGGCCCGCTTCTTCGCCGCTTAGCCGCTCCTGCTTGTGCAGCAGGGCGGCGCTGTGGGCACCTCCGGGGAAGCCGGAGGTCATCCCGAGCGCAAGCGCCCAGCCCGCGCTGCCCGGAAGCCGGAAGAGGGGGCGGATCAGAGGCTCCATCAGTACGCCTGCGGCATGAACGAAGCCGGAGGCGTTCAGCATTTCCGAGAGCATCAGAAAGGGCATCAGAGCCGGAAAGACCAGCGTCCACCACAGCTTCAGACCCTGCAGAGACGCAGCGAAGGAGCTTTCGGGCGATTGGATGATCGCTCCGGCGAGCAGCAGGGCGATGCCACCGGACAGGAAAGGGGCCGTTCTTCGTAATACGGCGGCCGGATATCGGCTCATGGTTCAAATCACCTCAATTATCAATCGCTTGGGACAATCCCGTTAATAATACTTGTATGCGGCTGTCGTGCCTGGCATGACGAAGCGGCGAAGCCGCATAGAAATGGAAGCAGTCATCAATCCGGGGAACAGACCGGGTGCATACGTGGAAAGAGGGGATTAAGCTTGAACCGGATGAGAACCAAGACGGGGGTCCGCGCGGCGGCCTATTTGTTCACCCTGATCATTCTGGTGTATGTGATCGTCTTCATGGCAACGCCTTATGTCGTGTACCAGCCGGGAGGAGCCAACGAAGTGGCTCCCATGATCAAGGTGGAGAATGAAGACAAGAGCGAATCCGGAACCTTCATGATGACGACCGTGTCGGCCAGCTATGCGAATGTGGCCCTTCTGATCTATTCCGCGCTGAATCCGAATGCGGAGATTGATAAAAAGTCCAAACGGCTGGGCAACCAGACCGAAGAGGAATACGCGGCCACCCAGGTGTACTATATGAGCAGCTCACAGTCCAATGCGGTGGAAGCGGCCTACAACGCGGCGAGAATCCCATACGAGGACAAAACGGAATATCTCTTTGTCTTCTCGGTACCGGGCGAGACTGGCACGAAGCAGCTGCAGCCGGGCGACAAAATCATCAGCGTCGCTGGACAGCATGTGACGGACACGGAAGCGCTGAGCAAGCTGCTGTCCGCCCGCAAAATCGGAGACCAGGTGGAAGTTGTCTTGAACCGGAGCGGCAAGGACATGACGGAGAAGATTACATTGGTCCCGATCCAGGATAAAGGCAAGACGGAGCCTCGGCCGGGCCTTGGCGTCGTAATCGGAGCGATGCAAAAGGTGGAACCATCGGAAAAGGGAAGGGGAGTCAGCTTCACGGATACGGATGTCGGCGGTCCTTCTGCCGGGCTGATGTTCACGATGGAGATTTATAATCGGCTTACTCCTGGCGATCTGACAAAAGGATACATGGTTGCGGGGACCGGCACGATCGATCCTGACGGTAAAGTCGGGGCGATCGGAGGCGTTCAGTTTAAAATCGTTGCCGCCGACCGGAAAGGCGCCGAAATCTTCTTCGTACCGGCTGCCAATTATGACACCGCCAAGGCCAAGGCCGACAAAATCGGCAGCCAAATGAAGCTTGTCAAGGTAACAAGCCTGAAGGATGCGCTCGACTATATGAACAAGCTGCCGGTCAAATCATGACCGGCGGCTTCAAATAATCACCGTAGAGTTCGCCGCGATCAGGCGAAGCGAAGGCAGCCGCGTATACGGAAGCGGCCTGGATGTCCCGGCTGAGCTGGGGGTGCTGCAGCCTGGAGGGGGAGAGGACGACGGGCAGTGAGGCTTTCTGTTTCATCTCCTTCAGGAGCTCCCGTCCGCTGCTGCGGAAGCCCAGCACCCGGATGTAACCCGGCCCTTGTGCGAGTTTACCTGAAGTATTTTCATCTTTGCTGTGCCCGAGCAATATATGGGCCAGCATGCGCTGCAGCCGGGTATAGGTATAGCGCTTGCTCTTGAGACCGGCAAGCAGTCCGCTTACTGTAAAGACGTCGAGTCCGGCGATAACTTTTGCGAGCCGGTGCTCGAGTCCTTCGTCCACTCCCAGCAGCAGGGACAACTCTTCCGGAGGGCGGCTCAGCAGCAGATGGAGAAGAGGGCTCTTGAAGCTGTCCCAGCTCAGCGGCCCTCTGCCTGCTGCCTGCTCGCGCTTCAAAATGTCCAGGGCGTAACCCGGCATATAATCTGCCGGAGAAGCGCCCTCCTGCAGCAGCGCCCGGATGGCGGTTGCGCTTGCGATCGTCGCTCCAGGCGCCGCTGGATCATGGAATCCCGCTCCAAGGCGCGGAACGGTCAGCGGCTTGATGCCGCTGCCGAGCCGGCGGAGCGCGATGAGATAGTGCAGCCCGAGGCTGTTGTTCGGGCCGCGAAGAGCGGACTCCGCCGCTTCCCAAGCCAGGACTGGGAGAGCCGCGTCCGTCTCCGGCGCGCCTTCGGCTTCGCGCCGGAAGGCCTGGGCCGCCGCCGCGCTGTAGGCGGCGGGGAAGGGCTCGCCGAGCGCCAGGCGGCGCCGGAGCTCGGCTTTCAGGCTGCCGCTCTCATCAGCGAGCAGCCTGGACAGCGGCAGCAGCTCGTCTAGGCTGCCTGCCTCGCTGCCGAAGATCAGGCTGTCCACGACGCCTGACGCTTCCAGGAGGGCCACGGCGCCGTAAGCGAACCATTCGGCGGGCTGGAGCGCGTAGCCGACGGGCAGCTCAAGGACGAGATCGGCGCCCATCATGAGCGCCATTTCTGTACGGGCGCGCTTGCTAATGAGCGCCGGCTCACCGCGCTGGGTGAATGGGCCGCTCATGACGACGACGGCCCGCTCCGCGCCGGACAGCCGCTTGGCTTCCAAAAAATGATGCACATGTCCGTTATGCAACGGGTTGTACTCGGCAATAATTCCTACTGTCGGCAACCAGGCTCACTCCGTTCTCTCATAGGTATAGCTATAAATCCTGATGTTTATAGTTATAACATATTTCAGTCTTGCTTAAGCAGCAATATAAAGGGAAAATGGTTGACAAAGGTCATACATGGTAGGTATAATAAATTTTGTTTGTTTGGAGTGATAATGCATGAAATTTCACTTTCGCAAAATTGCAAATGCCGACGGGCCGCTTCATTTCCATGAAACTGTGGACGTGAGCGAAGCCGTTAAAGGGCGCAAGGATATTTTGAACGTATCGCCGTTATCGGCCGAGCTCGATGCGCTGCCCGCGGGCACGGATATCGTGGCCGTGGAGGGTAAGCTGAGCGGGGATGCAGACATGCTATGTGCGCGTTGCTTGAATTTAGTCAAGACCCATATGGATATTCCTTTTGCCGAAGCGTTCAAATGGGGCAAGGAACCGGCAGTACCGGATGAAGACGAGGATGAGGATTTGATCTATGTGTCCGATGAGACAGTGGATTTGAAGCCTTATGTCGAGGAGAACTATTTGCTCCATCTTCCGCTGTCCGTGCTTTGCGCTGATGATTGCAAGGGACTATGTCCCACTTGCGGTCATAATTTGAATGAAGGCCCCTGCAGTTGCGACAACACCGTGATCGACCCGCGTCTTGCCGGGTTGAAGGATTTTTTTAAATGAGAAATGCATGAGTAAGAAGCTGCCCGATGAGCGGGTTGACTTGAATAAGGAGGTGGAACACATGGCAGTACCTCAACGTAGAACGTCCAAGACACGCCGTGACAAGCGTCGTACGCACTTTAAGCTGGTTGTCCCGGGCATGGTGAAATGTGAACAATGCGGTGAACTGAAGCTTGCTCACCACGTTTGCAAAGTATGCGGAACGTACAAGGCAAGAGAGATCATCAAGCAATAATCGATCTGCCAAACAAAGTAGTACTTCATCTAATGGTGAGGTGCTATTTTTTTGTGCCGATAACCGGGAAGTAATGACGGGAGAAGAGGTATGAGGCCCCGGCAGTCATGAGCATTTTGAGAAGAGGAAGTATGAATAGGGAATGGCGCGGTGAGGATAAAGGAGACTAGGCTGGAAGCCTGCAGCATTACTGCGATGTTGAGCGCTGTGAACGTCGCTCTTTCTTTTTACGGGACTATGCTTTATACTACATATTAGTACCAGGTTCTAAATTATACGGCCGGGCTGTTTTCCGGCGCGAATTTTAAGCCGATCGTGGCGAACGCGGGACAAGACGGGAGGTGGCCGCCATCGAACGCATATCGAAGAAAGAACGCCAGCGGCAGCTGCTGCTAATTATAGACGATAATCCTTTTGTGACCGACCGGGAATTAACCCGGCAGCTGAAGGTCAGTATTCAGACGATTCGGCTGGACCGGATGGAGCTGGGCATTCCCGAGCTGAGAGAGCGCATGAAGCAGATGGCGGAGCACAGCTACGATCAAGTAAGATCCCTGCCGGCCGACGAGGTGGTAGGCGATATTGTCGATCTTCAGCTGGACAAGAGCGGGATTTCCATATTCGAGATCCGTGAGGAGCATGTCTTCTCCCGTAACGGAATCGCCCGCGGCCACTACGTGTTCGCTCAGGCCAATTCCCTGGCGGTCGCTGTTATCAATGATGAAATTGCACTTACAGCGTCGGCGGATATACGCTTCGTCCGTATGGTCCGTCTTGGAGAGAAATGCATTTCCAAAGCTTATGTCCGCTCATTGGCAGGGCGCAAGGGAAAAGCCGAGGTCGAAGTGTATACGTATGTAGGCGAGGAAATGGTTTTTCAAGGCCATTTTGTCGTGTATCGGTCGGCTGGGGAAGAATACAGCGAAGGGGGAAGCCGACATGCAGATCGCCATTGACGCCATGGGCGGGGATCATGCGCCGGAGAGCAATGTAGAGGGCGCTTTATCCGCCGCCGCGGAATGGAAGGATACGCAGATCGTGCTTGTAGGCGATGAAGCAAAGCTGGCGCCGCTTCTCAAGGACAAGCCGTCCAATGTGACGGTCCGGCATGCCAGTGAAGTGATCGGTCCTGACGATGAGCCAGTCAAGGCCGTCAGAAGGAAGAAGGATTCGTCAATGGTCGTCGCCGGCCGCATGGTGAAGGAAGGCGAAGCCGAGGCGATGATCTCGGCGGGCAACACAGGCGCGCTGATGACGACCGGTCTGCTGGTCGTAGGTAGAATGCAGGGGATTGAACGCCCGGCTCTGGCGCCCATGATCCCCACACTGGATGACGTCGGTGTGCTTGCGCTGGACCTGGGCGCGAATATGGACGCCGAACCGCAGCATCTTGTACAGTATGCCATGATGGGCAGTATTTACCGCAATAAGGTGCACGGTTTGGCGAACCCCCGTGTAGGTCTGCTGAACGTCGGGACGGAAGCCGGAAAAGGCAGCAAGCTGACGAAGGAAGCTTTCCCTCTGCTGGAGCAGCTTCCCGGAATCAACTTTGTCGGGAATGTGGAAGCCCGGGATGTTCTGACCGGAAACTGCGACGTTCTGGTGTGCGACGGTTTTGCCGGCAATATTCTGCTGAAGACGCTTGAGGGCACGGCGGGGGCGATGTTCTCGCTGCTGAAAGAGCAGTTCTCCAAGTCACTTAAGACGAAGCTGGCAGCTGCGATGCTGATGTCCGAGCTGCGCAGCCTCAAAGGCAAGCTGGATTACAAGGAGCATGGCGGCGCTCCGCTGCTGGGATTAAGCGGCCTAGTCGTCAAAGGACACGGCTCGTCGGACGGCAATGCGATCAAGAACGCGGTCCGTCAGGCGCGGCTTGCATTGTCTTCGGGTCTAGTGCCCGGCATATCCAAGGAAATTAGCGGGAAGTGAGTGACCAATATGAACAGCTTACGGCCGGTCGGCATTATCGGAACGGGTAAATATGTTCCGGAGCGTATTTTGACCAACAGCGATCTTGAGAAAATAGTAGAAACGAACGATGAGTGGATTGTAAGCCGCACAGGCATCCGGGAACGGCATATTGCTGCACCGGAGGAAGCGACCTCCGATCTTGCGTACCAGGCTGCGATCCGGGCCCTCGACTCGGCGGGCATGAAGGCGGAGGACTTGGACCTGATTATCGTGGCCACGATTACGCCGGATACGACCTTTCCTTCAACCGCCTGCATTCTTCAGGACAAGCTTGGCGCTAAAGGCGCTGCGGCGTTCGATCTGTCGGCGGCCTGCTCGGGCTTTGTATACAGCCTGGCGACTGCGGTCGGATTCATCCAGAACGGCATGTATAACAACGCCCTGATTATCGGCGCGGATACGCTGTCGCGGATCACCGACTACACCGATCGCAACACCTGCGTGCTCTTCGGCGACGGCGCCGGAGCCGTCATCCTCGGCGAAGTGCCGGAGGGAAGAGGCTTCAAGTCGTTTGACCTCGGAGCGGAGGGTGCGGGCGGATCGCTTCTCAAGCTTGAAGGCGGCGGCTCTCGTCTTCCGGCCTCGGCCGAGACGGTGGAAGGCAAGAAGCATTATATCTACATGAACGGACGCGAGGTATTCAAATTCGCGGTCCGGGTTATGGGTACGGCGACCGAGAAGGTGCTGGAGAAAGCGGGTCTGACCAAAGAGAGTATCGATCTCTTTGTACCGCATCAGGCCAATATCCGCATCATCCAGTCCGCCATGCAGCGGCTGGAGCTTCCGCCTGAGAAGGTTGTTATTAATGTAGATAAATACGCGAATACCTCCGCAGCGTCGATTCCGCTTGCGCTTGTCGAAGCCGCTGAGGAAGGCCGGATGAAGCAAGGCGACGCGGTTCTGATGGTCGGCTTCGGCGGCGGCCTGACATGGGGCGCTTCCGTATTGATCTGGTAGGCTGAAGGGAGAATTTCAGTAATGGGCAAAACAGCTTTTGTATTTCCCGGTCAGGGAGCGCAGGCGGTCGGCATGGCCAAGGATGTGTATGACGCTATCCCCGCTTCCCGCGCGATATTTGAACAAGGCGACGAGGCGCTGGGCTTTGCGCTGAGCAGCCTTGTGTTTGAAGGTCCGGACAGCGAGCTCAAGATGACGGTCAACACCCAGCCGGCGCTTCTTACAGCCAGCACGGCGCTGCTTGAAGCGCTGAAAGGAAAAGGGCTTGAAGCCGACTATGTCGCAGGCCACAGCCTGGGCGAGTACAGCGCACTTGTTGCTGCCGGTGTGCTGTCCTATACCGATGCCGTCAAGCTGGTTCGCCTTCGCGGGCGTTTCATGGAAGAGGCCGTACCGAACGGTCAAGGTGCTATGGCAGCCGTTCTTGGTGCGGAGCGAGACAATCTGGCCGCGCTGTGCGCCAGCATCTCCGAGACGGACGGTCCGGTAGAGCTGGCCAATGTCAATTGCCCCGGACAAATTGTCGTCTCGGGTTCGCAGGCAGGCGTCAACGCAGTTGTCCAGCGCGCGAAAGAAGCCGGCGCGAAACGGGCGATTCCGCTTGAAGTAAGCGGGCCTTTCCATTCATCGATGATGAAGGAAGCGGCGGAGCGGCTGGAGGCCGAACTGCTGAAGACCGAATTCAAGGCACCGGCTGTTCCGGTCGTTGTGAACGTCACAGCGCTTCCGGTTACCGACCCGGAGGAACTCCGGCAGCTTCTGGTGCGCCAGGTATACTCGCCGGTGCTGTGGCAGGACTCCGTTGAGCGTCTGATCGCCGAAGGCGTAGATACTTTCGTGGAGATCGGTTCCGGCAGCGTGCTGGCCGGTCTGATCCGTAAGATCGACAAGAACGTCAAGGTAGTGAGCATCAATAGTCTAGCCAGCATCGAAGCGCTGGGTTAACTACTCGGGGATTCAGCACCCGAAGTAACGTTGTTCAACATGTGATCCAATAGGAAAGGGGACTCATCCATGTTCTCAGCACTACGTGGCCAGACAGCCCTTGTTACCGGCGCATCGCGCGGCATTGGACGCAGCATTGCGCTCGCGCTGGCGGAGCACGGCGTCAAGGTCGCCGTGAACTATTCCGGCAGTGAGGAAGCGGCGCGGGACACCGTCGCCCGCATTGCAGAGCTTGGCTCGGAGGGCATCGCGCTGCGCGGCAATGTCGGCAGCACCGAAGAGGCCGAAGGCCTTGTCAAGGAAGTGCTCGGCGCCTGGGGCAAGGTTGATATTCTGGTCAACAATGCAGGCATTACCCGCGACAATCTCATTATGCGGATGAAAGAAGAAGAGTTCGATCAGGTCATCGAGACGAATCTGAAGGGCGTGTTCAACTGCCTGAAGGCGGTCACCCGTCCGATGATGAAGCAGCGCTATGGCCGGATCATCAATATTTCTTCCGTAGTTGGCGTGACCGGTAATCCCGGTCAGGCTAATTATTCCGCCGCCAAGGCCGGAATTATCGGCCTGACCAAATCTGCGGCCCGTGAGCTTGCTTCGCGCGGCATTACGGTGAACTGCATCGCCCCGGGCTTCATCGACACCGATATGACCCGTGCCCTGTCCGAGGAAGTCCGCGCCGACCTGGCGAAGGGCATTCCGCTGGCGCGCCTGGGACTGCCGGAGGAGATCGCGTCCGCGGTCCTGTTCCTGGCGTCCGAAGGAGCTGCTTACATGACGGGCCAGACGCTGCATGTGGATGGCGGCATGTACATGTAAGCAATTAACCGGCCCCGCGAATAGGGGCCGAAAACGGTGAAATGAGCGCCAAAAGCGCGCCGTAAAGCGTTTTTTTCGCTCTATGGTATTTTGTAGTCATTTCTCGTATAATACCCTAAGAGGAGGTGAACCGGATGTCCGATGTACTGGAGCGTGTAAAGCGCATTGTCGTCGACCGCTTAGGCGCTGACGAAGCCGAGGTCACACTTGAAGCATCTTTCAAAGACGATTTGGGAGCAGATTCTCTCGACGTTGTAGAATTGGTTATGGAATTGGAAGATGAATTCGATATGGAAATCTCTGATGAAGACGCAGAGAAAATTACGACCGTGGGTGAAGTTGTAAACTACATACAATCTCATACCTAGAGTCATTGCTTGAAAGTCCCGTACCTGCTTAAGGCGGGACTTCTCCTCATTTTTATGGCGATTGCATCCTTGAGCCTCAGCTCTTCCGGGGAGCATTTCCTGAGCATATACCAACCGCCGCCGATATTCGCGGCGTTTGCGATTTATAGAGTGATTAACCTGAATGCTGACTTAGTTGCAGCTATACAGCAAACTGATGAGGTGAGTGCGTTTGAGTCATAGAGTAGTTGTTACCGGTATGGGCGTGATTACTGCGCTTGGAAAAGATCTGGAGACGTTCTGGGACAGTCTGATGAGCGGTAAATCCGGCGTTTCCAAAGTCGAAGCTTTCGATGTAAGCGAATATCCGACACAGATCGCGGCGTCGGTCAAGGATTTTGACCCCGAAGAGCTGTTCGGGCGCAAGGAATCCCGCAAGATGGACCGTTTCGTCCAATTCGCTCTGGCGGCGGGACAGAAGGCGCTGGATGACAGCGGCCTGAAGATCGGCGAGAATATCGAGGCGGAACGGATCGGGGTATCCGTTGGCTCCGGTATCGGCGGTCTCGGTACTTGGGAAGACCAGCATAATCTGCTGCTCGAGAAAGGACCCAAACGCGTCAGCCCTTTCTTCATCCCGATGATGATCGCCAATATGGGCTCGGGCCAGCTGTCGATCAGCTTGGGAGCCAAGGGTCCTAACACGACTCAGGTTACGGCCTGCGCTACAGGCAGCCATGCCATCGGCGATTCGATGCGCATGATCCAGCGCGGCGATGCCGATGCGATGATCTGCGGCGGTGCGGAAGCGACCATCCGTCCGACGGGAATGGCGGGCTTCTGTGCGATGAGAGCCATGTCGACAAGAAACGACGAGCCTGAGAAGGCGAGCCGGCCGTTCGACACGGACCGCGACGGATTTGTCATGGGCGAAGGGGCAGGCATTCTGGTGCTGGAATCCCTGGAACATGCCCAGGCGCGCGGAGCGAAGATCTATGCCGAAGTCATCGGCTACGGCCTGAGCGGCGACGCGCATCATATGACCGAGCCTGATCCGGATGGTGCGGCACGCTGCATGAAGATGGCGATCCGCGATGCCGGCATTGCGCCTGAGGATATCGATTATATCAATGCGCACGGTACATCGACGCCGGTAGGCGACAAATCGGAGACGACCGCGATCAAGATGGCGCTGGGCGATCATGCGTACAAGGTGGCGGTAAGCTCCACCAAGTCGATGACGGGGCATCTCCTTGGAGCTGCTGGCGGCGTTGAAGCGATCATATGCGGGCTTTCCCTGAACAAGGGCAAGATTGCGCCTACCATTAACCTGGACAACCAGGACCCGGAATGCGATCTGGATTATGTGCCGAATACGCCGCGTGAAGCGGATTTGAATATTGTCATGTCCAACTCTTTCGGATTTGGAGGCCATAACGCGACCGTTATCTTGAAAAAATACAACCAGTAAGGAGAGCGTGCGGTGAATGGGGACCTGAAGCAATTACAAAGTCAACTTCATATTCAATTCCACGATTCTCAACTGCTGAAGCAGGCGTTTACCCATGCCTCTTATGTCAATGAACACCGTTTCAATCAGCACCAGGACAACGAGCGCCTTGAATTTCTGGGCGACGCGGTTCTGGAGCTAACGGTGTCCGAATATTTGTACCACCTCCTTCCGGACCGTCCGGAAGGCGAATTGACCAAGCTGCGCGCGGCGATTGTCTGCGAGCCATCGCTGGTCAAGTTCGCCGAGAAACTGGACTTCGGACGTTATGTCCTGCTCGGTAAAGGAGAGGAATTGACAGGAGGACGCACCCGGCCGGCATTGCTGGCCGATGTGTTCGAATCCTTCGTGGGAGCGCTTTACTTGGATCAGGGCCTGGACGCTGTCCGGCGGTTTCTGGATGAGTATGTGCTGCCGCTTGTGGAGAACGACGGTAAGCTGCAGCTTGGCGTAAGTGATTTCAAGACCGAGCTGCAGGAGCTGATCCAGCATCACGGGATGGGAGTTCTGGAATACCGGATTGTTGAGGAGCGGGGCCCGGCGCATGAGCGTGAGTTTGTATCCGAGGTCAGCATGAGCAGCCGCCTTCTCGGCCGTGGAAGCGGCCGTTCCAAGAAGGAAGCGGAGCAGCAGGCCGCTGCGGCCGCACTTAAGCGCCTGAACGAAGACAGCGTCTGAGATAGAGTGATTGACATGATCGTGGGCGGCAAGGATTGATCTTTCAGGAGAGAGATCAGTCTTTGCCGCTCTTTTTCATACGCTGTAAGGGTTGTGAGGACAGGGGAATAGAGAACTTAAAACGGGCTGACTCCCAAGTAGTATGTTCCACTACTTGGGAGTCAGCCCGTTGTGACGTTATGCCGTGATCGGCATAGCTGAGAAATGAAATGTTTTTGACGGATCAGGTCTAATAGCGCAGCAGCATTGTCGGAATTTGCCAGCCTGCGCCTACCGACCAAAAAATGAGATGGTCGCCGCGCTTGATGTTTCCCTGCTCTACACCGCGCTGGAAGGCGATGAACGGGCTGCTGGTTGCGGTATAGCCGAACTCGTCACCGACATAGATGAATTTCTCCTCGGGCTGCCCGAGTCCATTCCGGATCAGTTCGATATTCTTCAGCGAGAACTGGGACAGGCAGAACGCACAGATGTCGTCAAGCTCCAGGCCGTTCCGGCTTACAAGTTCCTTGATATCCTCTATCGCCGCGTCCACACAGACGGTTCCGTCGAAAGGAAGCCAGCGGATATAAATGTCTTCCGGCCGAACGTCTGCTCGGTATACATTCGACAATCCGCAGGCCGGGAAAGTGATGCTCTCGTGGATGTCCGAATCGGTGTAGTACAGGGAGTCGATCAAGCCTTGTCCCTGGCCGCCCCGCTCCAGAATAACAGCGGCAGCAGCATCACCGAAGTTGGCGTAGGTTATCTCATCTTCGGGGTTGCAATTGACCGTGCTGAAATCGCAGCCAACGATCAAGGCGTAACGGACTTGCGGATTGCTGCGCATATAGCGGCTGCTCTGCTCCACAGCGGTGACCATACCGGCGCAGTTAGCGTTCGAGTCCATCGTAACGGCCCGATGTTTGCCTTTAAGCCGATTATGAAGCAAAAGCGCGTTGGTGGGGTAGGTGTATTCCGGTGTCTGGGTAGCGAACACGAACATGTCGATATCCTCTCCGGATAGACCGGCATCCTTCAGCGCTTTTTCTGCGGCCTTTACGCCCATCGTCAAAGCATTCTCCTCGGCGCGATCGGCTACGTAGCGATTTTTACGTCCCATTGCAGCCAGAAAGTTGCGAATATCCTTACCCTGGCGATCAAAATGCTCGAAATAGAAATCGTTATGGACAACCTGATCGGGATGATAATATGCGGCTTGAAGAATGGAAATAGGCGTATCCATGACCCGCCTCCTTAAACTTCCCGGATTTCGTAGTTCTCAAGTTTCGTTGAGCGTGCGACCCGGGCGAGCTGCATCTTGAGAATCGGATTGGACTTGATCGTGAAGATGACTTTTTTGAAGCCTGAGTCTTTGTACAGGATGAAGCATTGCTCTAGCATAGGCAGCACATCGGGAGAAGACACATTCAGCCCCGTGCAATCGAGCACGATCTCATACTGTTTCGGATCGAATGTGGCTACCGTACTGTTATATTCGTTGATGAAGCGACCGGCATCGTCATTGGAGAACGTTCCTCCGACACTGACTTGCAGGGATTGTGCAGCTTTGTCTGTCCTGAGATTGAAAGTACCCATTAACTAATTTCTCCTCTCCAAATCCAATTTGTAACTTCTGTAAAAAAGACAGAGAAATAAAGTGGCAATTGTAGAGCCACTTTATTTTTATCGGTTCAATTCGAAGAAAAAATTAGACTTCTAATCCTGATTCTATAGAAAATACAATAAAACAAAATAATATCCTTGAATTTGGAATTACCATATTTGAAGCAAGACCGCTCGTTCGGCGGAAATCTGGATTTTTATCGTTTGACAAGGGAAAGTGGAAGGGTTTAACATGTAATTAATTCTTATTTATACCAAAAAATATAGGATGAACAGAGGTGTTTGAATGACTGAGTCGGAATTCGAATGCCAGGAGAAGATTAGAAGATTAGCTGTGAAGATTGTGAAGCATTACAGAGGCAGAGGGCCCGACAACGTGAAGGTGAGGTTGGAGAATTCTCCGGTTATAACAGTTGAAATTAAGGGGATTCTCTCGAACTTATCCGAAATTTTAATGGAAGAAGGCGCGGAGAAGCTGGTTGCTGAATACTGGAAAATACTGAAATCCCACTTGGAGAAAGAGTATATGAGCGAATTGAAGGAAGCGCTCGGCGGCGCTTTTACCTACACATGGAGGATCTTGAATCTATCTCCGGCAGACAGGCGAATTGTGGTGCAGCTGAATACATCGGTTTGATTGAAGAGAAAGAGCAGATCATATGCTTCTTCGCTTTTTAATAAGCCATTACACGGACTGGGTCTGAGCTCAGCTGTGTATTGGCTTTTTTTATTGTGTTGGTAAATGATCAAAGGGATGAAAGGATGATTCCATCAATGGTAGACAAAATCTTAACCGTCTGTCCATACTGCGGAAGCGGCTGCAATCTGAACCTGATCGTCGAGGAAGGAAAGGTCGTAGGCGCTGAGCCGGCGAACGGCAGGACGAATGAAGGTACTTTATGCCTGAAAGGCCATTATGGCTGGGACTTCTTGAATGATCCTAAGATTTTGACGGCCCGACTCAGACAGCCCATGATCCGCAAAGAAGGTGAGCTTCGGGAAGCCTCCTGGGAAGAAGCCATTCGCTATACAGCCGATAGACTGCTGGCGATCAAGGAGAAATACGGCCCGGATGCCATCATGGGAACGGGTTCGGCGAGAGGACCGGGGAATGAGGCCAACTATGTGATGCAGAAGTTCATGCGCGCCGCCGTCGGCACCAACAACATCGATCACTGTGCCAGAGTCTGCCATGGCCCCTCTGTGGCGGGGCTAAGCTATTCGCTTGGCGACGGTGCCATGTCCAATTCGATTCCGGAGATTGAGGATGCCGATCTGCTCCTTATTTTCGGATACAACGCTCCTGTGACCCATCCGATTGTGGCCGGAAGAATCGTAAAAGCGAAGCAGAAAGGCGCCACAATTATCGTATGCGATCCCCGGAAGACGGAGTCGGCGCGGCTTGCGGATACCTGGCTTCCTCTTAAAGGCGGAACGAATATGGCGCTTGTCAATGCTTTTGGGCATGTGCTGATCGAGGAGCAGTTATACGATAAGGATTTTGTTGCCAAGCATGTGGAAGGTCTGTCCGAATATATTGAAAATGTGCGATCGTACACGCCTGAAAATGCGGAGGGCATCACCGGGGTCAAAGCCGCCGATATCCGAAAGGCGATGCGGCAGTACGCCGGATCGAAGAAGGCGATGATTCTGTACGGCATGGGAGTATGCCAGTTCTCGCAGGCAGTTGATGTCGTGAAGGGCCTGGCCTCGATAGCTCTCCTGACAGGCAACTTCGGAAGACCCTCGGTCGGCATCGGGCCGGTCCGTGGTCAGAACAACGTGCAGGGCTCCTGCGACATGGGGGCGCTGCCCAATGTGTATCCGGGTTACCAGCCGGTCACGGATGCCAAAGCCCGCGCCAAGTTCGAGAAAGCTTGGGGAGTCAAGCTGCCCGACAAGACGGGGTATCATTTGACGGAAATCCCGCATCTGGTGCTTAAGGAAGATAAGGTTAAAGCTTATTACATTTTTGGCGAGGATCCGGTGCAGAGCGATCCCAATGCGGCCGAAGTGAGAGAGACGCTGGATAAAATGGAGTTCGTCGTCGTGCAGGATATTTTCATGAACAAAACAGCGCTGCATGCGGATGTCATTCTGCCGGCCACCTCCTGGGGCGAACATGACGGCGTGTACTCCTCTGCAGACCGCGGGTTTCAACGTATCCGAAAAGCTGTGGAGCCGCCGAAGGGAACGAAACCCGATTGGCAGATTATATGCGAGGTTGCTACCGCGATGGGCTATCCGATGAGCTACAAGTCGACGGAGGAAATCTGGGATGAGATGAGAGGACTATGTCCGAAATTCGCCGGGGCCAGCTATAAAAAGATGGAGGAGCAGGGAAGCGTTCAATGGCCCTGCCTGACAGAGGATCATCCGGGAACGCCCTACTTGTATGAGGGCAATCGGTTCTCGACGCCGAACGGCAAGGGCCGGCTGTTCGCTTGCGAATGGAGAGCGCCGCTGGAGCAGCCTGACCGGGATTATCCATTGACTCTCTCTACCGTCCGCGAAGTCGGGCACTATTCCGTCCGCACGATGACAGGGAACTGCCGGGCATTAAGCCAGCTGTCCGATGAACCCGGGTTTATTCAGATCAGTCCTGAGGACGCCCGGCAATACGGGATTGAGGACGGTCATCTTCTTAAGGTCATATCGCGCCGCGGAAAAATAACTGCCAGAGCGCAAGTCAGCGAACGGGTTAAGGCCGGCGCGACTTACATGACCTACCACTTCTGGATTGGTGCTTGCAATGAGCTGACCGTCGATGTCCTCGATCCGATATCGAAGACGCCTGAGTTCAAATACTGCGCGATTCGCTTGGAGAGAATCCATGACCAGCAGCAGGCCGAGCTTCAGATTCGGGAGCAGTACGAGTCCCTTAGACAGCAAATGCTGGCAGGAGCGGGAGCGCATGAATAACGGTCAGGCCAATTCGTTCGTACTCGCCGATCCGGAGAAATGTATTGGCTGTAAAGCTTGTGAAGTCGCCTGCTTCGCCGTCCACAACCGGGAGAACGGGGTTGGCGCTGCGGCTGGCACAGTAAGTGTGCCGGTCATCCCCAGGCTGTATGTAATCCGGACGGACAGCTTCATGATGCCGGTTCAGTGCAGGCATTGCGAGAACGCGCCTTGCGCAGAGGCGTGTCCGGTAAGCGCGATCCGACAGAAGGACGGGGCGATTCAGGTGGACGAAGCCAGGTGCATCGGCTGTAAATCATGTGCGATTGCCTGTCCTTTTGGCGCGATCAGTCTGTTCCGGGCTTACAGCGGGGGCTCCGAGTACAAGAATCGGCATCTGAAAAAGCGCCAAGACACTACATTGGAGCGGAAGACGAGAATCATTGCGTATAAATGTGATTTATGCCGAGGAGCAACACCTCCTGAAGAGCGTGAAGAGTCGGGTGATAAGTCAGGTGATGAGTCGGGAGAGAGAACACCCTGGTGTGTATCGGTATGTCCCGAAGAGGCGCTAACGCTTATGACTCCCGTTAAGGAAATGAACGCAAGGCTTGCGGCTGTTCGGCGGCTGTGACCAATCCATGATGAAAAGAAGGGTAATTCCAATATGCCATCATCCATCGAACCGATCATTCATATCGACCAGGAACTGTGCACCGGCTGCAGACGCTGCGCGACTGTATGCCCGGTCGATGCTATTATAGGCGAACGGAGAAGTCCTCAATCGGTTGATCCTCAGCGCTGCGTCATTTGCGGACAATGCGTGCAGGTATGCAGCGCTTATGCTGCGGAAGGCGATTCCAGGCTAACAAGACGCAGCGACAAGCTGCGGGAGAGAGGCCAGCTCTCAAGCGTACATGAGCCTTTATTCGCCGCATATTCAACCGGTCATGCGTCTGAACTGCGCGAAGCGCTGGATGATCCAAAACGCTTCAATATCGTGCAGTGCGCACCCGTCATCCGTGTGTCGCTTGCAGAGGAGTTCGGCATGCCGTTTGGAACGCTGACACCGGGCAAGATGGCCTCAGCCTTAAGACGAGTGGGCTTTGACCGGATCTATGATACCAATTTCGGAGCGGACGTTACGATTATGGAGGAGGGTACCGAGCTGATCAGCCGGGTGATGTCCGGGGAGGCACTGCCGATGTTCACCTCCTGCTGCCCGGCCTGGGTGAAGCATGCCGAGACTGCGGCACCTCATCTCCTGCATCATCTCTCCAGCTGCAAGTCCCCCATGCAGATGGTTGGTGCATTGGCTAAGACCTATGGCGCCAAGGCCGAGGGCGTCTCTCCGGGTGATATATTCAGCGTGGCGGTCATGCCCTGTACCTGCAAGAAATTCGAATCAAGCCGGGAGGAGATGACGGTTGACGGATACCGTGAGGTCGATTTGGTCATCACGACAAGAGAACTGGCACAGCTCATCAAGGCTAAAGGCATAGACTTCAACAGCCTGCCCGACGAGCCGTTCGATTCACCGCTTGGCTTGTATTCGGGTGCGGGAACGATCTTCGGGGCAACAGGAGGTGTAATGGAAGCCGCAATCCGTACCGGATATGAGCTGGTGACGCATGAGGCCCTACCTGATCTGCAGCTTGAATTTATCAGAGGTGCTGAAGGAATCCGCACGGCGACGGTGCAGCTTGGGGATCTGGAACTGAGAGTCGCCATTGTTGCAGGGCTTAAATATGTCCACGGCATTCTTGAGCAGGTGTCAAAAGGCGAATGTCCTTATCATTTTATTGAGGTAATGGCATGTCCGGAAGGCTGCGTCAGCGGCGGAGGCCAGCCGAAGCTGCTGCTGGAGCGAGATCGCACGGCCGCTTATGCGGCCAGAAAAGCATCGATCTATAATCATGATTCCACACTGAAAATACGCAAATCGCATGAGAATCCGGCCATTATCCAATTGTATAAGGATTATTTGGGCGAGCCGTTAGGCGAGGTGTCCCATCATCTGCTGCATACGAAGTTCAACTCAAGAAGCCCTAAGTCCAGCGGTATGATGTCAAGTCCCTGAGTTGTGCGAATTGGAAATTTCCCAGGCTCATCAAGGAAGAAGTCACGAAAAAAGGCGCATCGAAACAAACCCAGCCGAAAATTCAATCATATACCAGAATTTTACTGGGAATTTGGTGAAGGACTTGGCAAAGAAGGCGTTAATTCTTCGCGCTATTCACCTTCCTTCGAGGCGTATAGAGTTGGCCGTTGCGTAGCAGCACATCGACCAGACGCACGAGTTTTCTTGCCGTTAAGACGAGGGCGCGTTTGTGTTGATTTCTGGGCACTTCGTTATATTTCTTCCGGTAGTACTCACCGAATTCCTCATCGCGCAATCGAACGGAGTTGGCAGCTTCAACCAGGTAGTAGCGCAGGAATCGATTGCCGGATTTGATGCGCGCGGTGTGTTCGGCTTCGAAGGCGCCGGACTGATGCTTTCGCCATGTAAGGCCGGCATACTTGGCCACGGCGGCCTGATCCTTGAACCGTTCGATGTCGCCGAGTTCACCGAGCAGGCCGGCGGCGTAGACCTTGCCGATGCCGGGCACCGACAGGAGGCACTGCGCGCCCGGGATGCCGTCCAGAATGCGTTCAATGGCCTTGTCCAGATCCTTGAGTTGCTTCTGGATGCTGCGGATGGACTCGATGGACGTGCCGAGCACAAGGTCAATGGAATCTTCCACGACCTTCGACAACCGGTAGGAGGCGCGGGCGGCTTGCTGGATGCAGCGAGCCACACGTTCAGGGTCGGGGAAGCGATTCCGCCCCTTGTCCCGCAGATAGTCAGCCAGGTCGGTAACATTCATCTCGGCAATGTCATCGAGGCTGAACTTCTCCGAGAGCATTTCCATGAGGGCGTGGCCGAATACTGAACTGTCCACTTCGGTGGTGAAGGCATTGCACTTGTAGAACAGGTTCTGCAAGAAGTATTGCTTCTCCCGGGCGAGGTTGTGCACCAAGTGGAAACGCATGCGCGTAAGGCGCTGGAGCGCGATATACTGCTCCTGCATGACGAGGGTGGTCGTCAGGCGGCCGAAGCGAAGGCGATCCGCAATGACCCAGGCATCCAGACGGTCGGTCTTGTCCATGTCGGCGTAAGCTTCGCGGAACTTGCAGATGAGCTTGGGGTTCAGCGTAAACACCTTGGTCTTGCGCTCACGAAGTGCCGGGTCCTGGTGGAAATACATGGCCGGGTGCCAGCTGTAGACGGAAGTGGCCTCAAGGCCGATGTGAATCTCAGATACGGCAAGCTTGTCCGCTGCGACCACGATACGATCGCGAAGGTGAGAAGCGCCGTGAAGGTTATTCGGGACGGTGAACGATTCGAAGTTGTCGCCGTCCGCGTTCATGAAACACGCTTCGAGCTCTTGGGAGCTCACGTCAATTCCGACAAAAAGCTTCAAGGGGAATTCCTCCTTTCATTTAGGGATTCAGGGAATGGACGCTCCGGGATGCCTCCGGCGCACGCGCCCAACCTCACCCTCGCGTATGAGAACACGCTTCGGTCCATGAGCTGCCCTGGGTCTGCTAAAGCCAGGCATGGGCTGCCGAAGGGAACAGCCAGCGGGTAAGAAGTTCGGACGCGTACCGGAGAAACAGACTTAGGGAGTAGATGAGACTACGGGAGGCGTAAGAATATCCCCGAATGAACCCTAAGATTCATTGTCCAGAAGCACGCCGGAAAGTCCAGTCCCTGTTCGATGTTCAAGGAGCAAGTGACTGGTAAATCTTCGAGTGGCCGCTAGTCCCCTCTGGGACTGGAAACTAGCTTATATAAGGCTTTTGAAAATACTATACGAGGAGGAGTCGAAATGAACAGCTTTGTGCTGGCTGATCCGGGCAAGTGTATCGGATGTCATACTTGCGAGGCGGCTTGTATTGTCGCTCATTCGGATCAGCGGATCTTTGAAGCGGGTGGCGATGAAGCGGTCTATTACCCGCGCCTGACTGTCGTGGAGACGGAGGATGTGACCGCACCTGTTCAATGCAGACACTGTGAGGATGCCCCCTGCGCCAATGTCTGTCCGAATGGATCAATCACGAACAGGGAGCACAGCATTTTTATTAATCAGGATACCTGCATTGGCTGCAAGACTTGCGCCGTCGTCTGTCCCTATGGAGCTATCACCATGGTTGCCGCCTACAGTAAAGGACGGAAGCAGCTGCAGCGCGGCCTTCGCGTTCAATCCGGGAATGCCTGGAGCCCGAAGCCAAGAATGGTCGCGAACAAATGCGATCTATGCGAAGATACCGGAGGCGGGCCGGAATGTGTGCGGGTGTGCCCGACTCATGCGCTGCAGTTCATTGCTTCCCCGCATCTCGATGAGTCGATCGCACGGAAGAGAACGGGTACGGTTCAGATGCTGCAGTCGTATGGAGGATTTGGCGATTATTAAGACAGCGGGGGTACTAAGCGGAAAGCAAGGTGAATGATGTGACCGATCGGCTGGTCGATTCTTTTGGCCGTGTGCATAACTATGTCCGCATTTCCGTTACGGATCTCTGTAATCTGGGCTGTCAGTACTGCAGACCGGGGAGCGCTCTAAGCTGCAAGGTGAAATCGGAGCTGCTTAGTTTTGACCAATTGACAGCGGTTGTTGAAGCTCTGGCTCACATGGGAGTTACGAAGGTTAGGCTGACTGGCGGCGAACCGCTGCTGCGTCCCCGGCTGGAATCGCTAATTGGAAGATTGAGCGGGATCAAGGGGATCAGCCGAATCGGGTTGACCACGAACGGGATGCTGCTGGGGCCAAGAGCCTCCCTCCTTCGGCAGGCCGGATTAACCGACGTAAATATCAGCATCGATTCTCTGGTGCCGGAACGCTATGCCGGAATAACGGGCGGCGGAGATTTCAACAGGGTGATCAAGTCGATTGAAAGCTCCTGCAAGGCGGGATTTGACAAGGTCAAGCTTAACGTTGTGCTGATGC
This sequence comes from Paenibacillus stellifer, assembly GCF_000758685.1. Taxonomy (NCBI): domain Bacteria; kingdom Bacillati; phylum Bacillota; class Bacilli; order Caryophanales; family Paenibacillaceae; genus Paenibacillus; species Paenibacillus stellifer. The sequence goes on from NZ_CP009286.1 coordinate 2,793,647, forward strand.
ATGGAGTGAACGATGATGAGATTGAAGCTTTCTTAAAGCTCACGATCAACTATCCGCTCTTTATCCGCTTCATTGAATACATGCCGATTGGAGACCGGATTCAGGCCTGGAGATCGGAGTATATGCCGGCGGAGAGTATTCTGGCACGTTGTGAGGAAAAAGGATGGCAGATTGAACCGGTCGGAAACACCGGACAGCTAATCGATTCTCTTCATGGGGAAAATGACATCTCAGGCCCGGCAAGGTACTACCGGATCGCTGGGGCAGCGGGGGAGTTCGGATTGATCAGTCCGGTCAGCCGGCATTTCTGCGAGAGCTGCAATCGCCTTAGAATTACAGCGAACGGCTGCGTCAAGCCATGCCTGTATTGGAACGAGGAATGGGATCTGAAGCCATATATTGATGATGAAGAGAAGCTGCGGCACGTATTTCTGCAGTCGCTGGCGGGCAAGCCGCTGCGCCATGAAATGACGATCGCTAAGGAAGAGACTTCCTCCAAGCCGCACACGCTGCGCCAAATGTCGCAGATCGGAGGATGATGCGCACATGAGCGAAATGAACGGCGTGAACAACATGGATGACATGGATTACATTAACGAAATTAACGACATCAACGACATCAACGACATGATCGAGATAAGCGGGGAATCATTGTTCCGTATGGAGCAAGACGCTTTAGGCTCCGCTGCCGTGCCGAAAGACGCCTATTACGGTATTCATACCTTAAGGGCCAAAGACAACTTTCCAATCAGCGGCCGGCCGGTCAACCGCCGGATCATTGAGGCGCTGCTGCTTGTCAAGAAAGCTGCTGCCACAGTGAACGGCAAGCTCGGATTTTTGGCGGCATCCGTCTCAAGCGGAATTCAAATCGCCTGCGATGAGCTGTTGTCAGGCGAGCTGGATGACCAGTTCGTGACAGACGCTTATCAGGGCGGGGCTGGGACGAGTACCAATATGAATGTGAATGAGGTGATCGCCAACCTCGCGATTGAGCATCTGGGAGGGACCAAGGGCGATTATCGGCTTATTCATCCGATCGATCACGTCAATCTTCACCAATCGACAAATGATGTGTATCCGACCGCGCTCCGGATTGCGGCAATCCCGCTGCTGCGGACGCTAAGCGGGCAGATGGCGCTGTTGCAGGAAGGGCTTCAGGCGAAGGAAAAGGAATTCGCCGACATCGTAAGGCTTGGACGGACTCAGCTGATGGACGCGCTGCCGATTATGGCCGGCCAGAGCTTCGGCGCATACGCAAAAGCGGCCGCGCGGGACCGCTGGCGGCTCTATAAGGCGGAGGAACGGCTGCGCGAAATCAATCTCGGCGGGACGGCGGTAGGAACCGGCATGAATGCCCCGCCAGGTTATGTGTACGCAGTTGCCGAAGAGCTTCGGGAAATAAGCGGTCTCGGATTAAGCCGCAGCGATTTCCCTATGGATGTTACACAAAATATGGATGTGTTCGTTGAGGTATCCGGGCTGCTCAAAGCTGCCGCCGTGAATCTTCTAAAGATTTCGGGCGACTTCAGGCTGCTGAACTCCGGTCCGGACGGAGGGATCGGTGAATACAAGCTCCCTCCTGTACAAGCAGGTTCCTCCATCATGCCCGGCAAGGTCAATCCCGTCATCGCTGAGATGATAGGGAGTGTCTCTATGAGAGTTATAGCCAATGATACGGCCATAACGCTTGCTGCGGCATCCGGACAGTTGGAGCTGAATGCGTTCATTCCGTTGATCGCCGAGTCGCTGCTGGAATCGCTGGAGCTGATGATCCATGCCGTGCCGGTTTTTCATGAACGCTGTGTTGGGGGACTTAAGCTGGATAGGGAACGATGCAGCGATCATCTGGAGCGCTGTGGTGTAATGGCTGCCGCCGCCGTGCCATATATCGGATACGATGCGGCAGCTGAACTGCACAAGGAAGCTGCGGCAACGGGCAGGACGTTTGCCGATCTGCTGGAGGAACGGGGGTTAATGACGGAGATGCAGGGCTCTGCGGCTATTCAGCAGCTTCGATCAGTTCAAGCGGGCATTCCAGGGCATACAGAACGAGACCCATTATAATGAAGGAAGCGGAAGGGCGAAGTCCGATGAATATGAACAGCACTCCCCGGGGAGAGCGGCCGCATATCGCTGTATTCGGCCGGTGCAATGCCGGCAAATCCAGCATCATCAATGCGCTCGCCGGACAGAGCATTTCTATTGTCTCTCAAGTAAGCGGAACAACGACCGATCCGGTCTATCATCCAATGGAGCTGCTGCCGGCGGGACCTGTCGTACTGATTGATACGGCGGGATTGGACGATACGGGGGATTTGGGGGCGCAGCGAGTCCGCCGTACAAAATCGATTTTGGATCGAACCGATTTGGCGCTGCTGGTTGTCGATGCCGAGAGTGAGTCCTGGGAATTCGAACAGGAATTGATGAAGACACTAACTGACAAGGGAACTCCGGTAATCGTACTGCTCAACAAGACCGATCTGCTGGAAGGGGAAAGCGCCGGGGCGGCGGCAATTTTGGCAGCCGCGGGCGTCGCAGCCCAGCTTGGCACACCCCCGGTACCGCTCAGTGCTTCGAATGGCGAAGGCATCGGGGAACTGAAGAAGAGAATGATATCGGTGTTATCGTCGGAAGAAGACCGGTACCGGATAGTAGGCGACCTGCTTCAACCCGGAGATACGGCGGTTCTGGTCATTCCCATCGACAAAGCGGCGCCCAAGGGACGCCTTATCCTCCCGCAGCAGCAGACGATACGCGATATCCTGGAATGCGATGCTAGCGCTGTTGTCACGAAAGAACAAGAGCTGCGCCATACGCTCGATTGTCTCGGTAAGAAGCCTAACCTTGTCATAACAGACTCCCAGGCATTCCTGAAGGCCGAAGCGGATACGCCAAGGGATGTGCCGCTTACTTCATTCTCGATCTTGTTCGCCCGCTATAAGGGCGACCTTCCCAGCCTGGTCGGCGGAGTCAAGACGATCGCCCGGCTGCGGGACGGCGACAAAGTGCTTATCGCGGAAGCTTGCAGTCATCACCGGCAGTCCGACGATATCGGCACTGTCAAAATCCCCCGCTGGCTGAGAGAGAAGACCGGGAAGCAGCTTGCGATTGAGCATGCTGCGGGCCATGATTTCCCTGCGGATCTTGAGCAGTACGCTCTGATTATTCATTGCGGCGCATGTATGCTGAACCGCAGGGCGATGCAGGGGCGGATCGCAGAAGCGCAGGCTGCGGGCGTACCAATAGTGAATTACGGTGTGTTAATTGCTTATGTTCAGGGAGTGTTTCCAAGGGCAATTGAAATGTTCCCCTCCGCGATGATGGCATGGGAGCAGGGATAATACTTGCGGATTTGCTTTGGACCAACGCGGTTCACCAAAAGGGACGTGCCCGATGCTGTGCATATACAGCGGGGAACGTCCCTTTTGCTCATATCCGTATACGTATACTCGTAAAACCGTACAAAATCTAGAACCGGAGATCCCGTTCCCCTGCCTCGATCCGCCGCAGCTGCTTGATTGTGGCTTGTCTAACGGATTCCAGAGGAATGCGTTCGAGGTTGTCGCGAATCAGCTGCTCCCCGATGGAGCGGGTCTCCTCGTCCGCATAGTCCAGCAGGAACTCTTTGAAGGTCATGAGAGAATTCGGCTGGCATACATTATGAATTTGTCCGGATTTGGCCAGCTGCATGAAGCGGTCGCCGGTTCGTCCTTCCCGGTAGCATGCAGTGCAGTAGCTGGGAACGTAGCCGTCGCGGCAAAGCGTCTGAATAATCTCCATAGGAGACCGGTGGTCGCCGACCTCGAACTGGGGCTTGTCGTTCCGGTTCTTGTTGACGCTGTAGGCGCCGACGCCTGTAGCAGAACCCGCACTGATCTGCGAAATGCCGAGCTTGATAATTTGATCGCGGAATACCGTGTCCTCTCTTGTGGAGAGGATCATTCCCGTATAAGGCACGGCGATCCGCAGAACGGCAACGATTTTGGCAAAATCATGATCGCTTACAAGGTAGGGGTAGCTGTCCAGGCTGACATTTTCGGCTTCACGAAGACGGGGGACCGAGATCGTGTGGGGACCGCAGCCGAAGGCCTGCTCCAGATGCCCAGCGTGCAGCAGCATGGCGATCGTCTCGTATTTATAATCATACAGGCCGTACAGGACGCCGATGCCAACATCGTCGATTCCGCCCTCCATTGCACGGTCCATGGCGGTCGTATGCCAGTCATAATCGCTCTTCGGTCCTTGTGGATGATAATTGCGATAGGTGGGGCGGTGATAGGTTTCCTGGAATAAAATGTAGGTTCCAATTCCGGCCTCGGCAAGCCGCCGATAATCATCTACGGTGGTGGCCGCGATGTTCACGTTGACCCTCCGGATACTTCCATTGCCCGAAGTCGTCGCGTAAATCGTCCGGATACACTCCAGAATGTAATCGATGGAGCAGTTCACCGGGTCCTCGCCCGCTTCAATCACAAGGCGTTTGTGACCCATAGCCTGCAGCGCCGTTGCCTCCAGTGCAATCTCCTCCTGGCTAAGCCGGGTGCGGATGAAGTCTGAATTGGAATGCTTGTAGCCGCAGTAGACACAGTTGTTGACACAGTGGTTGCTGACATATAAAGGGGCGAACAAAACAATCCGGTTCCCGTATATCCGCTCCTTGATTTCCCTTGAGATCCGGAATACTTGTTCAAGCGTGTCCGGGTCCTCAATATTCAGCAGCACAGCCGCCTCGTAAGCGGTCAGCCCTTTGGCTTCCCTGCCCTTGCTCAGAATCGAGTCGATAAGCTCCCGGTCACTGACCCCGTTCTCCCCATATCTTATAGCTTCCCGAATAACATCGTCCTGAATAAAATCAGCACGGTTAATCTTCTTAAGCTTGTTCACGGCTATTCACTTCTTTCATGGGTTTGGAATTTCTTCACTTGCATCTTCAATCCGGCTAAACATGAGGATGCGTTGAACGGTTTATCCGCTTCAGACTGTCGCCTCGTCCCATATCCATATCAAATCCCGCCTCACGGATTCGCAGCTCCAGACAGAACCTGCATTGAGCCGATTCGTCTCCGGTGCAGATTTTGCCGTTATATAGCGTATATTTCGGCCGGACCGCTACGGGAGACAGATTCGGCATCACAACATTGGCGCCGGCTTGCAGCGCAAGCTCGCGTCCGTACGGGTGAGCGGTGCCCATGGCGGTTGTAGCAGGGATGAGGGCGCCGGGTATTATAAGCCTGGTCAGCGCAATCATATCGAGCGTCGTCTCCAGAGAGCCTGCGGGCTCATGCCTAAGCGGGGTTCCCTCATGCGGAATAAAAGGGCCGATGCCGATCATGTCCGGGTCCAGCTCCTGCAAATACAGCAGATCCTCGGCCAAGTCCTCCAGGCTCTGACCGGGCAGCCCGACCATGAATCCGGCCCCGACTTGGTAACCGATCTCCTTGAGCGCGCGCAGGCGGTCCCGGCGGTTGTCGAAGGTCATGGTCGGGTGCAGGCTTTGGTACAAGCTGGCGGATGCCGTTTCATGTCTGAGCAAAAAGCGGTCCGCTCCCGCCTGGAACAGCCGCGTATAGCATTCGTTATCCCGCTCTCCGATCGAGAGCGTAACTGCGGCGTCCGGACATTTTCGCTTGATTTCCATTATTAAAGACACCAGCATGTCGGTCGTGTACCAGTCGTCTTCACCGCTCTGCAGAACAAAGGTCCGGTAGCCAAGCTCATACCCTTCCTTGCAGCACTCCAAAATTTCATCCGGATGAAGCCGGTAGCGCTGTGCCCTCCGGTTAGAGGAACGTATCCCGCAGTACATACAGTTTTGTTTGCAAATATTTGAGAATTCGATCAGTCCCCGCACGTAGACGCCGAGGCCGTACATTTCCCGCCTTTTACGGCCGGCTGTGGCACGAAGGGCCGCTCGAAGCTCCTGATCCTGTTCCAGCCTGCCCAGGAGAGCGACTAATTCTTCACGATTCCAATATCCCTGTTCGTACAAGCGATTGATCAGCTGATCCGTTTGTTTCTCACTCCTTCAATAGATTGTTAAGCCGAGCTGTCATGACCTGGGCCGGCTCACAATCGGTAATGCGTTCCGCCCCGGTATACACATTGCATGAGTCCTGGCGTATGAATCCGACCGTCGTCATGTTGAGCTGCCTTGCAAGCTCCAGCGCAAGCGCCGTAGGCGCCGATTTGGATAAAATGATTTCGCAGCCGATCTTGGCTGCCTTCAGCAGAATTTCCGAGGAGATTCGGCCGGTGAACGCGATGATTTTGTCGCTTAGAACCATCTGCCGCCTCAGGCAGTGGCCGTATATTTTATCAAGAGCATTGTGACGCCCGATGTCGCACCTGGCCAGTACAATATCCCGGGAATCGCATACCGCTGCGGAATGTACCCCGCCTGTCCGATGGAACAGCTCCGAGCCGTCCTGCATTTTGTCCATAAGCCGAAAGATATCCGCAAAGGATAGGGATACGTGAATCCCGTCTTTGATTTTGGCCGTACGGGCATCATTGACATAGACGTAACCCAGGCGTCCGCCGCCGCAGCATGAGGTGCTGTAGCGCTTCGCATACAGTGACCGTTGAAGGTCGTTCCAGCGGTCTGTGGAGACGTGGATATAGCCCTCGTCCTCCTGAATCCACAAGTCGCGGATGTCGCCGGCTTCCCGTATGATCCCTTCAGAAGCCAGAAAGCCAACGGCCAGATCCTCCAGATATTCGGGCGTGCATACCAGCGTAACAAACTCCTCGCCGTTAATGACCAGTGTGACCGGTCGCTCCGTAACGATTGAATCCTGTTCATAAGTGATGCTGCCCTGCCTATAACGAATAACCGGTTCCTGACATTCCGTCTGCAGCTTCATTCCGTCACCTCTGTCCAGAGTTGATAATATATGGAAATGATATCCACTTAACTACATCACGAATTCCAATCTCTGTCAATTTTATATCTCATAGCTGCGCCAGAATGCTTGTGCATCGAGCGTTCGAAGGCTAGTGTTAGGTCGTGAAACGCTATGGTATAATGGTTGGGAGGTGAATAGTCGAGTATGTTTTTAAAGCGGATAGAGTTAGCGGGCTTCAAATCGTTTGCCGACAAAACGGAGATGGAGTTCGTTCGAGGCATCACGGCTGTCGTCGGCCCGAACGGGAGCGGCAAGAGCAATATTTCCGACGGCATCCGCTGGGTGCTGGGCGAGCAAAGCGCCAAATCGCTGCGCGGGGGCAAGATGGAGGATATCATATTCGCCGGAAGCGATGCCCGCAAAGCGGTTAACATCGGCGAGGTGTCTCTGACACTGGACAACGAGGATCACGCTCTGCCGCTGGACTTCAGCGAAGTGACGGTAACGCGGCGGGTCCACCGCAGCGGAGACAGCGAGTACATGATCAACAAACAATCCTGCCGGCTGAAGGATATCACCGAATTGTTCATGGATACGGGTATCGGCCGTGAGGCTTACTCCATTATCGGGCAGGGGCGGATCGAGGAGATTCTCAGCACCCGGTCGGAGGACCGTCGCGGTATTTTCGAAGAAGCTTCAGGCATTGTCAAATACAAATCCCGCAAGAAAGAAGCGGGGCGAAAGCTGGATGAAACAGAGCAGAACCTGCTTCGCATCCATGACCTGATCAGCGAGCTGGAGGACCAGATCGGCCCGCTCAAGGAGCAGTCCGAGAAGGCGATCCGCTTCAAGGAATTGAAGGAAGAGCTGAAGAACCGGGAAATCTCGGTCTACGTGCACCAGATCGAAGGCATACATACCGCCTGGAAGGAAGGCAGCGCCAAGCTTGAGGTACTGAAGGACGAGCAGCTGCAGCTCTCCACGGTTGTTACGGCGCACGATGCGAAGCTGGAGAGCGGAAGAGCCGCTCTGCGGCAGCTTGAAGAGAAGATCGAGAAGCTGCAGGAGCAGCTACTGCGATATAGCGAAGCCTATGAGAAATGCGAGGGCTACGGGGAGCTGCTGAGAGAACGCCGAAGACATCTGGAGAACAACAAGGAGCAGCTTCTTACGTCCATCGGCTCGGTCGGCGAGCGGTCGGAGGACCGTCTGCGGGAGCTGGCTGCGCTGGAACAGAATCTGGTGTTGACACGCAGCAAGCTTGCGGCGCTGCGGGAGGAAATCCGGGATGAGGAGGCCAAGCTGACAGGGGTTACCGACGGGCTTAGCCAGAGCAAGGAAGAGAGCCTGAAGAGCGAGCTTCTGGAGCTAATGAACCGGATGGCTCAGGCCCGCAATGAAATCCGGTATGCCGACCAGCAGAAGGAGACGCTGGAGCGCCGGATGAGCCGGAGCCAGGAGGAGAGCGGGAAGTGGACTGCCCGCTACGAGGAGCTGCTGCGCGAGCAGAGCAAGCTGAAGAGCGGGATTGAAGCGCTCAGCAAGGAGCTCGGCAAGCTGCGCGGCGAATATATAACCGAGAGCGAGCGCTCGGTTGCCCGCCAGAAGCTGCTCGACGAAGCCCATTCCGGGCTTCGCAAGTGGGAGCAGAAGCGGGAGGCCCAGGTGTCCCGGCATGAGACGATGAAGGAAATGCAGGATGACTTCGACGGCTTCATGCTGGGCGTCAAGGAAGTGCTGAAGGGCGCACGCAAGGGCCAGCTAAGCGGCGTGCACGGCGCAGTTGCCGAACTGATCTCCGTGCCGGAGAAGCTTGAGACGGCGGTGGAGACGGCGCTCGGCGCTTCGCTTCAGCATATCGTTATGGATAATGAGTCCGTGTCACGCCAGGCAATCGCCTTTCTGAAGCAGCGTCAGCTGGGCCGGGCGACCTTCCTGCCTCTCGATGTCATCCGTCCCCGCCAGATCGGCGGAAGCGACCGGGGCATGATCGAGGGAGCGGACGGCTTCGTGGGCATAGGCTCCGAGCTGGTAGGCTATGAAGACCGGTATGGAAGTATTGTCGGAAGCCTGCTGGGCAACGTCGTCATTGCGGAGAATCTGGAGCAGGCGAACCGAATCGCCGCCAGATGCCAATACCGCTACCGTGTCGTAACGCTGGAAGGCGACGTCGTTAATGCAGGCGGTTCCATGACCGGGGGCAGCCAGCACAAGAAGAATTCAAGCCTCCTTGGACGCAAGCGCCAGCTGGATCAGCTTCAGGAGGAGATCGGAGAGACCGAGCGCCAGATCGCGAAGCTGAAAGCTAACATTACCCAGCTGGCGAAGGAGCAGGAGGATTCGAATGTGAAGCTGGAGAAGCTGCGTCACGGCGGTGATGAGAAGCGCCTGGAGGAGCAGCGGATCGCCGGCGATCTAAGGCAGCTGGAGCAGGAGCTCCGGCATGTGAAGGAGCAGGTCGAAAGCGCCGGAGCGGAGCATTCCGGCTTCGAGAGCGAAGTGAAGCAGCTGGAACAAGCCCGTGAACACGCGGTGGCTGAACTGGCGCGCCTGGAAGCGGAAGAGCGTGCGGCGCATGAAGCGATCCGAAGCGCAGAATCCGATCGGAAGGCCAGCGAGAACGCCAAAGAAGAGCTTCAAGGCAAGCTGACTTCGATGAAGGTGGCGGAAGGCAAGCTGGATCAGGAAATATTCTCGCTGGAGGAGAGCCTCCGGCGAATGAAAGCCGATGCGGGTTCACAGGAGAAAGAGATGCGCCAGAACCGCAACCTGCTGGGTACCATTGAGCAGGATCTAGCGACGAATGAGACCGAGTCACTGAAGCAGCGCGAGGATCTGAACAACTACAAGCTAAAGAAGGAAGAAACGGCTGAAAATCTGGACTATGCGAGAGCGGAACGTACTTCCCTGACACGCAAGCTGGAAATGGAGGAAGGCGAGACGAAGGAGCAGCGCCAGGCCCTCAAAGCGGTGGACGACCTTCTCCGGTCAACCGAAGTGTCGGTCGGCAGGCTGGATGTGGAGCTGGACAATATTCTCCGGAAGCTGAGCGACGAATATGAGCTCAGCTACGAGCTTGCGAAGCAGCGTTATCCGGTCCCGGATGATGTGCCAGCGGCGCAGGCCGAGGTTCAAAGACTTCGCCGGGCCATTTCGGCGCTAGGCGAGGTCAATTTAGGTGCGGTAGATGAGTATCAGCGGATTCATGAGCGGTATACCTTCCTCAGCGAGCAGAAGGACGACCTGGTGGAAGCCAAGACAACGCTGTACCAGGTTATCGGCGAAATGGAGGAGGAAATGTCGAAGCGCTTCAAACAGACGTTCGACGCCATTCGCCGGGAATTCGGCACGGTCTTCACGAAGCTGTTCGGAGGCGGCAGAGCTGACCTGCTCCTGCTGGAGCCGGATCATCTCCTCACGACCGGCATCGATATCGTGGCCCAGCCTCCGGGCAAGAAGCTGCAGAACCTGCAGCTGCTCTCCGGGGGAGAGCGGGCATTGACCGCGATGGCGCTGCTGTTCGCCATTTTGCAGGTCAAGCCGGTTCCATTCTGTGTGCTGGACGAAGTCGAGGCGGCGCTCGACGAAGCGAACGTCGTCCGATTTGCCGAATATCTCCGCGAGTTCTCCGAGCAGACCCAGTTCATTGTGGTCACGCACCGGAAGGGCACGATGGAAGAGGCGGATGTGCTCTATGGGGTAACCATGGAGGAGGGCGGCGTCTCCAAGATGGTCTCCGTGAAGCTGGAGGACGAAGCAGCCGAGATTGCCTAGAAGGAAGGTTCAGGACTGGAACGAGATTGCTTGAGCCTCCTGACCTCTGGAAGTGGAGGAATCATACAGCATGAACGAAGTCATCATTCGCAGACCCGTCATCGAAGATTCGGATGAACTGAACCGTTTTTTTGAGACGGTAATCGGAGATGCCTTCCGCAGGGAAGGGCTGGGGGAGCTTGCCCAGGAGATTGAGGGAGAGATCGCGGCGAAGGTACAGGCGCTGCAGGCTGATCTGGACACTGATGGTACAGCCGGAACTTTTTATATCGCGCTGCAAGAGGGCCGGATACGGGGTACCATTGAGATCGGACCAGTAACCGGGCTGATTCTATCCTGTACGCAGGGACAGTTTGAGGGAATGACCGAAGTGAAGTCCGTACTGGTGCATCCGGATGTTCAGGGCAGGGGACTTGGCAGTCTGCTGTGGAGCGTTGCCGGTGTAGCGATGGCGAGCCGGGGCATCACCGATTTTTGCTTTGACAGCGGGTATCGGGAAGCACAGCGGGTGTGGACACGGAAATTCGGACCTCCCGATTATGTAATGAAAGACTACTGGGGTTCGGGTAACAGCCATATGATCTGGACAAGATCTGTCAGCGACATCAAGGTCCGGTTCTCGCTTTAAGGCAATGAACGGGACTTGCCATCATGAAGCGGGGTGCCGTCCGGGCATACTACTCATCGCCATTTAGAAACAGGAGGGAATATATGAGTTTTTTTCGCAAGCTGAAGGAGAGCATTGCCGGCAAGACCGAGAGCGTCACGAAGCAGTTCCGGGAAGGTCTGGAGAAGACCCGCAAGGGCTTTGTGGAGAAGGTCTCGGACCTGATTATCCGGCGCAAAAAAATCGACGAGGAATTCTACGAGGAGCTTGAAGAGATTCTGATCGGGGCTGACGTAGGCGTGAATACAGTCATGACACTGGTCGAGGATCTGCGCGCAGAGGTGAAGAAGCAGCGGATTGAGGATGCAGCCGAGCTGCAGCCGATTCTCTCCCGCAAGCTGATGGAGCTTCTTCGGGGCGACGACAACAACGCGCTGAAGGAGAATCCGGACGGAATCACGGTAATTCTGTTCGTCGGCGTGAACGGCGTCGGCAAGACGACGACCATCGGCAAGCTGGCTCACCGCTACAAGTCCGAGGGCAAAAAAGTGCTGCTTGCGGCGGGAGACACCTTCCGTGCCGGAGCCATCGAGCAGCTGGAGGTATGGGGACAGCGCGCCGGCGTGGATGTGATCAAGCAGAGCGCTGGCTCCGATCCTGCCGCAGTCATGTTCGATGCGGTGCAGGCGGCGAAGCAGCGGAATGTGGACGTCCTGATCTGCGACACGGCGGGGCGGCTGCAGAACAAGAGCAATCTGATGGAAGAGCTGAACAAAATCTTCCGCGTCATCCAGCGGGAAATTCCCGGCGCTCCGCATGAGGTTCTGATGGTGCTGGACGCAACGACCGGCCAGAATGCACTCGCGCAGGCGAAGCTGTTCGGCGAGAAGAGCGGGGTGACAGGACTCGTCCTCACCAAGCTCGACGGAACGGCGAAGGGCGGCATTGTTGTCGCCATCCGCCAGGAGCTGAACATTCCGGTCAAACTCGTCGGCCTTGGCGAGAAGATGGAGGATCTGCAGCCGTTCGATTCGGAGCAGTTCGTACATGCTCTCTTTGCAGGGCTTGTCATTGAAGATAACGAGGGGAAAGACAATCACGAAGAGGTCTAAATTAGAATAACAAGAATAACTGAAATGGCGGTTTTCTACGAATGAGGACGCCGGTGCTATTGTCCGGACACCAATAGGCGTACAATAAGCACACGAGCACACGAGCACACGAGCACACGAGCACACGAGCACACGAGCACACGAGCACACGAGCAAACGAACATACGAGCGCATGAGCACACGAGCGTATGAGCAACGAACACACGAGCACACGAGCACACGAGCGTACGATCACACGAGCATACATGCCTGCCAAGCCTGCCGAACCATTGGCAGGCTCTTTTTTGCGTAATAAAAGCTTCGAACACTGAAACAGATTCATCTATCATCATATGAAAAATTCATATTAGAAAAAAATCGCTCCGCTCCCCCTACTTTTTTCGGAATATTCCACATATTCTGTTCAATGAAAACCTTCTGGATTAAGGAAACGCATACATTTCATCATGTTGACATGGTTCTTCAATTTACCTGTTATATATATTGACATGAAAAGGGGGATGTTCGTAAAATGAAAGAAGATTATATACGATTTACGAGATTCACCTTAATAAAAGGGTTGATTTGTTAATAAACATTACTTTCATTGAAAGGAGTCGGGCTTATGTCCAAACTTGATCCACTGCCCGGTCTGTCTCCGTATCCCCTGCACCACTTTTTCGATGAAATGTTCGAAGGCGAACGCATCGTCCGTCCCCACTACAGTCATGTGAACCGCATGTTCGCCGGAATGAGTCCGGGAGAGCTTCAGGCCAAACAGGTACTGATGCAGCGCCGGATGATGGAGGAGGGCATTACGTTCACGCTGTACAATCCTTCACAAATTCAGCCGATGGAGCGGACGATTCCCTTCGACATGATTCCTCGGATCATACCGAGAGAAGAATGGGAGAAGCTTGAAGCGGGCATTATCCAGCGTGTGACGGCGCTGAATCTGTTCGTTCACGACATTTACCATGAGCAGTACATCGTAAAGGATGGTATTGTTCCCCGCAAACTGATTATCGCGAACCGTTATTTCCGTCCCGAGATGGCGGGTCTCCGGGTTCCGGGCGGCGCCTACATTACGACTTCCGGTATTGATCTGATCCGTCATAGTGACGGCCAATACTATGTGCTGGAAGACAATCTGCGCACGCCTTCGGGCTTTTCCTACCTATTTAAAGGACGATCCCTGATGAATCAGCTGTTCCCCGAGCTGACCTTCCAGAATGCCATCCGGGATGTGGATCATAGCATCAACCGTTTTCTTTCCGTGCTTCGCAGTCTTTCTCCTTCTCACACTTCTGACCCTGTAATCGCCCTGCTTACACCTGGTGAATATAATTCGGCTTATTATGAGCATGCCTTCCTGGCTCAGCAGATGGGCATTCACCTTGTGGAAGGGAGAGATTTGGTCGTCCAGGATCACAAGCTGTACCTCCGCCAGATGAACGGCCTTAAGCGGGTGGACGTGCTGTATCGGCGGCTGGACGATGATTTTATCGATCCGCTTGCCTTTGAGCCCAATTCGCTGCTCGGTGTTGCAGGTCTCATGAACGCTTATCGCGCAGGGAATGTTGCGATCGCGAATGCGCCCGGCACCGGAGTTGCAGATGACAAGGCCATGTATGCATTTGTTCCAGACATGATCCGTTACTACCTCAAGGAAGAACCCATTCTGAATAATGTGCCTACCTATTTGCTCTCCAAATCCGATGATCGTCAGTATGTGCTGGATAATCTGAGTGATATGGTCGTGAAGGAGACATCCCTCTCTGGCGGCTATGGTATGCTGATCGGCAGTGAAGCCACCCGTCAGGAAATGGATGAATTCCGGCTCAAAATCCTTACCGAGCCCGAGCGCTATATCGCCCAGCCGATCATGTCGCTGTCCAGAGCACCGATTCTGTCGGAAGGAATCATGAGTCCGCGGCATATCGACCTTCGGGCGTTCGTCCTGACCGGGTCGGACCGGAGGCCGCATGTCATCCCTGGAGGACTGACGCGCGTTGCGATGAAAGAAGGCTCGCTGGTCGTCAATTCATCTCAGGGAGGCGGCGTCAAGGATACCTGGGTGATGTCCTGAAATATTGCTCTTCAACCTGCAAGACCTGAACATCAATATGAGGACGAGGGAGTGACCGTAGATGTTAAATCGCTGCGCGGAGGCTTTATTCTGGATCGGACGCTACATGGAACGGGCCGAGAACCATGCCAGACTAATTGATGTGCATTACCATATTCAGCAGGAAGATGATTTCCGGGAGGAAGGACATAAGTGGTCCAGACTGATCGACGCGATCGGCGCCCGCGAGGAATATCTGCGGCAGTACGACAGCTTTAACGAGCAGGATGTTCTCTCCTTCATTACACTGGAGCTTGGCAATACGAATTCGCTGTTCTCCTGCGTGCATCAGGCGCGCAATAATCTGCGCACGCTGCGGCAGCAGCTTCCGAGCGAGCTGTGGGATATCGTGAACAGCTTCAATCTCTGGCTGGGCGACTGCACAATCGCGGATATTATGAAGAGCCCGCACCAGTTCTACCAACAGATCAAGGAACGGGCCTCCATGTTCCTCGGCGCAGAGGAGTCGGTCATGCTCCGCGGCAATGAATGGCGGTTCATTGAGAGCGGACGCTATCTGGAAAGAGCGGAGAATACCGTGCGCATTCTTCAATCCGTTATACTGTCCTGCAGAAACAAGGAGCAGGCTTCCATTTATACGCAGCTTCAGGCTGTACTGAAATCGGTAAGCGGCTATCAAGCCTTCCGCAAATACTATGCCGATGCCGTATCGCCGGAGTGCATTCTGGAATTTCTGATCGGCAGCGCCGCCTTCCCGAGATCAGTGCGTTTCTCGGCCCAGCAGCTGGAGGAGCATTTGTCCCGGATTGAAATGGAGTTTGCCGACCGCGGCGAGGGTTATGAACGGGTGCTTCGGCAAGCAGGCAAAATCCGCTCAGAGCTGGACTATATGGAGAAGGAAGACATGGAAGGCGATGGAGTGGATGATGTGCTGAACGAGCTCAAGAACGCCTGCTTGAAGCTGGGCAGAACGATGAGCTCCGCCTTTTTTCAGCAGGAAGGAATTCGGATATGAAAATACAAATCGATCATACGACCAAATATACGTATCCCGAGCCTGTGACGGACAGTGTCAATGAAATCCGGCTGACGCCGCGGACTAACTACAGACAGGCTTGTTTTCATCATGAGGTGGAGATCTTTCCGCCAGCCAACCTGATGACCTACGAGGATTTCTTCGGCAACCGGGTGCACGCCTATTCGGTCAACAAGCCGCACACGGAGATGGTGATTCATACCCGGGCTACCGTCGTTACGTTGGACAAGGAGCAGGGGGCCGACCGGCAAAGACTGGACCTTGAGAGCCAGATCAAGCTGCTTCAGGATGAGGCTTTTCAGAACCGGTATATCGAGTTCATTCTGCCGACCCGGTATACGGAAGTCACGCCGGAGCTGATGGAATTCGCTGACCAGCATCCGTTTGATGAAGCCAATGACCTGTACGACTGGGCGAGAAAGCTGTCGGCCACCATCTACGAGCAGTTCACCTATGATCCCGAAGCGACGAGCGTCAACACGACCGTCAAAAAAGCGCTGAAGCTCAAACGCGGAGTCTGCCAGGATTATGCCCATTTAATGATTGCCGTATGCCGGAGCGTCGGACTACCGTCCCGATACGTCAGCGGCTATCATTTTGTAGGCGATCTGCAGGGAGGCAACGCGGATTTCGAGCAGGCGTCCCATGCCTGGGTGGAGACGCATATTCCGGGTACGGGCTGGCTCGGCTTCGACCCCACCAATAATGTGGAGGTTAACTGGCGGTATGTGAAGCTGGGACATGGACGGGATTATAAAGACATTGTGCCGGTCAAAGGCGTCTACAGGGGAACCCAGGGCAGTCTGGAGGTAAAGGTAGACGTGCGAAGACTGGACTAATCGGCTCAAGTAGCCGGGAACGAGGCAGCTGAACTGCGAACGGCGGGACGGCTGTCTTTTTTTGACCGGAATGATTATAACCTGTGCCAGTTTGGGTAATCTTGAGACAGAGCAATCAAAACTTACAAGAACGGAAGGTGAGCCTGTTCAATGACCCCAACCAACGGAAACAGACAGCGATTTGCCGGGAAGACAGCGATAATTACCGGTGCGGGCTCGGGAATAGGCAGAGCAACCGCCATTCAGATGGCACGCGAAGGAGCGAACGTCGCCTTATTCGACCTGATTAATGACCGGACCTCGCAGGTGGAGAGCAAGCTGAATAAGATGAGGGAGGGCTGCGCGCTGGCGGTAGATGTGGATACCTCCGATCCGGCGCGGATGGAAGCTGCGGTGCAAAAGGCGGTCAGGCATTTTGGCGGCCTCGATATCGTCTTCGCTAATGCCGGTATCAACGGCTCGATCGGACCGATTGAGGAGTTGAATGTCGAGGACTGGCAGCGCACCCTGAATATCAATCTGAACGGGACGTTTCTCTCCCTGAAATATACGATCCCTCATTTGAAAAAGAAGGGAAAGGGCAGCATCATTATCACCAGCTCCATTAACGGCAACCGGAGATTTACCAGCTTTGGCTGGTCGGCTTACAGCACAACCAAAGCCGGTCAGGTGGCGCTGGCGAAGATGGCGGCGCTGGAGCTTGCCAAATTCAAAATCCGCGTGAATGTCATCTCGCCGGGGGCGATATCCACGAACATTGACCAGAGCACCGAAGCCAGCGACGATTTGGGCTCCATTGTGATTCCGATCCAGTTCCCGGAAGGGCAGCAGCCCTTGGCCGATGGTCCCGGCAAGCCGGAAGATGTCGGCAATCTCGTCTGCTTCCTGGCATCCGATGAGTCGGCACATATCACCGGAGCGCAGATCGTAATCGATGGTGCAGAGTCTCTGCTAACCTAATGTGACTACCAAAGTCTGCTTGATCATCGCTCAGAATCGAACCAACGAACAACCGCAGATCTCGCGTATGCGTGGCTGCGGTTTTTTGGAGTGCTGTCAGAGGGGGGGATCCATAATTAATAAAAGATGGGGTTTGTCAATCGACCTTGTTACTGTACAATATGGAAAAATATGATAGTCTCAGACCTACAACTGTTCATTTTCTAGAGTAGGTGACAAGGTGATTACACGGCAAAATATCTATGCATTGAATTTGACCTCCAGCTCCAAAGTAAGACCTTCCGTTAAAGAAGGAATCACCGCGATAGCGTATTTCATATATCTTTGCATTCTTTCCTATGGATTTGGATTGGTGAAAACATCCTGGGATCGTCAATTGGCGGCATGGATGTCCGCCGAGGAATGGAGATTACTGGCCGTTACCCTTCCTTTCGTTGTGCTTGAGCTGCTGCCGCTTGTATTAATTTTAAGAAAAAGAAGGGAGCTGCCGGGTTCGATCGGTCTTCGAGCTTCGAAATGGAAGCTTTCGCTGATCATCGGCCTTGCCGGTGCCATTCCTTTTGCAGCAGTCACGATCTATCAAATGCGCGGATTGTATCTGGAGAGTAGTCCTCTGCCCGGGCTTCTGTATTTCACGTTTCTGATCGCACTGCCGGAGGAACTGCTGTTCCGGGGATATATCCAGACGAGGCTGACCGGTCTAATCCCTAACAAAATCGCTGCCGTGATGGTTACGGGCATACTCTTTGCTCTGTATCATATTCCTTTTCGGCTAGCTTCCTCCCATGGCTTCCACTTGCAATCGGAATACCCGTATTTGATTCGAATAGTCATCATGCATCTGTATTTCACGTACCTGTACACGAGGACGAATAATCTGGCGGGAGCTGTATTATGCCATAGCCTGATTGATTTGATCGGTTGAGTGAAGGATGCGGCAAGGTCTTGGTGTGTGTTAATATGAATCTGGCAAGGACGAACGCCTGGTGGTTACTGCATAGGCGAGTATTTGCCGGGAAGTGCAAGGATTTGATAGCTATACAAGGAGGCGGTGGCAATGTCGATCATGTCCTGGCTGGCCGATCAGAGAATCGAAGAGGCCATGCGCAAAGGCGAGTTCAAGGATTTGCCGGGTCACGGCAAGCCGCTGGAGCTGGAGGATTTGTCGGGGGTGCCTGATGATCTGAGAATGTCCTTTAAAATAATGAAGAATGCGGGTTTGCTGCCGGAAGAACTCCAGCTCAGGGCGGAATGCGCTTCTCTGGAGAATCTGCTGGCTGCCTTCCACAGCAAGGAGGAGCAGGGCAAGCTCGGCCGGAAGCTGACCGAGAAGAAGCTTCGTCTGGAGGAGCTGCTCCGTCAGCGGGGTGTTGACAGCAGTCCGGCTTTCGCCCAGTATGGGGAAATCATTCGCGGGAAACTCGACCGGGGATGAATGGGATTTATTGAGGAAGACACCGCTGGGATCAGAATAAAATAGAATAGAATACCGAAGAATAGAAATACCGAAGGAATAGAAATACCGAAGTACTATTAAAGTTGGAAGCATACGGGCATGAGCCTGTATGCTTTTTTGTGGTCGAGGTCTGATGGGACGTCGGGTTAAGCGTCTCCAAGAGAGGAATGAAGCCTGCCCAGCATGTCCGGCGTGACTACAATATCGCAAGACTTCAGCCTGGACAGCTCGAAGTGAGGGATTAAGTCCGACGCTGCTATCTCCACCGGTTCGGGAATCAGGCCTGCGGCCCAGGCGAGCCAGCCGGCAACCCCGGCGGGTGTGACGCCAGCCGTCCGCAGCTCGGACAGCGTTATGCCTCCATGCCGCTTGGCCAGACGACGTCCGTCCGGGCCCATGAGCAGAGGCACATGGGCGAACCTTGGCGCCTGCCATCCAAGCGCTTCGTACAGCAGCAGCTGTCTTGGAGTGGAATCCAATAGATCGGCGCCGCGAAGCACGTCGGTAATGCCCATCAGCGCATCGTCCACGACAACAGCCAATTGATAAGAGAAGATGCCGTCTGCTCTTCTGATGATGAAATCGCCGCCAGAGGTAGCGTTAATGAATCGCCGTCCGGCAACGCCGTCTAAGAGGTCGAGTTCTCTGTCCTGTACTCGAAAACGCAGTGAGGGAGTCTTGGTCTGTGCCCGCCGGGCGGCCTCCTCCGGTGTCAAATTCCGGCAGGTGCCGGGATATACCGGACCTTCCGAAGATAATCCGTGCGGCGCGGCGGCAGCGGCCAGAATGTCATGCCGGCTACAATAACAGGGATACAGCCGTCCGTCATCAAGCAACCGGTTTAAAGCTTCCTCATATAAATCCAGCCGCTCGCTCTGGGTATAGGGGGCGAAGCGGCCTCCGATATCAGGGCCTTCATCCCAGTCCAGGCCGAGCCAGCGAAGATCGTCCAGAATGCTGATAACAAAGGCGGGACGGCAGCGCGAGACATCGATATCTTCCATCCGAAGCACGAACTCGCCGTGCTGATGGCGGATCTGGAGCCAGGCCATGAGTGCGGCCAGAGCATTGCCGATATGAATATGACCCGACGGCGACGGGGCGAAGCGGCCCCGGACAGGCGCCGGGGAATATGATGCATTTATGGATGGCAAGTGAATCTCCTCCCGGATTTCAGGGACTGCCCTTGAATAATGTATAAGATTCCTTCATGATTATGGAGCAGGAACATGATTATGGAGCAGGAACGCCCCAATTGGGGGCGGTTTCAGCTGAGGGATTCCGTGCAGCTCCTCCTCAGTGCCAATTATTAATTGTAGTTCAAGTGACTGTGAATATCCAGCCAGATGACGCTATTATCTATATGCTTAACGGAGAGAACGCAATGAACACACTGCCGATTATGCGGGCTATGCCCGAACTGAAGAATGCCCTCGCAGAGTCGCCTTCAGCGGTTCTGATCGCGGAGCCGGGGGCCGGGAAGACAACGATGACACCGCTTGAATTGCTAAACGAACCCTGGATGAAGGGCAAAACCATGCTCATGCTGGAGCCCCGGCGGCTGGCGGCAAGAGCTGCCGCTGTCTATATGGCCTCGCTGCTTGGCGAAAGGGCCGGACAAACCGTTGGCTACCGGATGCGCATGGATAGCCGGACAGGACCCGATACACGCATTATCGTGGTTACTGAAGGCGTGTTGACCCGGATGCTGCAGGATGATCCCTCGCTTGAGGGTACAGGATTGATTATCTTTGACGAATTTCATGAACGAAATCTGAGTGCCGATCTCGGCCTCGCGCTAGCCCTGGAATCCCAGAACGTGCTGAGAGAGGATTTGAAGCTGCTCATCATGTCGGCCACGCTGGACGGAGAGAGAGTGGCGGAACTGCTGGGCGGCGCTCCCGTTGTCCGCTGCGCTGGCCGGACTTTCCCGGTTGAGACGGAGTATGCGCCGCCGCCGAAATCCGTGCCGCTGGAGAAAGCGGCTGCCGATTCGGTAAGACGCGCGCTGGCCGCACAGCCGGGCGACATTCTTGTCTTTCTTCCCGGAGAGAGGGAGATCCGCCGGACGGAAGCCGAGCTTAAGAGCGCTCCCCTTCCTCCTGGAACCTTTATTGCGCCCCTATTCGGCCAGCTGCCTCAGGCAGAGCAGGACAGGGCCGTAGCTGCAAGCGAACCTGGAATGCGCAAAGTTGTCTTGTCCACTTCAATAGCGGAGACAAGTCTGACGATTGAAGGGGTGAGAACGGTCATTGATGCCGGCCTTCGCCGGACTCAGGTGTTCTCCCCGCGCACCGGCATGACGCGATTGACAACGCTGCCGATTTCAAAAGCATCGGCCGAGCAGAGAAAAGGCCGGGCCGGCCGTACGGCGCCGGGCGTGTGCATCCGGCTGTGGAGCATGGAGGAGCACGGACGGCTCCCGGAGTCGGACACGCCGGAAATGCTGGAGGCCGATCTTTCCGGCCTCGCTCTGGAGCTGGCGCTCTGGGGCGTCCGCGACCCCGCGTCGCTCGCGTGGCTCGACGCGCCGCCCGCCGCGCCTTATGCGCAGGCGGCGGGCCTGCTGCGCGCGCTCGGCGCCCTGGACGCCGCGGGCGCTGTCACGCCCCACGGCCGGCGGCTGGCCGGCCTGGGCACACACCCGCGCGCCGCGCATATGCTGCTGCGCGCGGCAGAGCTTGGCGCAGCGCCGCTCGCCTGCCGGCTGGCGGCGCTGCTGCAGGAGCGTGACCCGCTGCGCGGTCACGGCTCGGGCAGCTGCGACCTCACGCTTCGCGTGGAGGCGCTGCTGCGGTATGAAGCCGCCGGCGGGCATGGCGATGCCGGCGGCGATCCGGCCGCGCTCCGGGCGGTGGAGCGCGGGGCCCGGGCGCTGCTGGCCCAGCTGCGCAGCGCAGTGCCGGATGCAGGCCGGCTGGAGGAATCGGCGGCCGGGGCTGCCGCCGATCCGTATCTGTGCGGCCTGCTGCTCTCCTTCGCCTATCCCGACCGGATCGGGCAGCGGCGGGGAGGCGGGGCCTTCGTGCTCTCCGGAGGCCGGGGAGCGGCGATGGGGGACAGCCAGCAGCTGGCCCGGGAGTCATACATCGTCGTTCCTGCCGTTGACGACTCGGGTACACAGAGCCGGATTCTGCTGGCTGCTCCGGTGAAGGAGCGGGATCTGCTGGACCATCACGAAGCGAATGAGAAGGCTGAGGTATATTGGGACGAGGACAGCAGCAGCGTCAAGGCAGGGCGGCGGTTGATGCTGGGTGAGATTGCCCTTAAGGAGACGGGGCACGAACGGCCAGGCCCCGGCGAAGCGGCGGTTGTCTTGCTGGAAGTTATCCGCAGGCAAGGACTGGAACTTCTGTCCTGGGATAAAGGCACTGCACAGCTGCGGGAACGGATGGCTTTCATGCATCATGCTTATCAGAATTGGCCGGATGTCTCCGATCAAGGACTGAAGGACAAGCTGGAGGAATGGCTGCTCCCCTATTTGGCGGATTGCCGCAATCTCCGCGATCTTCAGCGTCTCCCGCTGCGTGATGCGCTGGAAGGGATGCTGGACTGGGAGAGCAGACGGCGGCTGGACAGAGAGGCGCCGACTCATATTGCGGTTCCAAGCGGTTCACGGGTTGCGGTGGATTATACGAACCCGGCAGCCCCTGTGCTGGCTGTGAAGCTGCAGGAGATGTTCGGCCAGCAGGATACGCCGCGAATTGGAGGCGGACGGATACCAGTTGTCCTCCATCTATTGTCACCGGCGCGGCGTCCAGTGCAGGTTACATCCGATCTGGCGAGCTTCTGGTCCGGCACATATTTTGAAGTGAAGAAAGATCTGAAAGGGCGCTATCCGAAGCATTACTGGCCTGATGATCCGATGCAGGCGGTACCTACGAACCGAGTGCGTCCGGTAAGAAAGGATTGAACGAGCTGTTGATTCAAACTCTCTTGAAGCGGCGAATCACGCCTATTTGCTTGCAGCGGGACCTTGCTTCCTGATGTTGCCGTGATTGGAATACCTGATGTAGGGTAATAACTAACGTAGCACAATCACGAAGGAGGGCTTCAAGTGACAAAGAAAATTATTGGCATTTTCGAAACGGAACGCGAGGCGACCAAAGCGATTCAGGAGCTGCAGGCAAGAGGCATCCCCAATGAAGAGATTTCAGTCGTGACGAAAGATCGCGATGAATTGAAAAACATAACGGAAGAGACGGCAACGATGGCTCCCGAAGGAGTGGCCACGGGTGCTGCGACAGGCGGTGTGGTCGGCGGTCTCGCCGGACTGCTGGCGGGAATCGGCGCGCTTGCGATCCCTGGTATTGGACCATTTATCGCCGCAGGACCGATTGCGGCGGTGTTGACCGGTGCGGCAATCGGCGCGGGTGCAGGCGGCTTGGTCGGCGGTCTGGTGGGCCTCGGGATTCCGGAGGATGAAGCGAAGGAATATGAGAAACACGTCAATGAAGGTAGAATCATGGTGCTCGTTGACGATGATGGCCATAGTTCCGACATTCACCATATCTTCCGGGGCAATCGTTCGCTGAACGCGCACCGGTATTCTTCCCCGGTTCCGGACCCTGCGCGAAGCAGCGGACAAGACGCCACGGCGGTCGGCAGCAGCGCGGGGCTCCGCGGGCCGGTGAATGAAGGTAACGCTACGGATCTTAGCGACCGGAACAAACGGTAAGACTGGCTCTTATGCCGGACAGAACCGGATTTGCGCATGAACGAAAAAGGTCATTTTGACGCATGATCATAATCCTTAAGGCAATGAAGGGACCTACTTCCTTTCAACAGCCTTAAGGATTTTTTTGTGAGCAGAATGACTAGATATTGGATAACTCTTTTAAATAGGGCCTCAGGTACAATCAAAGATTCACAGGTCCCACGCTGATATAAAAAATACAACATATGAAAAATTCATAATAGATAACAACCTTTCCATTCTCGCTTCCTTCTCATCTAACCCATCCTGTCTATGTGCTTGCCAGCAAAATGAGGTAAAAGAGAGAACTAAAACCAATTTCCTGTTGTGAAATCTTAGAAACAATGATTATATTAGAAATAAGGACCTATGATTGAAAGACTTCGGAGGTGAGAGGCGAGGGTGGCATTTATGATTGCCCAGCGGGCTTTTATTAAGCTGTATTTGATCACGATGGTTGAGGAGAACAAAGGGTATGGTTATCAGATGCTCGAGGATCTGCGGAGAGAATTTAAAAGTCACGGCTATAACCCGCCTCAGAGCGAAATATACCGGGCTTTGCATGAGCTGGTTCAACAGGGAATCTTGTACCGGACCAAACAATTGAAGGGAAATGATCCCAAGGTAGATTTTCAGGAAATTGTGCTTTACCATTTTACATCCGACGGAGCCGAAAAGGCCAAACTGTACAAGAAGCAGGTCAAGACCGACC
This sequence comes from Paenibacillus stellifer, assembly GCF_000758685.1. Lineage (NCBI taxonomy): Bacteria > Bacillati > Bacillota > Bacilli > Caryophanales > Paenibacillaceae > Paenibacillus > Paenibacillus stellifer. The sequence continues at coordinate 2,817,752 of NZ_CP009286.1, forward strand.
TTGACCGTTGTCTGGGCATTCTGAACAAGGCGGTTACCGACAATTACTAGAGGCGGGCGATATGCCCCTCTACTAAGAAAAGGCGCAGAGATACGGCCCGCCCATTACAGGATCGAGAGCTGAAACTTACATATCGTTATCGTTCGAAACATCGCATTTGGCTGCATTACCGCGGAGTACGTCGTTCCGGATCAGCGAGAGGCGATATTTTCAGTCCGCGTTCACCCTGATATAATGGGTAGTGCCGAAGAAAGCAGTCAAAATGGAGGGTAAAACCATGGATGAACACATGAAGCGCAGATTGGACAAGCAGAGAAAGCTGTTCAGTCAGCTCGGAATTGGGCTCGATGCGCTAACCATTCACGAGAAGGAATTCAGCATGAAGCTTAGAGGCTATGACCCCGAAGAAGTGGACACCTTTCTCGATAGTGTAATTAAGGATTATGAGCGTTTCTACGCCACGATCGCGGATTTGATGGATAAATGGCAAGAGCAGCAGATCACGCTTCGCGAGCTGAAAGCAGAGAGCAAGCCTGCCCCGGCCCCGGCCCCCGTTATCCAGGGAGTTGATCCGAAGGAGATCGAGGACTCGATCACGAAATTGGAATCCGGCATCCGCCTGCTGAAGGAAAGCGTCCAGCGCAGCGAAATGATATAGCTCTTTCGAATTCATTCGTCATGAGCGGACACGCACGGAGAATGTCAGGACGGAGGTTAGCGTATTGTTGTGGAATCTCAAGATTCGCGGCAAGATTGCAGTGGGCTATTTCATGATTGTTCTGCTGTTGGGCCTATTTCTCCTCATCGTACAGGGACGCATCAAAGAACTGGAGAAGGAGACCGAACTGCTGAGCGGGCATGATATGCATGTGAATGAGCTTATTGACAAAATCGAGAAGAACGTCCTTGATATGGAGACAGGCCAGCGGGGCTTTGCGCTTACCGGCAATGAGTCTTATCTGGTTCCTTATAACGAGGGGAATGAGGACTGGCAGGAGAATTTTGCCGACCTCAAGGGAATGATAACCGATGCTACTCAATTGGAGAATCTGGAGAACATACGGGACAACATCAAGCTGTGGATTGAGGAGGCTGGCCAGCCTGTAGTCCAGAATAAACAACAGGGCCATGACGATGAAGTTGCCTCATACTTTCAGGCGGATACAGGCAAAGCCATCGTTGATCAAATCCGAAGCCAGTCGGACAGGTTCCGCGAAATTGAAGCCGGGAAGACCGCTGAGCGGGTAGTCGAGCTTAAAGACCGGAATCAGGAACTGTTCCTGACGATGTATGTGCTCTGGACGCTGGTCGCACTGGCTTCCATCATAGCGAGCACGATGATCTCGGGTGGAATAGTCAGGGCCATGAAGGATGTCATCGCCATGATACAGGGCATATCGGAGGGGCGCAGCTTAAAGACGCGATTGAATGTCAGCACTAAAGATGAGATTAATGACCTTGTCGAGACGACGAACCGGCTTCTTGACAAGGTAGAAAAAGAACAGATTGCCAGTGAACGGATTACGGGCATGTCGCTTAAGCTTCAGGAGAAGACGGATATCTACTCGTTATGCGATACCTTCCTCTACCGTCTGGCGACTATGCTGGAATTCCAGTTTGGCGCCATCTATGTCGCGCGGGAGAACGAGGACGAACTGACGAAGATCAGCGCGTATGCCGGAGGCGAGGGGAGAAACGGGGTCGGACGGGAACGAATCAAATGGGGGGAAGGACTGGTTGGACAGTGTGCGCAGGATCAGCATTTGATCCATTTGTCCGATCTGCCGGATTATTATATTCCGATCCAATCAGGGCTTGGCGTCACCCCGCCCCGTCAGCTTATCATTGCGCCGGTGTTATTCGAAGGACGAACAGTCGCCGTAATCGAAACGGCATCCCTGACCCAGTGGCCGACTGCTGATCTTGAACTTCTAAGGAAACTCGTAGAGCTGTTCGGGGTGTCGGTCAATTCCGTAACGACACGTTCAAAAATTCAACAGCTGTACAATGAGGCCCAGATTATGAATGAGGAGCTTCAGACGCAGTCAGAGGAGCTTCTTGCCCAGACGCATGAGCTGATTAATTTGAACGGCAAGCTTGAGAATCAGAAACGGGTAGCCGAGAATACAGCGGCCGAACTTGAGACAACGAACTTTGAGCTAGAACGAAGCTCAAAATACAAATCCGAATTTCTGGCCAATATGTCGCATGAACTGCGGACCCCGCTCAACAGCATGCTGCTGCTCTCCCAACTGCTGACCGAGAACCCCAGCGGCAACCTGACGGAAGAGCAGCGATCCTTCGCCTCCGTCATTCATTCTTCCGGCTCGGATCTTCTTGCCATCATCAACGATATTCTTGACCTGTCCAAGGTTGAAGCCGGAAAAATGCAAATCGAAATGAGCGCCGTGAATTTGACGGAATTCCCTTCCGTGTTCCAGGGATATTTCGGAAAGACCGCCGAAGCCAAGCATTTGGATTTCAGCGTGATTCTGCATCCCGAGATTCCGGATCTGTTCTATACGGATGAAATGCGGCTGCATCAAATATTGCGGAACCTGCTCTCCAATGCCTTTAAATTTACGGAGAAGGGAGAGGTTCGTCTTGAAATATCGAGACGGCAGGATTTCCGATCCGAGGAATATACCCGGGAGGGTCCGGTGCTGGCCTTCGATGTTATCGATACGGGAATCGGCATCCCGCCTGAGAAGAGCGAGCTGATCTTCGAAGCTTTTCAGCAGGCAGACGGCTCGACGGCCAGAAAATTCGGCGGTACAGGACTTGGATTGTCCATTTCACTTCAGCTCGCCCGGCTGCTCCGCGGTCATCTGTCATTGGAAGGCAGACCGGAAGGAGGCAGTATATTTACGCTGTATTTACCACTGCATGAGGAGCCTTGGGACCCTGAAGAACGGCCGGCGGCAGCAGATGGCCACAGTGAGTCTGATGAACAGGGATCAGCAGATGGGGAAAGAGAGAGCAGAAGCGACTGGAATCAAGACGCAGGGTATGAGGAGAATTCTGACGGCAGCACGTTTTTTGCGGGTGCGACTGTCCTCATCGTGGATGACGATCAGCGGAATCTGTATGCTCTCTCGCAGAGGCTCGAAGGATACGGTATGCGGGTGCTGACCGCCCAAAGCGGCTTTGAATGTCTGGAGAAGGTGAGGAGCACTTCCGCGATCGATTTGATCCTGCTCGATATCATGATGCCGGTTCTGGATGGATATGATACGTTGTCCATACTTCGTGACGAGATGCAGCTTCACGAACTGCCGATAATCGCAGTATCCGCCAAGACTATGAAAGAAGAGCGCCAGCGTTGTCTGGCCGCCGGGGCTTCGGATTTCATCAGCAAGCCCGTGCAGTTCCGGGAGCTTATACGGATTATGCGGTATTATCTTCGCGATCGCGCGGCTTGAACAACGCTGCGCAACACGGACGAATATTGAATCTCCAAATGTAAAAAAAGAACCGCGCAAGCGTCGTTACCGGGTAACGCGTGCGCGGTTCTTGATCTATTTGCGGAATTCAGAATCGATCGAGGCGATAAGGGAGGGGAGGTATTCAGGCAGCTCGAGAAAAGCAAACCCTGCTGTCTGAGCGTACGTCGTATCCATATACCAGGACCCCTCAATCCCAAACGGCGATGCATCCTCCTCTGGAGTTTCGCTTCGCACATCCGCTTTAATTCCAATCTCGCGTTCGAGCATGGCAATAACTTCACCGATTGACACGGTCCCGTCCGAGCAAGCATTGACTGGACCAGTCAATTTGCTCCGTCCGAGCCCATCCAGGAAATCGGCCGCTTCGTCCGACGTAATAAAAGAAATGCGGGCGTCCAGATTCGGTACGCCGATCGGAATACCATTTCGGATATGTTCGATATGAAAATGAAGGCGTCTAGTATAATCGTCCGTTCCAAGCACGATCGGGAACCGGACAGCCGAGACCGGGAAACCGCTCTGCTGCAGCAGAACTGCTTCGGCGAGCCGTTTGCCTTCCTGATAGGTGAAATCATCTCTGTCGCCGCGGCGTATCGGGTAACGGTATGGATCGAATACCGCTTCGGTCAACGCTTCAGGACTTGGATCATAGACGGACATGCTGGAAGTAAGTATGTATTTTGCGGTTCGATCTTTGAACAGGTTTTGCGCGGCCAACGCATCGTTCGGCGAGTAGCAAATATTGTCATACACAACATCCCAGGATGAATTGCCGAGCACATCCTCCAATTGCTGCGGATCGGACCGGTTCGCTCGCAGCCGTCTTACCTTGTCACCGAAATCGTCAGGGGCATTCCCTCGTGTTAACAGGGTCACACGGTTATCCGGCTGCCCAATCAGCCGGCTGACCAGCTTTTTGCCGAAGAACCGGGTTCCTCCAAGCACCAATATTTCTCTCAACTTGAATCTCCTCCTTGTTCGTATATTCATACAGTTCGCTAGTTTGGTATACTCATCATAATGGAAACGTTTGGTGGAATAAATAGGATACGGAGGCGATATTATGGAAGAATCGAAAAAAGCACTAATTGTGATCGACGTTCAGGAAGGGATGTTCTCTGAACCTGATATGAAGCTCTATGATGAAGAGGGTGTGATGAACCGGATTCAGGGTTTGCTTGAACGCGCGCGACATGCGGGAGTACCTGTCATTTACATTCAGCACACCGAAGACGAGGGAGAATATTCGAGGGGTGTGCCGACCTGGGAGATCAGCGCCAGAATCAAACCGCTGCCAGGAGAGACGATAATCGAGAAGCCCACTTGGGATGCTTTTCACAGGACGGGACTTCATGCTGAGCTTGAGAGCAGAGGGATTACCGATTTGATTATCGTCGGGATGCAGTCCGAATTTTGTCTGGATACGACCTGCCGCCGCGCTTACAGCCTGGGATACCGTTCCGTGCTTGTACAAGATGCGCACAGCACCTTTGACAGCGATACATTAAGCGGTGAAGAGATAGTCCGCCATCATAACCGAGTGCTCGGCGGACGGTTTGTCAGTCTCAGTCCGGCAGATGAAGTGGTACTCTAAGTGATGGGAACTCCGCAAAGTCTGCGTCCCAGGAAACGCTCTCGCCTGCGCTTGTTCGCCGGCCGTCAATATTTCATTGGCAGAAGGTATATGAGATGGCTGCTGCAAGACAAGTCTATTGCGGCAGCCTTCATGAAGGAGCAGCTGCCTTATCTGGCCGCCTCGCATCATACTCCAATGCTTAGAAAGCTGCGCAAAGTTGATATGCAGCTTCAATATAATAAAATCCGAAATTTGAGTCTCGCGATCCCCAGGCTAAACGGTTTGACGGTGAAGCCGGGAGAGACGCTCTCTTATTGGCGGAGAATCGGGAAACCGACGCGGCGAAAAGGCTATTTGGACGGTATGGTTCTCTATTACGGCGGCTTTCGGTCCGGGGTGGGCGGGGGGCTGTGCCAGCTGTCGAATTTAATATACTGGATGACACTGCACACTCCGCTAACCGTTACCGAGCGTCACCGGCACAGCTATGACGTGTTCCCCGACGAACAGCGGACACAGCCGTTCGGAAGCGGGGCGACCTGTTCTTATAACTATCTGGATCTGCAGATCCGGAATGATACGGAGAATGAATACCAGCTATGTCTTTGGCTTGACGACACTTATCTATATGGGGAGTGGCGTTCCTCCTCGCCTGTATTGAACCGATATGAAGTATACGAGAGCAGCCATTCCATCAGGCTGGAGCCTTGGGGCGGTTATGTCAGACGGAACAGCATCCGCCGCAGAAAGCTTTCTCTGGACGGCAGCGAAATCTCGGATGAACCCGTTGCGGACAATACCGCGTTGATGATGTATGCGCCGTTATTAAAAGAAGCTTCTGTAGTTTCCGATTTCTGATCAGATGATTTTTTTCGCAGTCTGCGTTAAAGTAACAGAAGACTGTGTTTGTGCAACGCGCAACCGAAGAAAGGAAGCTCATCCATGCATGTCAAAAAACCGCCGGTCCCCGTACCAGTACTGCTGCTGACCGGCATTGTCGCCATCTCTTTCTCCGCTATTTTCGTCAAATGGTCATCGGCCCCGGCTTCCGTTCAGGGAATGTACCGGCTCTTGTTCACTTCGCTTCTAATGCTTCCTTTCGCGCCTAGGTATGGCGAGGAGATCAAAGCAATCAGCCGGAAGGAATGGCTGCTGCTCGGAGCATCCGGATTTATGCTGGCCCTGCATTTTCTGCTATGGATGGGGTCGCTTAAATATACCTCCGTCGCAAGCTCCACTATGATCATGTCGCTGGAGCCTGTATTTATCATGGTCGGTTCTTTCCTGTTGTACAAGGAGCGCAGTGCCGTTTCCGCCATCCTGGGACTTGCCGTTGCGATCGTCGGTGTCTGTCTGATCGGTTGGGGGGATGTGGGATTGTCGCCGGACAATGTGAAGGGAGATTTGCTCTCTATTGGAGGGACGGCAGCGGTTGCCGTTCATTTGCTAATTGGCAAGAAGCTCGTTGCCCGGATTCCTTCCTATCTGTACAGCCTGATTGTGTTTATCCTGGCAGGAGCCGTGTTCGCGGTGTATAATGGCGTCTCGGGGATATCCTTCTTCGATTATCCACCGAGAGAATGGGGGATCTTTGTCCTGTTAGCCGTCGTTCCCACCGTATTCGGACATATCCTGTTTAACTGGCTGCTTCAATATACGTCCGCAACGACCGTATCGATGAGTATACTCGGCGAACCGGTAGGGGCCAGTATTCTAGCCTTCATGCTGCTTGGCGAACGTCTGACGGGTCTGCAATGGTCGGGTGGCGTGCTTGTCCTGGGCGGACTTGCCTTCTATTTGTACATGGGGAGCCGGGCGGCAGCCAGGGAGCAGGAGGAACTCATCCGGCAGGCCAACGAGCGGCTGCAAATGCCCGGAAGCGTCATCTAATACATGTTCGACATAATAATGAGAATGAGAAAGAACGGCAAGGAGATAGAACGAAATGAATGAGAATAAAGGGAAGCAACTTCATTCCGGCGAAGTGGTAACATCCGCTGCCAGCGAAGAGCTGTGGAATGAAGATACATATAGCGCCTGGGTCGCCCGCTTCGGAACGCCGGAGGAAGCGGCCGCCAAATTGAAGAAAGATCCGTCAGCCAGAATACAGCCGCTGATCGCTCATTTCGGGGATATACAGGGCAAACGGATGATGAACATCATGGGCTCTAACGGATACAAGGCGGTAGCGCTTGGATTGCTCGGAGCCGATGTGACCGTTGCGGATTTCTCCGAAGGCAATGCGCGTTATGCAGCCGAACTGTCCGAAGCGGCGGGGGTAAATCTTCACTATATAGTCTCCGATGTATTGAAGCTGCCGCTTGATGAGCTTTCCGGTGCCTTTGATCTGGTATTTGCGGAACAGGGCATCGTCCATTATTTTACGGACCTGAAACCCTTTATGGATACGGCGGCAGCGCTGCTGTCTCCTGGCGGAAGATTCGTTCTGCGTGATTTTCATCCGGTATCGACCAAGCTGATCTCCTCCAAGGGCTCAACGGCCAAAATCCGGAAGCATAAAGTAACAGGAGATTATTTTGACGAATCCCTTGAGGAGAAGAAGGTTTCCTACTCGAAATATTCGCCCGGAGAAGAGGGGGGCGAGAAACAGACAGGTGTCGTCTACTGGCGCAAATGGACGCTTGGAGAAATCGTAACTGCCGTTGCGGCAAGCGGCCTGATCATCGAGAAGCTGGTCGAGGAGCCAAATCTGTCATCCGACGTGTTTGATAAAGGCATTCCGAAGACCTTTGTACTTAGCGCAGTCAAGCCCCTGGGTTAATCATTGATCTGCAATCAATCTTCGGGTGAGGTATTCCAGAGGAAGCAGATTTAATAAAATTGTTCAATCAAAATAAGCGGCAGACTGGGCTGGAAAATAAAGTCCTGGTCTGCCGCTATTTTATTCGACTATCGTTACTTTTTTTCCATTACGGCAAAGTAGTTGTCTTCATGATCTGCGAAGTTAAAGACTCTTCCGCCGGGAAGTTCCATGATTTCGCCAACAGTGACCTTCTTGCTCGTCAAATCACGATACAATTGATCGAGATCTTCCGTAAAATACATTAAAGACGGTGTTCCCAGATTCATATCAGGATTCATTTGGGCAACGAACTCTTTATTATGGAGAACAATGCTGGTTGCTGCACCCTTGGGAGCAACTTCGATCCACTTCATCGGACCATTAGTTTCTTCCGAAACGACCTCGAACCCCAATTTTTCTGTCCAAAAATCTTTGGATTCGTCTTGATTGCTCACATACAACATAACTTGGCCAATTTGATTAATCATTATTTTCACTCCTCTTTTTCAGCTAAAGATTTACGAAACCGATTCCCTTGTGAGGGTCCGGTTTTTTCATGCAAATTCCCTCATCCTGACGCTCGTATCAATTTCCAGGCTTGTTGACGGTCAATCGGTTTACAACGATCTGCTCCGCTTCTGTCAGGACATGGTCCCGGCGCTGAACGAGATACAGTCCGGGGCTGTCCGGAACCTGGCCAGGCAGAGGCAGGACAATCAGCCGCCCGGCTTCCATATCACGGTTAGTTCCCAATCGGGACAGAATAGCGATTCCCACTCCGGCTTCTGCCATCCTTCCGGCTGCTTGGGAGCTGTCCGCCACGACTCGGCTTTGCAGACGAATGCCGTTCAATTCGGCCCAGCGCTCAGCGAACATGCGGAGCGCAAGACCTTCGCTCAGCTGAATGAGCGGCTCAGCAGCAATCTGCCCTGGAGCAAGCTCACTCTGCTCGGCAAAAGGATGACCGGGGGAACAAACGAGCACGACTTCATCCTCTTTTAATTGTGTGACCAGAAATAGATCGTCCCCCGGACGTAATCCGTAAATGACAGCAAGCGGCAATTTGCGGTCGCGGATCTCGCTCAGCAGCGTTTCTTCGTTGTCTGAAGTCTGCAGCGTAACTTCCAGATCCGGGTGCTGGGCGTTCAACTGGGCAAGCAGGGGAGGGAGGAATTCGGTTGAAGGAATGGCCGAGGCTCCAATCCTCAGGCTGAATCTCGAACGGCCCGCCGTTTTATGGACGGCCCGTTCCGCGTCCGCTGCAAGAGCGACAATCCGGAGCGCATATGGATGCAGGGCTTGTCCGGCTTCAGTTAACAGGACGCGTCCGCTGCGGTTCTGAAAGAGCGGTACACCGAGTTCGGATTCCAGCGACTTCATATGAAAGGAGACGGTGGGTTGCTTCAGACCGAGCTCCGACGCCACATCTGTAACTTTTTTATGTTTCTCGATTAACACTACAATTTGCAATTTTAATAGATTCAACATAATTCCTCCGGTATTTCGTCATAATAAGAAGGAAATCGAGCCTTTCTCTCTCACATTATAGAATAATTCTATGTTCCTATACATCTTTTCATTAGTTTTTTATCTGTGATTTTACACAAGTCGGACATTTATCTAACGCAGAGATTTTACAATTGAACATGTCAGGAGATTTAGACAAGTTATGATTACAAAATGTAGGAGGAGACAAACACTAATGCGTTCTAAAAAATCCTGGGTACTGGCACTTGCATTAACCAGCGTGATGGCACTTTCGGCATGCGGAAATAATAATGGGGGAAATAACGCGGCAGGCAGCAGCAATGCTCCGGCCAGCAGCGCGCCTACAGAGACAAGCGGCGGCACAGAGGTTAGCGGTTCGATTCTGGCTTCCGGCTCGACGGCTCTTCAGCCGCTCGTGGAACAGGTTGCTGAGAAATTCATGGAGAAGAACACCGGCGTTGACATTCAGGTTCAAGGCGGAGGCAGCGGCACTGGTTTGACACAGGTAGCCGAGAAGCAAGTGGATATCGGTAACTCCGATGTGTTTGCAGAAGAGAAGCTTAAAGATGCTGATGCGGACAAAGCTAAGGCACTTGTAGATCATCAGGTGGCAGTTGTTGCAATCGCCGCCGTTGCCCATCCGGGTGTTGGCGTTGACAACCTGACAAAGCAGCAGCTGGTTGATATTTTCACAGGCAAGATCACGAACTGGAAAGATGTAGGCGGAACAGATCAGAAGATCCAGATCATCAACCGTCCGGCAAGCTCCGGTACACGCGCAACCTTCGAGAAATTCGCACTGGGAACGAAGACGGAAGACCTTCAGGGCTCCATCCAGGAAGATTCCTCGGGTACGGTTAAGAAAATGATCGGCGAAACGCCGGGAGCGATCGGTTACCTGGCTCTGTCCTACCTGGACAACACGGTTCAAACGCTGAAATACGACAGTGTAGATCCTTCCGTTGACAATGTCGTGAGCGGTAAGTATCCGGTATGGGCTTACGAGCACATGTACACGAACGGCGAGCCGAATGCTACGGTCAAAGCCTTCCTGGATTACTTCCTGACTGATGAAGTCCAGAACGGCGACGTGACGGAGCTTGGATACATCCCGGCGAACAAGATGCAGGTATCCCGCGACGTAAGCGGAACGGTAACGAACAAGTAATCATCAGGCCGCGAAGGCGGCCTCTTCACAGAGAACGGAGGCGGAATTCCTTCTGCCTCTCTTTTCACTTTAATGAGAAGGGATCTGCACGATGGTTCAAAAAACAAAAGTTTTGTCCGGCAAAAACTCCAAATCCCGTTTGGAAAAACATCATATTGAAGATCTAATCGGACGTTCTTACATGTCCTTTTGCGTGCTTCTACTAATTGTCGCCATTGTTTCCATGGTGTATTTTGTTATGTCAAAAGGTTTGTCTACATTCGCGGTGAACAAGGTGAGCGTATCGGAGTTTCTGTTCGGAACCACCTGGTCGCCGGAGGGTGACAATCCTTCTTATGGAGCTTTCCCGTTTATTGCCGGCTCATTTGTGACGACGCTGCTGGCTGCTCTAATTGCCAGCCCGCTGAGCATTTGCGCTGCGCTCTTTATGACCGAAATCGTTCCGGGTTGGGGCAAAAAGCTTCTTCAGCCGGTTATTGAGCTGCTGTCCGGTATTCCGTCCGTTGTGTACGGATTCGTCGGACTCAGCGTTATTGTGCCGTTCCTTCGTAATGTATTCCCCGGCCAGGGAATTGGTGTCGCGGCCGGCGCACTTGTACTGTCCGTTATGATTCTGCCAACGATTACGAGTGTGGCGGCGGACGCGCTTTCCGCGCTGCCTAACAACCTGAAGGAATCCTCTTACGCGCTTGGAGCAACAAGATGGCAGACGATCGCGCGCGTAGTGCTGCCGACAACGATGCCAGCCATCATGACAGGTGTCGTGCTCGGCATGGCCCGCGCATTCGGTGAGGCTCTTGCTGTACAGATGGTTATCGGCAACGCACCGTTCATTCCGAAGTCTCTGTTCGAGTCGGCATCCACGCTGACCAGCGTAATTACCCTGAGTATGGGCAACACGACGATGGGCTCGCCGCAGAATAACGCGCTGTGGAGCATGGCGCTCGTGCTGATGCTGATGACATTCTTGTTCGTATTTGTAGTTCGTCTGCTGGAGAAGAGGAGGGCAATCCGATGAAAGCCAAGACAGCGGATAAAATCGCTACCGTTGTTATCGTCACATTCGCACTGCTGATCGTGGCCGTATTGGCCGGATTGCTGGGTTATATCCTGTTCCGCGGCGTCAGCCATATCAGCTGGGATTTCCTGACCTCTGTTCCGCAGAAGATCCGGGCAGGCGGCGGGATCGGACCGCAGCTGTTCAATTCGCTGTTCTTGCTGGTGCTTACCCTTATCATTACTGTTCCGCTTGGACTTGGCGCCGGGATCTATATGGCCGAATACGCGCGCCCCGGTAGAATAACAGACTTCATTCGCCTCATCGTGGAGGTACTGTCTTCGTTTCCGTCGATCGTTGTCGGCCTGTTCGGCCTGCTTCTGATCGTCAATATTTTCGGCCTTGGATTCTCGCTCGTCTCAGGAGCGCTGGCGCTCACTGTGTTCAACCTGCCGCTGATGGTGCGTATTACGGAGCAGGCGTTCCGAAGTGTGCCTACCCAGCAGAAGGAAGCCGGCTTTGCGCTCGGCTTGTCCAAGTGGAAGATCGTTACGACCGTGCTTTTTCCTGTAGCGCTGCCCGCTATCATCACAGGCACAATACTGTCGGCAGGACGCGTGTTTGGTGAAGCGGCTGCCTTGATGTTCACGGCTGGGATGAGCAGCCCGAGACTGGATTTCACCAACTGGAATCCGCTTAGTTCCAACTCGCCGCTCAATCCGTTCCGACCTGCTGAGACGCTGGCCGTTCATATCTGGAAGATCAACAGTGAAGGGCTTGCTCCTGACGCCACACAGATTGCGGCGGGTGCTTCAGCCGTCCTGGTGATCATGGTGCTGTTGTTCAACCTCGCTGCCCGCTTCTTCGGCCGGTTCATCTACCGGAAGCTGACGGCATCCCGAAGAATGAACTAATAAGGAGGAAATACTAATGGAAGCGACAATTGCGGCACCAGGCATTATTCAGGCTGCCAAGTCGGAACGGAATTTCCGGACCGAGAACTTGAGTATTTTTTATGGAACGTATGAAGCGGTGAAGGGTATCAGCCTGCCTTTTCCCGAGAAGACGGTAACGGCTCTCATTGGTCCTTCCGGCTGCGGTAAGTCCACTTTCCTGCGGTCTCTGAACCGCATGAATGACGAAATCTCCGGCTCGACTACGAAAGGCAGCATCTGGATCGACGGTGTCGATATCAATGCACCGGGTACAGACGTGATCAAGCTGCGTCAGAAGATCGGGATGGTATGGCAGAAGCCGAATCCTTTTTACAAATCGATCTATGACAATATTGCCTTTGGTCCCCGTTATCATGGCGTGAAGGGCAAGAAGGCGCTGGATGACATCGTGGAGAGCAGCTTGCGCCGTGCAGCGCTGTGGGATGAAGTCAAGGACCGCCTGAAGGATTCAGCACTCGCGCTTTCCGGCGGACAACAGCAGCGTCTGTGCATCGCCCGCGCACTGTCGGTTAATCCGCGCATTCTGCTGCTGGACGAACCTGCATCGGCCCTTGACCCGGTATCTACTGGGAAGATCGAAGAGCTTATCAAGGAACTGAAGGAAGAATTGCGGATTGTTATCGTCACGCATAATATGCAGCAAGCAGCCAGAATTTCCGATTTCACCGCCTATTTCTATCTTGGTCAGCTTATTGAATACGGACAGACGGACAAGGTGTTCACAAATCCGGAGAATACGATGACGCAAGAATATATTATGGGAAGGTTCGGCTGAAATGCCGGATGTCTTCTCAAGCGAAACGCCGGAATCTTTTTCATTACTGTGAAGAAGATTTCGGCGTTTATGCTGTTATTTAATAAATTGAGATTCCGGCTTGAAAAACTAATGTCATTAGTTTATATTAAAACTAATTACATTAGTTTGGAGGGTTCGATATGCGTGTTACTCGCGAAGGTAAGCTGATCCAGTTGACATGGATGCCCCGGTTCTTCCCGGTCAACTGTTATATGGTGGAAGAGGAACGGGAACTGACTTTAATTGACGCAGGTATGCCGTTTAGTCTGAAAGGAATCATTGCGTTCGCGGAGGAGCTTGGCAAGCCGCTTACGCGAATCGTTCTGACCCATGCGCATGACGATCATGTCGGAGCCGTCGACGCGTTGAAACGTCTGCTGCCCGAAGCGCAGCTCTGTATTTCGGAACGTGATGCCAGCCTGCTGAGAGGTGACCGTTCGCTTCGCGCCGGCGAGCCCGATACGCCGATTCGCGGAGGGGTGCCGAAGAAGATTGCCAGTCTTCCCGATATGCTGATCCAGGATGGTGCAGAAATCGGCTCGCTTACTGCCTTGTCGACTCCGGGCCATACTCCCGGCTCCATGACGTTCCTTGACCGCCGAAGCGGCGCGGTTATCGCGGGAGATGCGTTTCAGACCTTCCGTGCTACGGCGGTATCCGGCATCACCGTTCCGCTCTTTCCATTTCCTTCGCTGGCGACCTGGAGCAAGGAAAAGGCGCTGGAGAGTGCCAAACGGATTCGAGAGCTGAACCCTGCGCTGCTGGCAGTGGGTCATGGAGATATGCTGAAGAATCCGGCACTGCTTATGGATGCGGCGATAGCCAAAGCGGAACGCCAGCTCAAGCATAACTGACAAGGAGGCGGCAGAATGTCACCGAGAGCCGGATTGGACAAATCCAAAATTGTAGCGGCGGCTGTTGAAATAGCCGATGAGCAGGGAGTGGAGGGCGTTACGCTTGCCGCATTGGCAGCCAGACTAGGCGTACGCTCGCCTTCTCTGTACAACCATATCGATGGACAGAACGGGCTGCGCACACTGCTTGCAGTCCATGGTTTAAACAAGTTAGGTGATGAAATTGGCGGGGCCTCACAGGGATTGAGCGGATCTGAAGCCATTCAGGCAATGGGCAAGGGATATGCGGAATTTGCCAAGCGGCATCCCGGCTTGTATGAAATGACACTGCAGGCGCCCGATGGGGATCATCCGGAATTGATCGAAGCAGGAGAGCGGGTGCTGAAGCTGATCATCGATCTGCTTAAGCCTTACAATCTGGATGAACAGGCTGAACTGCATGCGGTGCGCGGCTTGCGCAGCATTCTTCACGGCTTCGCCTCTCTGGAACAGAAGGGGGGCTTCGGCATGCCCTTGGATACCGGACTCAGTCTGCAGACGACGCTGGAGGCTTATCTCAGCGGGATCGACAAATTCAGGGGTCTTTAGCTCTTCCTCCGCAACCCTTCGGGTTAAACATCCGTCATAAGGGTAAGTATCAAGTAGTCCACAAAGCCAAGAAAGAAGGGGTATGCATGACAGCGAATCCGGGTTTCTTTCATACTTGCACAAGAACTGCCTTGCTTGGTCTGGCGGTCGCGCTTGGAGCGGGGGGCGCGGCTGGAATTGCTGCCCATTCCGTTTCGGCGGAAGCGGCAGCATCTTCGGCATCGGCAACGGCATCCGCAGTTCAAGGGACAGCTGTATACAATCAATTTGAGAGCTATTTGAAAAATGCGGCGAAGACGCCGACCAGTCTGATTCAGGCCCGCAATTACTTGCTGAACCATATTAAGCAGGCTGATTCCTGGCGGGCTACGGTGATGGTGCTGCATCTGGAAAATGCACAAAAAACACGGCTGGCAGCGTTCAGCGAAAAAATCTATCCGGAACGGGTGCAGAAGATTATTGATGCCGCATACCGGAAGGGCGGAACGGATAAGGGTCTGACCTATACTTCCCTTATGAATCAGGTGACGGAGACTTCCGTTAAGACTCTGCTGACCGAACTCTTCGGTTACGGTTATAAGCTGGAGACGAGTGAGGGGATGTATTATCCTGTCATGAACTATGAAGGCTTCAAACCGTTCAAGGTATACACCAGCAAGGATATCGCGGCCTATATCGATCTGATGGCGACCGAGAGCAACAGACCCGCCCTCTCCGATGCAGCCATTGTGATCACCTGGGGCGAGCTCATCGGACGCGCCTTGATCATGGAGAAGTTCGTGAGCCAGTACCCTTCGTCCAATCGGAACGCCGCAGTCAAAGACCTGCTCAAGCTTCGGACCCTGTTTGTGTTCTATGGGGCAAGCAACACTCCGGCCTACTCGTATGGCGACAACGGCGAACCTACGCTGATCGATCCCGAGCTTAAGCGGGCCTATGAAGATGTGATAACTAACGGAACAGGAAACAGCCAGATCCTGAAGGATATTCAGACATTACAGGGCATACTGGACAAGAACGGAGGACAATGGGACACAGATATCGCAGCTTTCCTGAAGAAATATCAGCTGATGACGGATTGAGTTCCGGAAAGGGGATTTCGGTGTGCGGAGCGGAGATTACGAAAAGCGTGTCTGGTACGGAACAAGCGTAAGTATCGGTAGCAGCGGATTGCGCATCTTGCGCGCAATGTTCGCAGTGATTCTTCTGCTGATAGCGGCCGGGGCGCTGTCTGGAGGCACTCATGGCCCTTCGGCAGCACATGCCGCATCAGCATCATCCATAGTCAAACCAGCCAAGCAATACCCGTTCCCCAAGGGATTTGTCTATGTGGATGAAGTGATCCCGGCGGCAAGGTTCGATATCCGCTATTATGGCGAAGATAATTTCGTTGGCAGGCGTATTGCCGGATACAAGGCGCCCTACGCGATTCTGACCAGGCAGGCGGCGGATGCGCTGAAGAAGGTAAGCGACGAAGTTGCATCCAAGGGCTACGGAATCAAGATCTATGACGCTTATCGTCCGCAGAAGGCGGTCAATGATTTTATCGCCTGGTCCAAAGAGTCTTCGGACATCAAAATGAAGCAGCGGTACTACCCGAGGCTCGACAAGAAGAATTTGTTCAGGCTGGGCTTCATCGCAGGCAAAGTCAGGGCACAGCAGGGGAAGTACCGTCGATATCACCCTCGTTAATCTTCGCACGGGAACGCTTGTCGATATGGGCGGCCCGCATGACTTTTTCGGCGAGCTTTCCTACTACAATTACCCGCTGTTAACAAACGCGCAGAAGCAGAACCGCAAGCTGCTCAAAGACGCCATGGAACAGGCCGGATTCAAGGGTTACAGCAAGGAATGGTGGCATTTTACCCTTGTGGATGAGCCATATCCCCATACGTATTTTAATTTCGATGTAAAATGAAAATGATCAAAAGGCTCCATTCCCGCTATTAGCGAGGGTGGAGCCTTTTGAATGGATGGCTGATTTAGAACCCTCTGTACTGCGGCTCTTCATTCTCCAGTTGCTGAATGCGGCTCTCTACCTGCTGCACGATCTGCTGAGTCTGCTGTGCAGCGTTGGTGAACAGATTCTTGGCATCCTGATTCTGAGTGGACAGCGCGAACGACTCCAGGCTGGCCTGGGCGCTCTTGAGCGAGGACATGCAGGTTTTGACTTGGGAAGCTACGGTCACGTCGAATACCCTCCTGTTGAATATGAATTTGGAACTGCCCTGCTAATATGAGCCGCCTCGTTCTCAATTATTCGGATTATTGATTGGATTCCATATTATTACATTTCAGATAATGGATTCAGGCGCCGGATATTTCGGAGAGGGTTCAGAGATACTAAAACCTGCTGATCCGATTTTGACAACAAGGAGGAGACCGAGATGCCGACCTGGCTTGAAGTAATTCTACGGACTTTAGTCGCCATTGTGGTGCTGTTTCTGCTGACCAAGCTGCTGGGGAAACGTCAGATCTCGCAGCTTTCTTTTTTTGAATACATTACAGGGATTACGATCGGGAGCATCGCCGCTACGCTTTCGCTTGAAACAGACCAGAATTGGTATTTGGGGTTCTTAGCTTTGCTTGTCTGGTGCACCGTATCCTTTATCATCGAGTTCGTCCAGCTAAAGAGCAAGAAAGCGAGAGATTTTCTGGATTTCAAGGCTACGGTCCTTATCAAGGACGGTCAGATCCAGGAGGCGAATTTGAAGAAGGAGCGCCTTACCTCGGATGAGCTGCTGGTGCAGCTTCGTTCCAAGAATGTCTTTAAGATTGCGGATGTGGAGTTCGCTATTCTGGAGCCCAACGGAGAAATCAACGTGCTGGTGAAGCGCGAGAATCAGCCGCTTACGCCGAAATCGCTCGGAGTCAAGGTTGCACCTGAAATGGTGGCCCAAGCGGTTATTATGGACGGCAAACTCATTCCCGAAGGACTCGATTCGATCAAGAAGACACCTGAATGGCTGATGAATGAGCTGGAGAAGCTGGAGCTGAACGTGCACGATGTATTCCTGGGACAGGTCGATGCGTACGGTGAGCTGACCGTTGATTTATATGCCGACAAGGCGCAGATTCAGCAGCCTCAGCAGAAGCCCGAACTGTACGCCCTGCTCAAGAAATGCGAAGCCGATCTGGAAATGTTCGGTCTCTCCACGACGAATGAGGATGCCAAGAAGCTGTATGAACAATGCTCGGTCGAGCTTCAAAAGGTCATTCAGGAGCTCAAACCGCTGCTGTGCACATAAGCGAGGCGGCTGAACCGCCAGTAGAGAGCGCTGGATGAACAAGATGAAACGTACGAAATATGTGAAATAGCTACAGCAGCATCCGCAGAACCATTGCGCAGACGATGCCGGTGATTACCGCAGCAAGCAAGCTTCGGGTTTTGGCGGCCACCCAAAATGCGGGCAGCGCCGCCCAGAGCCCGGTGTTCCGGGACAAGGGAATCAGGCTTCCATCTTTGACGAGCAGTTCCTGGGCGACAAGCGCCGCCATAATCGAAACCGGCACATAATGAAGCCAGCGCATGCCCCAGTCGGGAATTCTGAAGCGGCTCAATACCATAAGCGGCAGAACACGGGGAATGAATGTGACCGCCGCAGCCCCCACAATGACCATCAATACATAGCTTCTTACTTCCATCGTTCCACCACCATTCCGAAGGTTGAAGCGGCGAGCGTAGCCGCAATGACGCCTACGCTCGGCGAAGCGATCAAGGACACACCGACAGCGATGACAGCGGCAGCCAATCCTACTGCAATATCGCGGCGAAGGCTCTTTCTGCTCAATATGGTCAGCACCAGCAGACCGACAAACATAGCGGGCAGCGCGAAATCCAGACCGAACCGCTCAGGATCGGAAATCCATTGACCTAGAAAAGCGCCAGCCAAATTGGCCGCGATCCAGTTCAGATAAGCGGTAAGATTCAGACCGTGCATCCATTTCTCACTGATCCGCTTGCGGGAAGCAGCTTCGTTAATCGCCACTCCGAAGGTTTCATCCGTCAGCAGGCTCCCGATCAGCATATTGCGGAAGGGCGAAAGATGGCGGAAGTATGGAGACAGCGCCGCGCTGAGCAGCAGATGCCGCAAATTCACGAAAAAAATGGTAACGATGATGCTCAGTGCGGAGCTGTTCAGAGCCATCATGCCCGCAGCAATGAACTGTGCCGATCCGGCATATAACACGGCGGATAACAGCGCGATCTCCGCAATGCTGAGTCCTGCTGTCTTCTCGACGACGCCTGCCGCAAACCCGATGCTCAAGTACCCAAGCAGCGTAGGTAGGCAGTCCTTGACTCCTCTAAGGAAGCTCTCCTGACCGGCCTGCTCCCCGGGCGTGTCCATCCCGGCTGTCTGCATATTCATTATGTATTCCAATGCCTCCTATCCGATCATTCACGGGGATGCCCCTTGTTTACTTCTGATTATCTTATCATGTCTAATAAAAAAGGGGCTACCGATTCGGACCTGAAAACGCGAAATATTCAAAATATACTTGACTGACCATTCTTAAACGAGTACAGTGAGATCAGAGAGGAGGAGAGGCAGTGGCCAGACCCAGAGAGTTCGACGAGGCGGCAGCATTGGATAAGGCGATGGAGCTGTTCTGGACCAAGGGCTATGATAAGACATCGGTACAGGATTTATGCCAGCACACCGGCGTTCATCGCGGCAGTCTGTATGATACGTTCGGAGACAAGAATGAGTTGTTTCTGTCTGCGCTTGACCGGTTCAGACACAACATATCCGGAAGGCTGTTCGGCGTGCTGGAGGAGCCAGGAGAGCCGCGTGAGAAGCTCATCCTATTCTTCGAGAAAGTGATCGACAGCTCAATGGATCAAAGCCTGGGGCGGAGAGGCTGCTTCATTGCCAACACGGCGGTTGAATCGGCGGTCACCGATGCCAGAATAGCCGGACGCGTCGAAGCTGCTCTCAACGATATGGAGGAGAGATTCTACACGTTTCTGCTGCGGGCACGGGAAGCGGGACAGCTAAAGGGGAGACGGAATTTAAGGGAGCTGGCGCGCTTTCTGGTGGGTGTGAAGCAGGGGCTTCACATTATGGCCAAGACGGCGCTCGACCGGAAGACGCTGGCAGATGTCTATTTGGTGGCCTTGACGGCTGTTTTTTGAAGCTGGAGGCCATATTTTTAAACCAATTTAAGAATGATCGTTCTTAATTAAAAGGAGGAGATTTAGAATGAATCGCAAAATCGCATTGGTAACGGGAGCTAATCGGGGGATCGGATTTGAAATTTCAAGACTGCTGGGCAGAGCCGGAGTTACTGTCCTCATGGCGGCGCGGACCATTGAAGCTGCGGAGAACGCGGCAAAGCGTGCTGCTGAAGAAGTGGAGATCGATGCAATCGGCGTGAAGCTGGAGGTGACGAATCCGGAGGATGTCGCAGCCTTGGCGGAATGGATTGATACCCGCTATGGCCGGCTCGATATTTTGGTGAATAACGCAGGCATTTTGAAGCATACGGCTGGAGGAGATGCGGAGGCATTTCGCCAAACGCTTGAAGTGAATACGGTTGCGCCTTACCAATTGACAGAAGCTCTGCTTCCGCTGATTCTTCGGAGCGATTCCGGCCGAATTGTGAATCAGAGCAGCGCGATCGGCTCTCTGGAGCTGATGCATAGCGACGCGACCGTCCGCAGAATCGGTGATCCGGGCTATGCAGCATCCAAGGCGGCGCTTAACATGCTGACATCTTATTGGGCACAGAAGCTGGAGGGAACCACAGTCAAGGTCAACTCGGCGCATCCCGGTCTGGTTAAGACCGACATGACAGGGGATAGCGGACAGATTTCGGCGGAAGAAGGCGCCGGGACGGCGGTGAAGCTTGCACTGCTGGGACCTGACGGTCCAAGCGGACGCTTTTATTACAAAGATCAGGAGTTGCCATGGTAAAGATTAGCGTTCTTCTATAAGAAAGGAGAAACCGATTTTGGGATAGGAGTGAAGGGATGCGTACGACAGACAGAACGCCCCGCTGGTATTATGGCTGGACAGTAGTCGCAATTGTTTTTCTGGTACTTCTCGTATCTGCGGGGATCAGCTCCGTACCGAGCGTGCTGATGCTCCAGTTTGAACGTGAGTTCGGATGGAGCCGCTCTGCAGTATCTGGCGCATTATCCATCCGCATTTTTCTATATGGACTCATGGGGCCTTTCTCTGCGGCGCTAATGGCCCGCTTCGGTATCAGGCGGATCATGCTGCTTACACTTAGTTTGCTGGCTGGAAGCCTTGCCCTGACTCCATGGATGAGCGAGCTATGGCAATTCTTCGCACTCTGGGGTGTTATTATTGGCCTTGCCACCGGAGCGCTTGCCAACGTACTCGGCGTTACGGTTGCGGGACGCTGGTTCGTGAAACACCGGGGACTGGTCGTTGGAATATTGACAGCGAGCGCAGCGACTGGCCAGCTGCTCTTTCTGCCGCTGCTTGCCGAGATATCGGTCTCATGGGGCTGGCGCTACTCCATCTACACGACGATTGCCGTATTGCTGGTTTTGATCCCTTTCGTTGCAGTTTTTATGAAGGATCACCCATACGATGTCAATCTTCCTGCGCTTGGAGAGAATGTCCCGACACCGCCGCCGGTGTTCACGGGCCGTATTGTTACCGCGCCGCTGCTGGCGCTTAAGGATGCAGTGAAGAGCGGCACCTTCTGGCTTCTGGCCGGCACTTTCTTCTTCTGCGGTTTCTCGACGAACGGA
The DNA here is from genome assembly GCF_000758685.1 of Paenibacillus stellifer. NCBI lineage: Bacteria > Bacillati > Bacillota > Bacilli > Caryophanales > Paenibacillaceae > Paenibacillus > Paenibacillus stellifer. Next base: position 2,839,151 of record NZ_CP009286.1, read on the forward strand.
CTGATCGGGACGCATCTGATACCTGCCTGTAGCGACTATAATATTGCGGTTGTCACCGCCTCCGGATTACTGGCCCTGATGGGGATGTTCGATTTGATTGGCACCACGCTATCCGGCTGGTTATCCGACCGGTTCGACAGCCGCTGGCTGCTGTGCTGGTATTATGGTCTTCGCGGTTTGTCCCTGGTCTTTCTCCCGCAGGCCTTAAGCGGCGGATATACAATGATGCTGGTCTTCGCCGTCTTCTACGGCCTGGACTTGATTGCAACCGTGCCTCCGACCGTGAAGCTGGCAGCGGATCATTTTGGCCGGGAGAAGTCAGGGATGGTGTTCGGCTGGATTCTCGTTGCCCATCAGCTTGGTGCATCATCGGCCGCTTATGGAGCAGGCGTAATGAGACAGTGGCTCGGCAGCTATTCAGTTCCGTTCGTTATAGCGGGTCTGCTGTGTCTGTTTGCATCCCTTCTCGCCATCAGAGTGTCCAACTTTCGCAAAACCGCAGCTGCAGCTAACAGTTGATTTCTCTAACGTTTATCTTCCTGGCGAAACTTGTCGTGTGATGTTGTTAACTGTCATCTCCAAGATGTTCAGCCATAATAAAGAACATATGCAGTTAATATATGGAAAAGGGAAGCGATACGGGATGATAGCGTGGAGAGAATCCTATGAAATCGGTGTAGAAGAAATCGACTGTCAGCACCGCCAGCTTCTTGTGAAGCTGAACGAATTTTTCGACGCCTGCTCGAATCAGCAAGGGCGTGAGAAGATTGAAGAGACGCTTAAGTTTCTTAAAGATTATACAATTGAGCATTTCGGCAGCGAAGAAGGCTTGATGAACGGGATTCATTTTCCGGAGCTTGCGGATCACCAGAAGGAGCATGCGGAGTTTGTGAAGACCGTTCTGGAGCTGGAAGAGCAGGTCAAGGCCAAAGGCGTATCTGTACTGACCACGATCAAGCTGAACCGTACGCTGACTGACTGGCTTTTGAACCATATCAACAAATGCGACAGACTGATCGGGGAATACATGGCTCAGCGCAAGCTGCAAGCCTAACCGGGACGGGAATTACCTTACTTGAGAAGCGGCGGCCAAGGGCTGCCGCTTTTTGCTGTGCTTGCAAATTTTATGAGAGGCGGGGCGTAATCTCTGGGGAAGAATGACAGAGATTTGACCGCAGGAAGTTGTCTCGTGTTTAATGAAAGAAACATGAAGCTACAGGAGAGAGGACAGATCGAGTATGGAATACGCAATGTTCGCGGGCGGATGTTTCTGGTGCATGGTGACCCCGTTTGAGGAACTGCCCGGAATTCAAGGGATTGTCTCCGGCTATGCGGGCGGCTGGAAGGAGAATCCGGCTTACGAAGAGGTCAAGAGCGGTACAACCGGGCATTATGAAGTGGTCCAAATAACTTTTGACCCGGAAGTGTTCCCTTATGGGAAGCTGCCGAAGCATCCAGAGAGGCGGTTGCGGCCAGCGAAAGATTTGAAGGTCCGGTTGTAACGAAGATTATGCCTGCGCCTGTTTTTTATCCGGCCGAGGAATACCATCAGGATTACCACAAGAAGAACCCGAAGCATTACAAGGAGGACCGCGCCCAATCGGGGCGGGATGAATTTATCGCGAAATATTGGTAAGAGCGGCTTGGATAGCTCAATCCAAACAAAAGGAGATATTCGCATGAAAGTGGCAAGAGTGATTCTGACTGCGCTCGCCGGGGTTCTGGTGCTGGGACTGGTGAACTTCTATATCGGTTATCACCTGTGGCTGCTGCTGAAGGCCTGGTTCCCGGGGACTCGGGGCGCAATATATTGGCCGCTGTTCTGGGTCGCGGCTTTGTCCTATTTGATCTGCCGGCTGCCTTGGCCTCACGCGCTGAAGCCTGCGGCCCGCCTGCTGAAGGTCATCGGCTCCTATTATTTGGCCTTAATGGAATTTGCCGTGATTCTTCTTCCGCTTGCAGATCTGCTGTACGGAATTCTCACCTGGTCTGGCAACCGTCCGCACTTGTATGTGCTCGAAGCGGGGACTGTCGTCGCGGTATTGCTGCTTGTTCTGATGATCTGGGGCTCGCGCAACGCCTGGAGTACGGTGCTCCGGCTGCATGAGCTGTCCGTGGCTAAACCGCTTGGCGGGCAGGAGAAGCTGACTATCGCCGTTGCCTCCGATTTGCATCTCGGCAATATTGTCGGCAACCGCCATCTGAAGAAAATGGTGGACCGGATGAACGCCATGAAGCCAGACATTATTCTGCTTGCGGGCGATGTGCTGGATGACAGCATCGAACCGTTCGTACGCAACCGGATGAGCGAGCAGCTTGCACGGCTATCGGCGAAGCACGGCGTGTTCGCGGTGCTGGGCAATCATGAATATTACGGCGGAGATATCGGGCAGTACACGGAAATTATGCAGAGCATCGGCATCCGTGTTCTGCAGGATGAAGTTGCGGAAGCAGCCGGGGTATACATCGTGGGACGCAAGGACAAGACAGCCGAAAGCATGGAGCCCGGCGGACGCATGAGCGTGGCAGACCTGCTGGAAGATCTGGATTTGACCCGGCCGGTAATCATGATGGATCATCAGCCTACGGGCTTCGCCGCTGCCGCTGAAGCGGGGGTCGATGTGCTTCTGTCGGGACATACCCACCGGGGACAGATTGCGCCCAATCATTGGATAACGAAGCGGCTGTTCGAGCTGGACTGGGGCTATTTAAACAAAAATAACCTGCATGTGATCGTGTCCTCCGGATATGGCACATGGGGACCGCCGATCCGGCTTGCCAGCCGGTCGGAAATCATCAGCCTTTCGCTGACACCTTCCGGTTGAGTGGACAAGGCTCATGTATATTCTGTCTCTTCTTCCGCACACTATACGGGACAACCTGGTGAAGGAGAGTGCTTGAATCACATGAGCCCAGACAAGAATCTGATCAACACGGTAAAAGATCTGGAGCAGGAAGCGCCGACCGCGCATGAAGCCAATCAGATGATGCAGGAGAAAAGCGACCGGCGGAAAGAAATGCTGCGCCGGGACAAAGGCTACAAAGCAAATGAACAAAGCTCTTACGAATAACCTGATGGTTATTCGCTAGGGAGCGAACCCGATGAGACACCGGAATTCCGGTGTCTTTTTGATGTGTCCGGCCAGGCACTCCTAGCACATGTTGGTCATAACACCGCTGCACCGTCAAACAGGCAGTCTGCTTTTCCCATTGACTAAAATGAACATAAAGTATATATATAATATATACAATATAAACGAGAAGGCCCGGAAGAGGTGAAGGATGAACATTCTATTGTCCAATTCATCGGGAGAACCGATATATGCGCAAATTGTCAGCCAGGTCAGACAGATGATTCTCCAGGGCGAGCTGGCGCCGGGTACGGCGCTTCCTTCAATCCGGCAATTGGCCAAGGATTTGCAGATCAGCGTAATTACGACCAAACGGGCATATGAGGAGCTTGAACGCGAAGGTCTGGTTGATTCGCTGGTAGGCAAAGGGTCTTTTGTCTCGGGGATGAATCAGCAGTACATCAGGGAGCAGCGCTACCGGCTGCTTGAGGAGAAGATGAGAGAAGTGCTGCGGGACAGCAGGCTCCTGGGAATGGGCTTGCCGGAGACCATCGAAATCTTGAAGACGCTTGATGAGGAGGCAGAGTAATGAGTCATGTTGTGGAGGTCCAGGACGTATGCAAATCCTTCGGCAGGTTTAGCTTGAAGGATGTAAATTTCGGTGTGAACAGGGGGTTCATTACAGGGCTGATCGGTCCCAATGGGGCAGGAAAGAGCACGATAATCAAAATGATGATGGACATGGTTCGCCCCGACAAGGGCAGCATCCAGCTGCTTGGGGGCCATCCGTCAGAGGAACCCTCGATCAAGGATAGAGTCGGGTATGTGTCGGACGAGAATATATATTACGAGCATCTGACAATCGGTCGGATGAAGACGATTCTGGCCCCTTTTTATAAACATTGGGATGAGGAAGCCTTCCGGAAGTATCTGGAGATGTTCGAGCTGTCGCCCAAAGCCAAGATCAAGAACCTCTCCAAGGGAATGAAAATGAAGTTTTCACTTGCGGTCGCCTTATCGCATCATGCTGATCTGCTGATTATGGACGAGCCAACGGCCGGTCTTGATCCGGTCTTTCGAAGAGAGCTGCTGGACCTCTTGAGCGAGCAGATTCTCGATGACAGCAAGTCGATTCTGTTCTCGACCCACATTACGACCGATCTTGATAAAATTGCGGATTACATCGTTTTTCTGAACGCCGGCCAGGTTGTCTTCAGCGACAGCAAGGAGGGAGTGCTGGACCGGTACGTGATGATCAAAGGCGGGCGGGAGCTGCTGGACCGCGATGTGCGCAAGCTTTTTGTCGGCGTGAGAGAGAGCTCTGTCGGGTTCGAAGCCCTGTGCAAGGACCGCAGCGCCGCGAAGCAGGTGTTTCAGGAGGATGCCCTGCTGGAGACACCGACTCTTGAAGACATTATGTATTTCACTTCCAAGGGAGGAAAAAGCGCGTGAGCAACATCGTTTCCCTGATCCGCAAGGACATCTTGCTGTCGGTCAACTATCTGCTCTTCGTAGCGGCGTACCTGGTGTTCCTGTCGTACACGACGATGAGCAATGATCTGTTCAGTGTGAGTCTGTTCGTGACTATGCCTTCCATCCTGCTCCTGGTTAATTCCTGTATGATGGATGTGAGGAACATGAATCAACAGTTCGCGCTCAGTCTTCCGGTGCGGCGCAGCCAGATCGTAACCGCAAAGTATGTGTCGATCCTTCCCTATCTTCTGTTCGGACTGGGCTGCATGTTTCTTTCCTACTTCATCCTGGAATTGGCCGGGCGCCCTCAGAGTATCAATTGGCATGATATCGGCTTCACGATTTTGCTCGTTCCGGCATCAGGCGCAATCTACCTTCCGATCTACTACTGGCTTGGGCCGAAGGGACAGCAGATTATCAATACCGTCTTCTTCATGATCATCTTCTTCGGTTCGATGAATCTTCGCCATTTAATGGAGAGCATGCCGTGGCTGGATGATTTTATCTCCCGGGTATCTGGCTTCAGTCTCATCGAAAGCATGGCGGCTGGGTTTCTCTATTTGGTGTTTATCCTCGCTTCCTACTTCGTATCTCTGCGCATCTATTCTGCGAGGGATTTGTAGGGGGTCATCAATGGCAGCCGCCGGTGTGATGGAGGCGGTACAGAAATTGCGGCGCTTCGGGTGACAACCGGGGGGCCGCTTTGTGGTTCGGTTAAACCAATCCCCTTTTTCACCGATAAAAAGAGAGAGGATGCGACATAAGAAGGAGGAGCGCCGATATTGAAATACATAAGTGTGAAATCCATATGCGGATGTTTAATCTCGGGCATAATGATCTTAATGCTTGTGCTGCCCGGTTCGGCGGCAGTGGAGCCGGAGGACGCTCCTCCGGCGGGAGTTCCTGGTCCTCCGGTGGCAACCAGGGCGCGGAGGTTCAAGCGGCGGTGGAGCTGGGCGCTCATCAGGCTCCTCCGGTGGAGGCAAAGCCAGCGGTGGCGGCGGTGTTGGCCGGCATCGTTAATTAACCCAGGGAAGCCAAGCGTATATGGGGGTTGCCGTTCCGGCCGTTTCGTTGCACAATAGAAACCGTAAACTATGATTACGGCAAGTCGGAAAGGATAATTGGAAGTGGACAGAATAGTGAAGACCTTGACGATCGCTGGCAGCGACTCCAGCGGCGGTGCAGGCATCCAGGCAGATTTGAAAACTTTTCAAGAATACGGAACCTATGGATTCAGCGCGCTGACGACCATTGTCACGATGGACCCGGACAACGGCTGGCATCATCATGTATATCCCGTCAGCCCGGAGCTGGTCGCCGAGCAATTGAAGACGGTATTCGCCGGAGGTCCGGTGGACGCATTGAAGACAGGCATGCTGGGCAGCGCCGAGATCGTCCGCGTCGCGGAACAGGCGATCAAGAAGAACGGGCAGGGAAATGTAGTCATTGATCCGGTTATGGTGTGCAAGGGCGAGGACGAAGTGCTGAATCCTGAAAGCGCGGATGCGATCCGCGATCTGCTCGTCCCGTTGGCAACTGTTGTTACGCCGAACCTGTTCGAAGCCGGTGTGCTGTCCGGCAAGGGTAGACTGTCGAACCTGGACGATATGAAAGAAGCGGCGGCTCTCATCAAGGAGCTCGGCGCCCAAGCTGTCGTAATCAAAGGCGGCAAGGCGCTGGGCGGTGACAAAGCAATTGATCTGTACTATGACGGTACGGATTATGCCGTACTGGAGACGGACAAGCTTGAACCGGCACATAATCACGGCGCAGGCTGCACATTCGCCGCTGCGATTACAGCGGGGCTGGCGAACGGCATGAGCGCAAAGGATGCGGTAGTCAAGGCAAAAGACTTCGTTACTGCAGCCATCTCATCCGGGTTCTCGTTCAACGCCTATGTCGGACCCGTCTTTCATGGCGGCTACCGTCTTAACCGCTAATTTGTAAACTCCTCAACAATAAGCAACGCGAAGAGCGGGTCTCCCGATAGGAGGCCCGCTTTTTTGCGCTGCATATGTAAGACGATGAATGTTAGAGATGGAATGTATCCGTCTAAACCGGCAGCGTCGGTCTCTTCCGGTTGATCCGGTACTGCTCCGGGGTCGTTCCGACGAACTTGACGAAATAGCGGTAGAATTGGCTGGTTGAAGCGAAGCCGAGGCCGGCGCTGATTGCAGAAATGGTCGCCTCGGTCGATTCAAGCTCGTACTTAGCCCGGTTCATGCGCAGCCGGAGGATGTAATGATAGGGTGTGACACCTGTAATGGCTTTGAAGGAACGGATAAAGTGATATCGGCTCTGGAGAGCGACGGAAGACAGCTCCTCAATACTGATGTGAGAAGTAAAAGTGTCATGGATATATTCAAATACACGGTTCATATAAGGTTCATCAGTATGCGGCAGCTCGGGCGCATAAGCTTTCGATTTGTCGGAGCAGGTCTCCCGTTTGAGAATGCGTCCTAAATATTGGTTCCTGCAGCCGCAAGTTCTCCCACAGCGAGCTGCGCTGCTTCAGCCGAAGCTGCTGCTCGTGCTGCTGACAGGTGCGCTGGGCTGCAGCAGTCTTTTTGCCGTATTCACCTATATCACGCCGCTGCTTGAAGATATTACGGGCTTCTCTGAGAGCGCAGTAGCCTGGATTCTGGTTCTGTTCGGCGTAGGGGTAACAACCGGCAACATTGTCGGAGGCAAGCTGGCAGACTGGAAGCTTATGCCTTCGCTGCTGGTGAATTTCGCCTTCCTGGCTCTTATTTTGGCCGTGTTCGCTTATACGGTGCATGTTCCGGCGCTTGCGTCTACATCCAATCATTCTGCGCTAAATCTTGGCAACGCCTTCGGGGCATTCATTGGGGGAGCTATCATTACCAATGTCGGTTTATCTTATTTGCCGTGGTTCGGTGCGCTGTTTTCTTTCCTGGGATTGCTTCTGGCGGGCGCCGTATATATGTGGGACATTAAGGATGGAAAACGGGTGACAAACCGTTAGTAATACGCGTATCTATTGCTGAAATATTTGCCTCTTGTTGGTATACCATGAAAGGAGGATGATAAATTTTCAATTTTTTTCAGAAATAGGCGAATGCCCGGGTTTACAATTTGGGTAAAGGGGAATATAATAAGTTTATCAAAAGTTGCACGAGGCAAACATTTATGTGCTTGGCAAATAATTAGGCGGGGAGGAAATAAATATGTTGGAAGATACCTTTGCACTGGGATCATCCGTGGAGCAAGATAAGCATCGACTCGCCGCCCAGACCGCTATACGCGGAAAAGCCACAGGGCTTGGACGTATTCTTCCTTTTCTCGGTCCTGCCTTTATCGCGGCGGTTGCTTACCTGGATCCCGGAAATTTTGCGACAAATATTACGGCTGGCTCCAAATACGGATATATGCTGCTGTGGGTTATCGCAGCCTCCAATCTGATGGCTGTACTCATTCAATCCCTTTCGGCGAAGCTTGGCATTGCGACCGGCCGTAATCTGCCGGAGGTCGCGCGAGACCGGTTCTCGAAAGGCGCGTCGATCGCACTATGGATTCAGAGCGAGCTAGTGATCATGGCGACGGATTTGGCCGAATTTCTAGGAGCGGCGCTCGGACTTTATCTATTATTTGATATACCTATGCTGGCCGCCGCCATTATTACAGCTGCCGGATCATTCGCTATCCTGGAGCTTCAGCGGCGGGGTTACCGAAGCTTGGAGGCCGGAATTGCGGCCATGATTTTGATAGTCGTTCTGGCATTCGCCTTTCAGGTAATTACAGCCCGGCCGGATGTCGGCAGCGTTGTACAGGGCATCGTAACGCCCCGGTTCCAAGGCGTGGACAGCGTGCTCCTGGCCGCCGGTATTCTCGGAGCTACCGTGATGCCGCATGCGATCTACCTGCATTCGTCGCTGACACAGCATCGGATTGTTGGACAGAACGATGCGGAGAAGAAGAAGATCTTCAAGCTGGAATTCATTGATATCCTGATTGCCATGTTCATCGCGGGCGCTGTCAATATGGCGATGGTAGTCGTCTCCGCAGCCACCTTCTTCAAGAACGGACTGACCGTAGAGGACCTCGATGTGGCGTATCACCAATTCGGACAGCTGGTAGGGCCGGTTACGGCAGTGTCCTTCGGACTGGGCCTGCTCATCGCGGGACTCTCCAGCGCCTCCGTCGGAACGATGGCGGGAGACGTCGTCATGCAGGGCTTCATCAACAAACGGATCAATCTGTATCTTCGTCGGGCAATCACGACGCTGCCGCCGCTTGCAATTATTCTAACAGGTGTAGACCCGACCCGCGCGCTGGTCATGAGTCAGGTGGTGCTGTCCTTTGGGATTGCGTTCGCCCTGATACCGCTCATTATTTTCACCAGCGACCGCAAGCTGATGGGCGGACTGGTCAACCACCGAATCACTACTATTCTGGGCTGGATCATCGCCGGAATCGTGGTAACGCTGAATTTGTTCCTGATTGGCCAGACGATCATCGGCTGAGAGCATATAATCTGTATCCGAAAAAAAGCATATGTACAAGAGGGCGTCTCACAGCCAGCAGGCTGGAGGCGTCTTTTGTATTTTTCCAGGTGATGCTGCTTCAGCGGCTGTGGGAACTAGTGTGAGATCTTCCGGCATTTACTGTACAAACGCCGTTTCCCCGTGACATCGCCTCCCATACAATGCTGCTATAGGGAGGAGTGATTGCGGTGGAAGTTTATTACAACTGCTTGAGATGCAAAGGAAGAAAAGTGCGCGTCATGACCAGGGACGGCCGGCAATATACCGGTGTCGTAAAAGATGTCGATTACAATAATCTCTATCTTGAAACCGAAGGCGGCGACGTGAAGACCTCGGCTTTCTACCCGTACGGATACCCGTACGGCTATGCCAGCTCCATACTTACGCTCAGCCTCTTCACTTTGCTGGCTATCGCCCTCATCTGATTCTTCCGCACAGCAAAAAGCTTGCTCTCTAATAACGGAGAGCAAGCTTTTTTTATGAGAGGCCGGGTCTAGAGCGCTTGCCGGATGACCTTCTTGCAGTACAGGACAGACAGCAGACCGAATATCGAGTACAGCACGGTATACATAATCATGACGATGAACATCGGCGTCCACAGCTCCGTTCCGAAGAGGAACCAGCCCGACCGGACAGCGAAGTAGCTGTGCAGCAGACCGACGGCGAGCGGAATGCCGAAACTGAACAACTGCTTGGCTTGAAGTCCTCTCAGCAGATCGCCCTGCGTGAAACCGAGCTTGCGAAGGATGGTGTAGCTGCCTTTTTCCTCTTCGCTTTCACCCATTTGCTTGAAATACAGAATGCAGCCCGAGGTGATCAGGAAGGTGAGTCCAAGGAAGGCTACGATGAACATAATCATCCCCATGTTGCGCTTTTGGGTAGTGCTCATGTCAAGCTGGGAGTGGGATAATTCACCGAATGTCTTCGACAGAAACAGACTGTTCGCTTCTTCGATCTGACTTTTCTTGTTGATATTGACGCCAATATAGATTGAGGTTTTTTTCTGGATTTTGGGATCGGCGTTCTGTTTCAAGGATTGAAATACAGAGTCGTCTACAATCGCAACAGGCAGTCCGCCGCTCGTGTAATAATAGTCGATATAATGTTTGGCATGCATATCTGTGTAATTCAGCGGAAATGAGTTCTTCAGATCTTTAAGGACTATGTTTCCGGAGCTCTTCAGCGCCATAAAGGATTGCATCAAGTCATCGTATCCGGAGAGGATGACCTCATCCTTCTGAACATCAAGTCCGGCACTTTGTTCACTGATTACGGGCATCACCATGGCTTTCGGATCAATCTTCAGTGTATCCAGACTCGTATCCAGAATTTGTGTGGCATCGAACGCCGCCTGAATAACCTCCAGCTTCTTCTCCGAATAAGCAATGTCTTTGGACTTCAGCATCTCGGTGAACCGGTCCGCATCCTGAACAGTGCTGAATCCGAAATGGTCGGGGACCGACTGTTCGGCGCTCTTTTCGGCTGAGTAATACGAGATGTAGCTTAACGACAACAGGCCGATTGCCAGAGCGGATACGGTTGTTATGATGGTCAGCAGCAGCGCGTTGGACTTCATCCGGAACATGATCGATGAGAGGGAGAGCACCTGATTGACGTTCAGATAGCCGTTCTTGCTCTTGCGGATCAGATTGGTGATGAACCGGACAGATCCTTTATAGAACAAATACGTACCGATAATTACCGAGGCCAGAATTAAGATCATCGCCCCGAACAGTGAATTCATCGTAGCGAAATCCCCGCCGAACAGCTTGGAGGATACATAATACCCGACTGAAATCAACAGAATTCCAAGCAATCCGATCACAATCTCCGCCGCCGAAATTTTCTTCACCCGCGTCTCCGTAACGGAGGTCGCCCGGAACAGATTCAGAATACTCTGTCTCTTGATGAAGGAGTAATTCATTAGCATGATGAGGACATAGATCGCCCCGAACACAATTAGGGTCTGAACAAGCGCCTTTCCCGAGAAGTGCAGGGCAGCCAACTCATCGACTCCAATGACCTTGAACAGAATCATCAGAATGAGCTTGGAAACCGAGAAGCCCAGCGCAATACCCGCCAGCAGCGAACCGATGTAGAGGAGCAAATTTTCGGCGCTTAACAGGCGGAAGATTTTGTCCCGGGTCATGCCGATCAGCTGGAATAACCCGATTTCACGGCTTCGTCTTTTGATAAAAATGTTATTGGCATAGAGCAGAAATATGGCGACGATCGCTACCAGCAGGATGGACGCCGATTTCATCGCAGCCGCACCTTTGATCGAGCCTTTGGCTTCATCCATCGAAGGATCGAACTGCAGGGTGACAAATGCGAAATACAGCGCGACGCTGAAGATCAGCGCGAAGACATATAGCGAATAATGACTGAGATTCTTCTTCAGATTGCGGAAGATGAGCTGATTAATGTTCAACCTGCACACCTCCGAGCACACCCTGGGTCTTCATAATATCCTTGAAAAAGGTCTGGCGGTCCTGCGAGCCCTTGTTCAGCTGCGTGTAAATCTGTCCGTCCCGGATAAAAATAACCCGGCTGCAGTAGCTGGCAGCCACCGGATCATGCGTTACCATCAGAATGGTCGCCTCCCGGCGCTGGTTCAGCTCGCTCAGCTTGTTCAGCAGATCGGAGGCCGATTTGGAGTCCAGCGCTCCCGTCGGCTCGTCCGCAAAGATGATGCTCGGCTCATGGATGAACGCTCTGGCGGCGGAGGTACGCTGCTTCTGCCCCCCTGAAATTTCATTCGGATATTTATCTCTTACCTCGTAGATGCCGAGTTCGCCAGCCACCTCTTGAAATCTGCGCTCAGCCTCTGCTCTTGGTGTCTTCGAAATGGACAGGGGCAGCAGAATGTTCTCCTTCACCGTTAGCGTGTCGAGCAGATTATAGTCCTGAAAAATAAACCCGAGATGCTGCTTGCGGAACTCGGCCAGCTGCTTCTCCTTCATCGCTGTCATTTCGGTTCCGCTTATATGAATCGTTCCGCCGCTGACCTTATCGATGGAGGAGAGGACGTTGAGGAGCGTAGTTTTGCCGGAACCGGAGGCGCCCATAATGCTGACGAACTCGCCTTTGCCGATCACGATGTCAATTCCCTTCAGCACCTCCTGCCGGTTGAATTTATTGCCATAGCTCTTATAGATTTTGTCCGCTTCGAGGATGTTCATGATCAAATCTCCTTTATCATATAGGCTCATTGCCTTTCTTGACTCTATTGTAGGATGAACCCCCTGAAGTCATCGTTTGATCGGCCGAACAAAAAACAAAAGCATGTGACAATGTTGTCACACGCCTGACAGCTTCACAAATTCGTTGCGCTTGGAGAAGACAAGCGTAAAGGTCGAGCCTTCGCCGGGAGCTGATCGCACGCTGATTCGGATTCCAAGCGGGTCGGCGGCACGCCGGACCAGATACAGTCCCATGCCCGTTGAGGCATTGTCGTGATGCTCCATCGTGGAGGTGAAGCCTTTATCGAAGATTCGGGGAAGATCCCGGGAATCGATGCCTCTGCCGAAATCGGTTATTTCCAGCACCGTCTGATCCTCCCGCACATAGCTGCGGACGATGATTTCGCCGTCCTGACTGTACTTGACCGCATTGGTGAGAATCTGTCTGAGGATAAAAGCCAGCCATTTGGCATCGCTCAGCACCTCATCCATATCAAGCTGAAGCTCGAAGCCGATGCCCTTGGCGATGCACCAGGATTTGAGTGTCCGAATCTCGCCTACGACGAGCGCGTTCAGGCTGACTTTTTCCATATACAGATCATTCTCGATGAAGGAAATGCGCTTCCGGTGCAGCTCCTGGTCAAGCAGAAGATGGATGCGCAGCCATTCGTACGTCAGCTGGACTTTCAGAGATGAATCGTCCATGCGTTCGATGATGAGATGCATGGTGGTGAGCGGCGTCTTCACTTCATGAATCCAGGAGAGAAGCTCATCCTGTTCAAGCTCGAACCGGGTCCGTTCCAGTGAGGCGTCGCGCTTCAGACGTTCCGTCTGTCCGATAAGCGAGTCTTCCACCAGACGCTCGAAGGGACTGTCGGCCTTGGTGATTTCTGTTAGATCCAGACTGCTCTCCCAATCTTTCAGGCTCCGGTAGAACCTGGTCTCATTCCGGTAGCGAAGGACCAGAAAGGCGGCAAAAGCGATCATGGACAGAAACACGATGTAGAGCACCGGCTGAAGCGGGATCATATTGTCCAAATAAGCGATGAACACAATAATGGCCTGCCCAAGGATGAACATGAGAATCCAGCTCAACCGTTCCTTCAAAAAGTTAGCGATCATGGAGATCACTCTCATCAGCCGCCATGTATCCCTGGCCGACCTTTGTTTCGATGAACCGGTCCAGCCCGATGTCCTCCAGTTTCTTGCGCAGCCGGTTCAAATTGACGGTCAGCGTGTTGTCACTGACAAAACGTTCGTCATCCCATAAGCTCTTGATGAGCTCCTCGCGGCTGACGATCCGATTCCTTCGGTCGATGAGCAGCTTCAAAATATATATTTCATTGCGGGTCAGCTGCACGCTGCCCTCCGCATTGCTTACCGTATTCTTATCCAGATCAACGGCGGCGCCGCACCAGGTTCGGAGTGTCACAGGCTCGGTGGTGCTGTAATCGTGGACCCGCCGGAGAATAGCCTGTATTTTGGCGATCAGCACATCGAAATGAAAGGGCTTCTGCACAAAATCGTCCGCTCCCAGTTGGATCGACATGACCATATCGGTCGGATGATCCCGGGAAGAGAGAAAGATAATGGGCACATTGGAATGCGACCGGATCATGCGGCACCAGTGGAATCCGTCGAACATCGGTAGTCCGATATCAATCAGCACAAGATCGGGCTTGACCTCCGAGAACCGTTCCATCACTTTGGCAAAATCGGAAATGCCGTACACATCGTACGACCACTGGGTCAGCCGGTTTCGGATCTCGTTAAATAGTGTTGCGTCGTCTTCGATCAGCAGCAGCTTGAACAAGGAAATCCCCCATGTCTGTCATATTCTTAAACAAGTGTATAGCAAAAGTGCCGCATTCTCAACGACGCGGGACATTCAAAAAGTTTAAAAAACAATATTTGACTCTCTCATCATGTGAGGGATTAAGCTTAGCTTACAATCCGGATTGATGAAAAGAAGAAAGGAGATTCCATGTTCAAGATCGGCGAGTTCTCGCAACTGACCCGGGTGTCGGTCCGTATGCTGCGACATTACGACGAAATCGGCCTGCTTCAGCCTCAGGAGGTCAATGCTTCCACCGGTTACCGGATGTACTCCGCTGACCAGATTCAGGTGATGAACCGCATTCATCTCCTGAAAGAACTCGGATTTAGCCTGTCCGAAATCAAGGGGCTCATGAACAATATCGGGGATTCCGGCATGCTGCTGGCCTTGTTGGAGAATCGAAAGAGAAGCGTTAAGGAATCGATCGAGCACGAGAAGAACAAATTGCAGCGTATTGAGACGCTGATCAAACGAATGGAAAGGGAGGGCTATGCCTTGAGTCAGGAAATTTCAATTAAATCGATACCGGCGTACCGCATGCTGTCTTTGAGGGATGTGATTGCACAATACAATGAGGAGGGGAAGCTGTGGGATGAACTGAACCGTTTTGTAGCTGAGCAGCGCATTAAATGTGTTCCGCCCACATACGCCGTCTATCATGATCCCGGATACAAGGAAAGCGATGTGGACGTGGAATTGATGATGCATTTTCAGGGTGAGGCGACCGAAAGTGATCGGATCAAAATCCGGGAGCTTGAAGCGGTGCCGGAGATGGCGGTGGCCTTTCATAAAGGTCCTTTTGAAGAAATGAGCGAGGCTTACCGGGCGCTTGGCATCTGGATGTCGGAGAGCGGATACCGGATCAGCGGTAATACCCGTGCGATCTATCATAAAGGCCCATGGTCCGAGAGCGACCCGGCTGAGTATTTGACCGAAATCCAGATTCCGGTGTCGAAAGGCTAACGGCTGCGCGGGATTAAGTGATCTGTTCATATCGATATGATGAAAAGGAGACTCAGGAGACCCTGCGTCTCCTTTTTTTCTACGTCTGCCCGTTTTACTAACGTTGGCACAGCACAAGCACAAACCGGGTAATAGAGGGTTAGGAAGGAGAAGGTTCTATGCCTTCAACCAATAACCGGATTACTCCGGAACGATGGATCTACTTTCATAGCGAATTGGGCGGTTTTTCGTCTTCTCGTTAAAATTTAATCAAAGTCGGCTTGTCATTTTACTTAGGGACAATACTCCCCTCTTAGACTAAATCTGATTACATCTAACTGGGAGGGTAAATAAAACATGAAAAAAAGTATGAAAAAGGCCGCGATCGGCGGGTTGGCCTGCCTGATTCTTTCTACAGGGAGTTTTACTTACGCGGCGCAAAGCTCGTCCAAGTCGCAAGCGGCTTCAAAAGCTCCATCGAAAAATCTGATCGTTCTGATTGGTGACGGCATGGGACCCGCTCAAATCTCGGCGACACGCTATTATGAACAGTATAAAAAAGGAGTCAAGCACCTTAACCTCGACCCTTACTATGTAGGACAAGCAACGACATACGCGGATCGCGGCGAAGACGGCGGCAAGGTGGTGTCGGGGGTCGTAACGGATTCCGCGTCTGCCGGAACAGCTTTTGCCACAGGCCACAAGACATACAACGCGGGCATCAGCGTTTCCAATGAAGATGTGTCCAAGCCTTTTGCCTCTGTCATTGAAGCTGCAGAGAGCAGTGGCAAAGCAACCGGTCTTGTAACTACCGCGCGGATCACCCATGCTACGCCTGCCGTATATGCATCCCATGTCCGCAACCGCGATAACGAGTCGGCCATTGCCTCTCAATACATAGAAAGCGGCGTGGATGTGCTGTTCGGCGGAGGCAAGCAATTTTTTGTGACGAAGGATGAGAAGGGCAAGCGGACTGACAAAAATATTTTGCCCGAGTTCAAAGCGAAAGGATATACCGTTGTTGAGAGCGCAAGCGCGCTAAAGGCTCTCCCGGCTTCGACGACCAAGGTGCTTGGCCTCTTTGGCAGTTCCCATGTTGCTTACACTCCTGACCGTACCGCCGAAATTCCGAGCCTTGCGGCAATGACTTCGTCCGCTTTGAAGATTTTGTCCAAGGATAAGAACGGTTTTGTCATGATGATCGAAGGCGGCCGGATCGACCATGCCGGACATGCCAACGATTTTCCGACGCTTGTTCAGGAGACACTTGATTTCGACGCCGCCTTTAAGACCGCGATCGAGTTCGCCAAAAAAGACGGCAATACCTCCGTAGTCGTGACCGCAGACCATGAAACGGGTGGGCTGTCTCTGTCGCGCGACAATATCTACGAACTGAATATCGACCTGTGGGACAAGCAGAAGCATTCTTCGGAATCCATCGCGAGCAAGCTGGCCGAGGCCAAAAGCCCGGAGGAAATTCGCAGCATTGTGGCAGAGAATACCGGATTTAATGATTTGACAGATGAAGAGGTTCAGGCGATTCTTGCCGGCGACGGTTCCTCCTATAAGCAAGAGGGTGCCTACAATGCTGTGATTTCCAAAAGATTGCTGGTCGGCTGGTCCGGGCACGGGCATTCCGCCGTTGATGTCGGAGTTTGGGCTTACGGTCCAATCGTCGAGAAAGTAAAAGGTCAAGTGGATAACACCCAGATTGCCAGAGCTTCCGCAGCCATTGTAGGCGTCAATCTGGACAAGAGATCGGCCGAGCTTCAATCGAAATATATGTATCCGAAATTTAAAATCAACCGCGATAACGAAGTGCTGTATCCAGTCGCTGCGCTCATCAAATCCCTTGGAGGAAGTTATAGCAACGGATCAACCGTTTCGAAAGCATCTTTTGGCAAAAACACACTGAGCATCGACATGTCCAAACTGACCGCAACGCTGAACGGCAAGGCTGTCTCTTTCACGGTAGATAACGATAACGGCACGATCTATCTTCCGCTGTCTGCATTCAGCCAGTTGACCGGGAAAAATCTGAAGTGGGATTCGCTCTCCGAACGGATTGTTCTGCGCTAAGGGGGAGCGGGCATGCTGCAAATTTCCGGCCTGAGCAAAAGCTTCCGGATAGACGGACGCCGTCTGCCGATTCTGGATATTCCCTCTTGGCAGGTGGAAAAAGGTGAAAAGGTGGCGATTACCGGACCCAGTGGGTCCGGTAAAAGCACGTTGCTGCATTTAATCAGCGGAATCGAAGCGCCGGACAAGGGAGAGATTCACTTGGACGGGCAGCCGCTCTACACCATGACGGAGGCACAACGGGACCGGCTGCGTTCCCTGAGCATCGGTTATGTGCTGCAGGATTTCCATCTGATTCCATCCCTGACCGCCAGCCAGAATATCGAAATCGCAATGAACACCAGCATCCCGGCGAAGCAGAGAAAGACGATCATCTCCGATTGGCTGGAGAGAGTAGGTCTGCCGGACCGGGCGAAGCATATGCCTGCCCAACTGTCCCGGGGGCAGCAGCAGCGGGTGGCGATTGTGCGCGCGCTGGTGAACAATCCGCCGCTAGTGCTTGCAGATGAGCCTACCGGCAGTCTGGACTGGGAAACCGCAGATGAAATTTCGCGGCTTCTGTTCGATCTGAGTTCTTCCGGGCAACAGACTCTAATTGTTGTCACGCATGACCTGAACATGGCTGAGCGCTTTCCGAAATGTATCGATATCAGGGAGTTGAACCGAGTTCGGAAGCATGCGGATCATCAAGCTGGAAGGGATGCCGCACAGGAGGTAAGCAACCGATGAATCTGTTTTCATTATCGCTGCGGAATATCCTCCATCGGCTCTTTCTCTCTTTTCTTACCGTCTGTGCAATTGGAGCGACCGTCGCTTTTATCGTTCTGTTTTCGCTTTTTCGGGACAGCGTCGAGCAAGGGGCGGAAAAGGGCTACGGTCCATTCGATCTCGTTATTGGCGCACAGGGGAGCGAAACCCAGCTTGTCCTGAACACGTTCTACCATATTGGTGCTCCTACAGGGAACATTCCGGCAAGTGTGCTGGATGAGGCGCGGCGCGATTCGGGCGTGGACAAGGCATATGCGATGACGACCGGAGATAATTACAACGGATTTCCGGTCGTCGGCATCGATCCGGAGTATTTTTTGACCCGATACGGTGATCGCAAGCTGAAGGAAGGTGCGCTGTACGCCGTCACGGGAGAGTCAGTTGTCGGATCGCATGTCGCGAAGACGCTCGGTCTGCATGTCGGCGATACGTTCGCGGGGGCCCACGGTCTTGTAGAGGAGGCGTCCGGGAGCCACGCTGATGAGGGAGAGGGAGAATCGGGAGAACATTCCCATGAAGGCTTTCTATATACGGTGACCGGTATTTTGCCCAAGCTGAACACGCCGGATGACCGGGCGGTGTTCACGACCGTCGATTATGCTTGGGCGGTTCATAGGCTTGAGGGAGAGGAGCGTGAGATTACCGCCGTACTGGTCAAGCCGTCCACCCTCCTTGGGGCGCATAATCTGAAGCAATCGCTTGATGGCAATGGCAGTGTCCAGGCCGTCTATACAAGCAAGGCCGTATCGGATGTCGTGAACGCGGTCGATCAAGGCTCCAGGCTTGTCGGCATTTTGGCCGGTCTGTGCGTACTTCTCGCCGCGATCACGATTCTGCTGTCCCTGATCGCCGCCGCCGGGGAGCGCACCAAAGACGCCGGCCTGTTACGGCTGCTGGGCAAGCCGCAGCGATATGTATGGATGACACTGGTCAGCGAAGGCCTGATGCTGACGCTGACCGGGCTGGCGGCAGGCTTCCTTGCGGGCCACTTGGCTGCACTTCTCTTTAGAGAGATGCTCTACGCCCAAGCGGGGGTTCAGATAAATCCTTATCTTTGGAACGCTGATCACGGCTGGATTGCTGCGGGAACCATTATGCTCGGACTGCTCGCTTCGCTGATTCCCGCCTTCCGGATGTATCGGCTTCAACCGCTCGCCTTGTTTAAATCCTAGGAGGTAAGCTGTGCTTATGAAGATATACCCCAAGATTCTGATATTCGTCATGATCTCCCTAACCCTGATGCTGTCTGCATGCGGCAAAGACAAGGAAGAGACGTCAGCGTCTTCATTTTCGTCGGTTCGGAGCCCCTCGGTATCCATCGATGAACAAGGAATCGCCGGGGGGGATTCGGAGTTCAAGGCTGCCGGTGCTTCCGCTGCTGCCTTGAATTCTGCTTCGCCGGAGAGCTCGCCTGCTTCTGCCTTGACGGCTTCCCCCGCCGCCATCGGCTCTGCGTCGTCGCCTTGGGCTTCCCCGGAACTAAAGCCAACGCCGGACCCTAAGGCAAAGGCTGCGAATTCAGCGTCAGAGGTAACATTGGCCTCAGGAATGCCTTCTTCCGGGGGGCAAAAGGCTACGGGCAGCTCCAAGCCTGCGGTTCTTCCTGCCCAAAGCGCCGAGGCCAAATCGTCCGGTTCCAACCGGATAACGCAGGCTTCCGCCGCTCCTTCTCTTGCCCGAAATCCGGACTCCGCATCGCCTTCTCCGTCGGCCGCCAATGCGGACAACGGCAGCAAGACGGAAGCGCCGGCATCCGCCACTCCCGGGAATGCTGGAGAAGAGACGGCCAAACGTCCGGATGACGAGAACCCGTCAGGCACGTTAAAGATTGGTTGGTCGGAATTTTTTGACGGGGATGACCAGACCAGGCCGTCGGAGCGGTTCTGGGACCTCAGCGAGAGCAAAAGCCAAGTGTCGATCAAAGGCTTTATGGGCGAGGTGCTTTCCTTCGAGAAGCACTGGTTCCTGCTGATCCCTCAGCCTGGAGCCGAATGTCCTTTCGATAACGGGGACGAAACGTACTGGAACAAGATTATGATTGTGTTTGTGCCGGAGGATGTCAATTTAAGGCATAAGACAGGTCCGCTGCAGGTGACCGGACGCCTAGAGGTCGGGATCAAGATCGATGAGTCCGGATACAAGACTATGTTCCGGCTGTACAACGCATCTTTTAAGGAAGTCACGGAGTAACGAAGGCGACAGGCTATACGGTAACGAGAAAAAAACTTGTCCTCGGGAGAAACATCGGTCCCGGGGACAAGTTTTTTTCAAATATATGCGTTTATAACTCAACTTTCTATGCGACCAAGCGTAGGTTGGGAAGTTTAGCAGATGGAAGACAACACTCATTTATGCGTTAGGGGCGAGGATAAATGAGTTCTCCCGGGGTTGAAGAGCCAGGCATGCTATACAATTACTTTACAGCGGCTTGGGAGACCCCGCCCATTCTTCGGAAAGGAAGGATTGGAGATTGAGGAACGGGGAGAGTGATTGGCGCAGCGTTTTTTTCTTTACCGATATTTAAGGTGGGCGGAGTACAATATGAAGTGAGAATAAGATTATCGCATAGAAGACAACAAACGAGGGTGAGCCTGTGAAGCAAATACTGCTGATTGAAGATGAGAAAAATTTGGCGCGCTTCATTGAACTGGAGCTTCAGCATGCCGGTTACGCGGTAACCGTTGCGTATGACGGGAAGAAAGGCCTGGAGGTGGCGCTGGGCTCGGACTGGGATATGGTCTTGCTGGATCTGATGCTGCCTGGCATGAACGGGCTTGCGGTATGCGCCCAAATCCGGGCAGCGGGCAGCACGCCGGTTATTATGATTACTGCCAGGGACGGTTTGGCGGAGAAGATCGCAGGACTCGACAGCGGCGCGGACGATTACATCCCGAAGCCCTTCGACATCGAAGAGCTGCTGGCCCGGATGCGTTCCCTGTTCCGAAGATCAGGGTCTGTGCAGAGCTCCCGTGTGCTGCGCTGCGCCGATCTGGAGCTTGATGTGGACGGCCGGACGGTAACCCGGGGAGGAACGGTTATCGAGGTGACGAAGCGCGAGTTCGAAATTCTGCAGGCACTGATGGAGAACATGGGGCGAGCCATGACCCGTGAAATGCTGATGGAGACGATCTGGGGCTATGATTCCGAGGTGGAGACCAAGGCGGTCGATGTCTATATCAGCTACATCCGCAACAAAATCGACGAGCCGGGCAGACCTAGCCTGATTCATACGCTGCGCGGCCTCGGCTATGTGATGCGGAAATGAGCCGGCTGCGCAGCGCGCTGTCCCGGATGTCGATCCGCTGGAAGCTGACACTCTGGGCAGCCGCTCTCATGTGCATCCTGTTTTTGACCTATAACGGGATTCAATATGTAGTGATCAATCGCTGGATGTTCGGTCAGGCCCAATCCGCCGCGCTGAAGAGCGCCGGTGAAATACGGAGTTATTTCGAGATTGGAAAGGTTTCGGAGCAGACGGCTGAGAGCATTCGCCCCTACGTGGAGAGCGTGAATTCGTATGACCAGCTGATCCGGATTCTGGACAGCGATGGGACTCCGCTGCTAACCGTTGCCGATCATCTGCCGCTCGACTGGGTGGCACCCGAAACTGCGGTCCGTACTTCCGCCTCTACACTCTGGTACGGTGACGATCATCTGCTGGTCGTCCGCAGCCCGATCCGGACCGCAACCTTCACCGGAACGGTGGAAATCGTCAACAACCTGGAGAATTCGGACAGGCTGAGCAGTATGATACTGGCAGTAATGCTTGCCGGGCTGGTGGGTGCATTTGTGCTGAGCGGCTTCGGGGGCGTTATTCTGTCCCGCAAGCTGCTGGGACCGGTCCGGGAACTGACCGATACCATGAATAATATGAAGCGGAAAGGTCTGCAGGAAAGGGTGAACGTTCCGAACGGCGGGGATGAGCTTGGGCATCTGGCCGCCGTCTTTAACGAGCTTATGGATCAGCTCGAAGAGGCCTTCCAGGCGCAGCAGCAGTTCGTGGCGGATGCTTCGCATGAGCTTCGGACGCCGATTTCGATTATCGAAGGCCATATTTCCCTGCTTAACCGCTGGGGGAAGCATGATCCGGCCATTCTGGAGGAATCGCTGCAGGTTTCCGCACAAGAGCTGTCCAGACTGAAAGGCATTGTGAACGACCTGCTGGAGCTGACCAGGGCAGAGGCGGTAAGGGACCGCAAGGAGATACATGCAACACAGGTATCCGAAACGGTGCGCTATACGGTCAAAAATTTCACCCTGCTGCATCCGGATTTCGATTTTGCTCTCGATACCCGGAACGCAGAGTCTGCCACCGTTAGTATCAAGCCTCAGATGCTGGAGCAGGTTCTGCTGATCCTGCTGGACAATGCAGTGAAGTACTCTGCGGAACGCAAGGAGATTTCGGTCCAAATGGATATTTCGGGGGGAAACGTCGCCGTTTCGGTCATGGACCGGGGAATCGGCATTCCGGGCGAGGATTTGCCTCATGTGTTCCGGCGGTTCTACCGGGCGGAGAAATCGCGCAGCCGCGAGCAAGGCGGCACCGGACTCGGGCTTGCCATCGCGGAGCGGCTGATGAAGGGGCATGGCGGCTCCGTGGAAATCCAGAACCGTCCGGGAGGAGGGACGAGAGCGACGCTGCTTTTCCCTCTGAGCGGGAGCTGAACTTGACGTAGCTTTTCGGTACTCTAATAGGGGCTGTCCCTGCGTTTTTGATCCACCGCAGCTTGTTTTCCAAGGTTGTGCAAGGTTGTTGGCAAGTACCGACGTCTCGCCGAGTTCTGACAGGTCACAGCCTTGGCACTCCCGTTCTTCCCTTAGGTGGTACCTCTATTTTTACAAAAACGGTCGATTTCTTTGTTTATTTATAATTGATTGAAGAGATCTTTTTACTCTGAAAGCAGCGGAGAGGACGGAACGATTGTGGAATAGCGGCAGCGTTCGCCTTGGTCTCCGGATTTTCACCGTTAAAGTGGAATGAAAAAAATCTGGAGAGCACAGCGATTGGAACAACGGTCCGTTCGAGAAGCGTCCACACAAGTGCTCACGTTAATCCTACCTAAAAGACAGGAGGCTATCCCAAACTGCCATTTCATGGCTTTTGAGACAGCCTCTTGTGACTTTGGCCAGGACGAGCCATCCAGCCGAGGGCCGGTTACGACCCGGTATGCGCCCCTGTGCTGCCGGTATACTTAAAGACGCTGCCATACTGTCCCCGGTATACCGGCTCGCCGAAGGCTTTTCTCCAGCCTTCGAACAGCCGGGTGGCCGCGTTGCTGCGGACGATAATGTAATCCGGCTTGTCGTAAGCGGCGATATCCGGCAGAATGTCGGAGAAGCCGTACATGGACCGTTCAAAGGCGGTCCAGCCGTAAGCGCCAAGGGAAGCCTTGGTGATGAAAGGGTCCTGTCTGCCGTCGCAGAGAACGTCGCCTCCCCGGTACATGACATAACCGGATGATCCGTAAGGCGCGAGCACTCTTGGCCGTTCGGTTCCTTTCTGCTCGGAAAGAATGTAATTCATCTCATCGACCGGATAGCCCCGGACATCAACCTTGGGCGGATTGATGAAGTTCACTACGCAGTTGGCCAGAAGACCGGCGGCAAGCGCAGCTGTGATCACCCCCGGAGAGAGGCGGAGATCCACCTTTCGCATCCAGGGAAAGGCTTCGAAGAATGCGCTGGCAAAGTAAGGGATAAAGAGCCACATGAACAAATTCTGCTTGAAGTTGGACACTCCGAGATACAGAATCCCCAGCATGAGGAAGAAGCGAAACGGCTTTCTGAACAGCGAGAAAGGCAGCGTCACGGCGAAGAACAGCAGCAGAAGTGTAATGGCCGATGTGTCCCATTTGCCGAAGGAGATCGGCTGCCATTCGTTGATCAGCATGTTGAAGTTATTATGGCTGACCGTCAGAATATAGAAAAGGCTCTTGTAGCCGCCAGGATTGGCTAGCCCGATCAGCGTAACCGCCGCGAACACGAGCACCCGGCGTCTGTTCAGCCTGCCGTCGATCCAGGCTTCGAGGAACGCCATGCCCGTGAAGACGATGATGACGAGCCATACTCCTGTATGAAAGTTCGCGATACCAAGCGACAGCAAAATCATGGCGGCGGCGCTGCGCTTGGTTGGCATGAGCTGAAATCTGCGCAAATACACGAAGTACCAGACGATCATCCAAGAGGACACCATCTGCGGTCTGCCCTTGAAGTAATTGTAATAAATCCAGACCGTTATCAGCATGACGAATGGCAGAATCAGGGGATGATCTTCCCTGAAGCCGAGCTCGCGGCGCGAAACTTTGGCCAATTGCAGAAGGCCCAGGATCAGCAGAAAGAGGCAGGCTGCGGTCAGCAGATAAATACCCGGCCAGCCGAATGTGTTATACAAAGCGCCCGCAACGATCTGAAAGCCGAACTCATGCGGGATATACGGCAGCTTGTCGCCGTAGAAGGTATGTATGGCGTGGTGAAGCACGGTCTTGTGCTCCAGCATGTAACGACCGAGTTCGACATGCCAGAACGTATCCGGATCATTATAGGACGCCCATGGGAACAGAGCCACAAGGACAACCGCTACCAGAAGGGCGTAGACGGCTTTGATGCCTTTGGTTAGAGATAGACTGCGAATTGGAAATCCCCCCGATTCATTATGCAACGCTGACTTTTTTTATCATAACATCCTTTATAACTATAACTGATAAAAGCTATAAAATGATAATAATTGACCATCCTCACGGTGTATGATAGCTTCTAATGAGGATAACTAAAATGTAGACCAAGTTACTGGGAATTACTACGACGAAGATGAGGCGGGTGGATTGGGTTGGAATTTCATGTAACAAATAGTCCGTTTAGTCAGGAGCAGGCGGAGCTGCTGAACCGTCTTATTCCGACATTAACCGAAGGCCAGCGGGTATGGCTTAGCGGCTATCTGGCTGCGGCGGGCGCCGGCAGCGCCGTTTCTGCCACTCCGGCAGCCGCCCCTGCGGCCGCTGCTGTACAGGCGGCTTCCGTGCAGGCTGCTGCCGTTCCGGTGAAGGCGGCTCCCAAAGAGGTGACCGTTCTATTCGGTTCCCAGACGGATAATGCCAAGGGACTGGCGAAGAAATTTGCGAAACAGCTCGAAGAGGACGGATTTATCACAACGCTCTCTGCCATGAGCGATTATAAGACCAACAATCTGAAGAAGACCAGCAACCTGCTCATCCTGGTCAGCACGCATGGTGAAGGAGAACCGCCGGACAACGCGATCGCTTTCCATGAATTTCTGCACAGCAAGCGCGCGCCTGAACTGTCTTCATTGAATTACTCCGTGCTGGCGCTCGGCGATCTGTCTTATGAATTTTACTGCCAGACGGGCAAGGATTTCGACAAACGCCTGGAAGAGCTCGGCGCGAACCGGATCGTTCCCCGTCAGGACTGCGACGTCGATTTCGGCGAGCCAGCGGCGGAATGGATGAAGGCAGTGCTGGCGGCGCTGGGCGAATCCGCGCCGGCAGCAGAGGCTGCCGCGATTGCCGCCGTGTCCGAGCCTGCCTCGGGTCAACCGGAATATTCGCGCAGCTACCCGTTCCAGGCCGAGGTTCTGGAGAATCTGAACCTCAACGGCCGCGGCTCGGACCGTGAGACGCGCCATATCGAGCTGTCGCTGGAAGGCTCGAACCTGAGCTATGAGCCGGGCGACAGCCTCGGCGTCTTCCCGGAGAATCATCCGCAGCTTGTGGATGAGCTGATCCAGTATATGGGCTGGAAGCCTGGTGAAGAGGTGGAAGCCGGCAAGAACGGAGCGCTGCCGCTTCGCGAAGCGCTTCTGCGCTACTACGAGATCACGGTGCTGACGAAACCGCTTCTGGAGCAGATTGCCAAGCTTGCGCAGAGCAGCGGGTTGAATGAGCTGCTTGCTCCGGAGCATAAGCAGGAGCTCCGGTCTTATGTGGAGGGACGGGATCTCCTGGATCTGGTGCAGGACTACAGCCTGAAGGGTGCCCCGGCGGGCGAATTCGTCAAGGCTCTCCGCAAGATTCCGGCTCGCCTATACTCAATCGCGAGCAGCTCGAAGGCTTATCCTGACGAAGTGCATCTCACTGTCCGGACAGTGAGATACGAGAATGGAGGCAGACAGCGTTATGGCGTCTGCTCTGTACAGCTCGCGGAGCGGACCCAGCAGGGAGACAAGCTTCCGGTGTTCATCCAGAGCAACTCCAACTTCAAGCTTCCGGAGAATCCGGATACGCCGGTAATTATGATCGGACCCGGCACCGGCGTCGCTCCGTTCCGCGCCTTCCTGGGCGAACGGGAAGAGACGGAAGCCGCTGGCAAGACGTGGCTGTTCTACGGCGACCAGCATTTCTTCACCGATTTCCTGTACCAGGTCGAGTGGCAGCGCTGGCTGGAGTCAGGCGTGCTGACCCGCATGGACGTCGCCTTCTCCCGCGACACCGACAAGAAGGTGTACGTCCAGCACCGCATGCTGGAGAAAGCGCGCGAGCTGTACCAGTGGATTCAGGAAGGCGCCGCCGTCTACGTATGCGGCGACGAGAAGAGAATGGCTCATGATGTGCACAACGCGCTGGCAGCCATTCTGGAGCAGGAAGGCGGTCTGAGTCCGGAAGAAGCTTCCGAATATCTGCTTAACATGCAGCAGCAGAAACGTTATCAGCGGGACGTCTATTAAGCCGCAAGATTATCGCCGAGAGGAGTACAGCAGCAATGGGACTTTACGATAAATATCCGCCGACCGACGCTCCACACAGCGATGTGGAAGACATCAAGCGGCGAAGCAATTATTTGCGGGGCAGCCTGGAAGAGACGCTGAAGAATCCGATTACGGCTTCCATCCCCGAGGACGACAACCGCCTGATGAAGCATCACGGCAGCTATATGCAGGATGACCGCGATCTTCGCGCCGAGCGCGCGAAGTCCAAGCTCGAACCATCTTACCAGTTCATGCTCCGCGTACGCGCTGCGGGCGGCATCGTAACGCCGAACCAGTGGCTGATGATGGACCGGATATCGCATAAATACGGCAACGGCACAATCCGTCTGACGACCCGACAGTCTTTCCAACTGCACGGCGTCATCAAATGGAATTTGAAGAATACGATCAAGGAAGTTAACGATGCGCTGTTGAGCACGCTCGCCGCCTGCGGCGACGTCAACCGCAACGTCATGTGCAACCCGAATCCGTACCAGTCGGAGATTCACTCCGAAGTGTATGAATGGGCGCGCAAGGTAAGCGACCATTTAGACCCGCGTACCCGCGCCTATCATGAGATTTGGCTGGACGAGGAGAAGATCGTGGACAGCCGTGACGGCGAGGAACAGGAGCCGATCTACGGAGCGGTCTATTTGCCCCGTAAGTTCAAGATTGGCATTGCCGTACCTCCGTCCAACGACGTGGATGTGTTCTCCCAGGATCTTGGCTTCATCGCCATTGTGGAGAACGGCAAGCTTGCCGGCTTCAACGTCGCCGTTGGCGGCGGCATGGGGATGACCCACGGCGATCCGAAGACGTATCCTCAGCTATCCAAGGTAATCGGCTTCATTACGCCGGAACAGATGATTGAGGTCGCCGAGAAGACGGTCACGATTCAGCGCGACTACGGAGACCGCGCCGTGCGCAAGCATGCCCGCTTCAAGTATACGATCGACGACCGCGGCCTGGATTGGTTCAAGGGCGAACTGACCGAACGTCTGGGCTGGCAGCTTCAGGAAGCGCGTCCGTTCCAATTCGACAGTAATGGAGACCGTTACGGCTGGGTTAAAGGCAGCGACCGCAAATGGCATTTCACGCTGTTTATCCAGAACGGACGAATCAAGGACATCGAAGGCTATCCGCTCATGACGGGACTCCGTGAGATCGCGAAGATTCACACCGGCGACTTCCGCCTGACGGCCAATCAGAATCTGGTTATCGGCGGCGTCAGCAGCCAGAAGAAGAAGAAAATCGAGGCCCTGATCGAGCAGTACGGCCTCACTGACGGCCTGCATTATTCGGCGCTGCGCCGGAACTCCATGGCCTGTGTGGCGCTTCCGACCTGCGGACTGGCTATGGCCGAATCCGAGCGTTATCTGCCGAGCCTTATTGATAAGCTGGATGCCATCCTTGACTCCGCCGGCCTGCGCGAGGAAGAAATCGTCATCCGCATGACGGGCTGCCCGAACGGCTGCGCCCGGCCAGCGCTGGCCGAGCTGTCGTTCATCGGCAAGGCGCCGGGCAAGTACAATATGTACCTGGGCGGCAGCTTCAGCGGCAGCCGGCTTAACAAGCTGTACAAAGAGAACATCGGTGAAGCCGAAATCCTCGGCACGCTGGAGCCGATCTTCAACCGTTATGCGAAGGAGCGGGATGCAGGCGAGCACTTCGGCGATTTCGTCGTTCGCACGGGGTATGTGCCGGAAGTGACCGACGGCCGCAGCTTCCACGCCTAATCCGCAAGGCAGATCTTGTGCGGCGGGGATGCGTCGCGTCCAATATTTATGAAGGATTTCCCAAGGGAGATCCTTCTTTTCTATTGTTTGAGTTCATTGGAATTTGATCATTGGAATTTGATCATTGGAATTTGATCATTGGAATTTGATCATTGGAATTTGATCATTGGAATTTGATCATTGTTGGATGAAAGGAGAGGCTCTGATGGATGTTAAGATTATTACAGAGCTGAAGGAGAAGCATCTGACGCAGCTGATGGAACTGTACAGACAGTGCTGGTGGGCACAGGACCGGAATCTGGCAGATGTTAAAGTGATGCTCCGCCATTCCCGCCCTTTTGGCCTGCTGGACCCTGAGGACAATCTGATCGGCTTCACGCGCGTTCTGACCGATGGCGTCTATAAGGCGCTGCTGCTGGATGTTGTCGTAGACCGGGAGCATCGAGGATCGGGTCTTGGAAATGTCCTGATGGGAGCGGTCATGTCTGATCCAGAGATGAAAGAAATCAAGCATCTGGAATTGTACTGCACAGAAGAAATGCTGCCTTTTTATGAGCAATGGGGCTTTACAGCAGACCTTGGGAATCTTCATTTGATGAGGAGAACGCCGAGCCCTGGTGTATAATTAGGAGAGTAATATAATAGGACAGTATTATAATAGAGCAGCAAAAGGCAATGCAAGAGAGAGGAGATTGACATGATCGTTGACGGACAGACTTGCAGCAGAAACGGAATAACCTATGTAATCCGCTCCGCAAGACTGGAAGATGCTTCTGAACTATCAGCGGTCCGGCTGCTTATTGATGGCGAGACGGAGAACATGGACAGAGAGCCGGGCGAGAGCTATATCGATGCGGATGGCTTCGCCCAATTGATTCGGACGGACGCAGGCAGCAGCCGGAATTTGTTCCTGGTCGCAGAGACGGAGCGGGGGATCGCCGGCTTCTCCAGAGTACAAGGCAATGAGCTGAAGCGTTTCACCCATAAAGCGGAGTTCGGCGTCGGCGTTCTGAAGGCCTATTGGGGATACGGCATCGGGCGCCAATTACTGGAGCGGTCTCTTCAGTGGGCCGATAACATCGGCATTATGAAGATGAACTTGAATGTGCTTGAGAGCAACATCAAGGCGATCAGCCTGTACATGAAATTCGGATTTGAGACGGAAGCCGTTCTGAAGAAGGACAAGCGGCTGTCGGACGGAAGGTATTATAATACGATCATCATGAGCCGGTTCCGCCGCTAAGGTCAGAAGTTCGGTGCATTAGGAGGCAGTGGCGGTCAACGTCATTCCGCAGTAGATTCAGGTTTTGAAAGTACGGTTATAGGGTAATAAATAGCAGGTGGGAAGTGGAGCATATCAATTGTCGGCTGGAAAAACATTGAGGGCTATAGTGTAATTCCGAAAGGTAGTTGATTCACCCATGTACTATCTTAAAGGCAGAAGAAGATCTCGCAGGAGATCGATCCTTCGCCGCTGGATTTCAGGAAAATTACCCTAGCAAGAGGGTATTGGCATAAACATTCACTTCTCACCTTAACTGATAACGGGACTGCCGGCGAACGGCGGTTCCTTTTTTTATCCTACGGGCGAAAGGAGCGTTTGTGAAAATTCTCGATATAACGGAACAGGCGGCGTCCGTCGTCCCCGATATTGAGAGAAGAGTCTAGCGGAAGCAGCATGGCCGAATACGGCTCCGGAACCCAAATATAGGAATGCACATAGGAGGTCCGGATGAACCCGCATTTTTCCCAATAATGATAACGGGCTTCATGTTCAGGCGTATCTCCGGCTTCAACCTCAATCAGAATGCCTGATACCCGGTGCTCCCTGACGGCCCACTCCTCGATCATGTTCAGGAACCGTCTGCCGATGCCTTGTCCCCGCAAGTCTGTTCGAACCGCCAAATAGTCGATGATCAGCAGCTTATCCGGTCCGCCTGCGGCGAGACCCATCACCGCCATTCCGAGCGTATTCTCGCCCTGTACGAGCAGATGCAGGCTTCCGATGCCCCGGTCCAGCATTCGTTTCACAATGCCTTCCGGTTTGGCGCCGTGCGGGAATGCCTCCCTGTATACAGGCTCCGCCCGTCTCCATGCATCCTCCTTCCATTCTCCTGTTGTGAGCATCTGCATGTCCATTTGTACGCCTCCGGTATCTAAATTGAAATCTTAACCCGACATTGACCTAATGTTCCTCATAAAATATGATCTTATTATACAAGCATTTTGCATAATCCATTGAGCGATTTCAAGCCAATGCGGATACCACTACTAATTCATAGAAAAGTAAGCGTGGATGGAGGAGACATTTTTTGTACAATACTGTAATATTCGATGTGGACGGAACGCTTATTGATACGGAAAAAGCGATTATGAAGGCCCTGCAGAAGATGCTGGTCACCGATTATGGACGTGAGATGACGCGGGACGAGCTGATTTTTGTCTTTGGCATTCCGGGGTCGGTCTCCCTTCCGATGCTTGGCATCGAGGACCCGCAGCGCGCGCAGATCAGCTGGAATAAATGGATTCAAAAATATTGGGATTTAGCGAAGATCTATGACGGAATCGTTCCGCTGCTGGAGGGGATTAAGGGCAAGGGCGCGAAGGCCGGAGTCGTCACCTCGAAGAACGCACAGGAGCTGAAGGATGACTTCATTCCGTTCGGGCTGGCGGGATATATGGATTGTCTCATCTGTGCAAGCGATACGGAGAAGCATAAGCCGAATCCGGAGCCGCTGCTGAAGTTCATCGAGCGTACGGGAGCCGATCCGCAGAAATCGATCTATATCGGGGATACGGTCTACGATTACCGCTGTGCAAGAGATGCCGGTATCGATTTCGGATTGGCAGTGTGGGGATGCACCAACAAAGACGGAATCGAAGCTACCTATGAATTCAACCGCCCGGAGGATATTCTGGAGCTGGTCAGCGCAGGAGGAGCATAACATGAGCAAATTTTGGAGCAATACCACGAGAAGCATAACACCTTACGTTCCGGGAGAGCAGCCGGGCGCCAAGAAAGTCATCAAACTGAACACCAACGAGAACCCTTATCCCCCTTCGGAAAAGGTGCTGAGCGCCATGAAGGCTGCCGTGTCGGACCGCCTGAAGCTGTATCCGGACCCGGAGTGCACAGGGATTAGAGCAGCGGCTTCCGAAGTGTTCGGCCTGCCGGCTGACCACATTTTTGCCGGGAACGGCTCGGACGAAATTTTGGCCTTCTGCTTCAAGGCATTCTTCAATCCGGAGGAGCCGATTCTTTTTGCGGATATTACATACAGCTTCTACGAAGTATATGCGGGCCTGTTCGATATTCCTTATCGCAAAATCCCGCTTACAGACAGCTTCGATCTGCAGACGGAAGCTTATTTCGAACCGAACGGCGGAATCCTGATCGCCAATCCCAACGCGCCTACGTCGAAATTCACACCGCTGGAAGTGATTCGTGAAATTCTTGAACGCAATCCCGACAAGGTCGTTGTTATCGATGAAGCCTATGTCGATTTCGGCGGCGAGTCTTCCGTGAAGCTGATCCCGGATTATCCAAATCTGCTTGTCATTCAGACCTTCTCGAAGTCCAGATCCCTTGCCGGGCTCCGGCTTGGTCTTGCCATGGGCCAGCCTGATTTGATCGAAGGCCTTAACCGGATCAAGAACAGCTTCAACTCCTACACCCTGGATGCCGTAGCCCAGGCCGGAGGCGAAGCGTCGCTGCGTGACGGAGAAGCCTTCGCTGAGAATGTCGGCCGGGTTATCCGGACACGCGAAGCATCCGTCAAGCGATTGAAGGAGCTGGGCTTCGAGGTTCTGGATTCGCGCGCAAATTTCGTCTTCGCCAGCCATACCACGGTTCCGGCGTCTGACATCTTCCATGCGCTCCGTGAGCGCGACATTATCGTCCGCTACTTCTCCAAGCCCCGCATCGACAACTATCTGCGGATCAGCATCGGCACGGATGAAGAAATGGCGGCGCTCTGCGGAGCGTTGGAAGAAATTTTGGTCTGACTGGTTCCATAACGTCAGTGATATATGCTTATGCCTCGCGGGGCAGCCGGTCATGATGATGCGGCTGTCCCGCTTTCTTTTTACTCCGGGTGCTTATAGTATGTCTAGCCAGTCTAGAGTCCCGGATACATTCCGCCCGCCTGTGTAGGAGCACCCGGTGCATATCCGCTCGTCGCATACCCGCCAGGCCAACCATAGGGTTGAACCGCTGCTGGCATGGCGGCGCCGGCGGGAGCGGCGTAAGGAGAAGGATAAGGGTAAGGATAAGGAACGGGATGTACGGGCTTCGGGGCGTGATGAGGAGGCTGGCAGGCTTCGACGCAGCCTTTTGGCGGGCCGATGATAACGGTATCCTTGATTGGGGCAAGAGCGGCTCTAATCTGCTCTTCATTGAGACAATAAGTATGGGACAGAATTTCGGCTGGTGTTAACCGAAGAATATCGGAGCCGGTAATTAATTCCGGAATCGGAGCGTCAAAGATGGCGATCAGATGTGTGTTATCGCAGATAGCAACCTCATAATGCCACCATCCCTGCGGAACGCACGCCACCTGGCAGGGCATAATTGTACAGTTGATCAGCTTCTTGGTGAACGGGTTGATAAGCGATACGACGGCGCTGCCGGAAACACAGTAGACGAGCTCGGTTGCATTCTGGTGGATGTGAGGCTCCACGACATTTTGCACGCTTAAGAAAATATCAAGCATTGACGCATTGCCGAGGGTGTTCAGCTCATTGACAGAAAGCGAATTGATAAAATTCCGTTCATCCTTGATGAAGAACGGGTTCTGACGCAGATCGTAGGAAAAACGCACGTCAGGGGATGTGTAATCCATATAAGAGTTCATGGGAACGCCTGCCTTTCGGTTGTAGACTTTGAATCGCTGGGAGCATCTTATGCAGCCTGCTGGGCAGATGTACCACTTCAAGCGGGCATATTGCAGCAGCCCCTGTCATAAGATTGGGATATACAAGAGAATGATGCCGAGGTGAGGGCGGTTATTCGGGGGATTTGTCCCGGAGCCGCCTTTTTCTCTGACAGAAGACCGGAAGCCTAACGATATGGAGGGGAGGCCTTGGCAGGTGATACAGCTTGATGGCGAGAGCCTGACCCTGGAGCAGCTGGAGGCGGTTGTCCGGACCGGGGAACAGGCGGCGGCAGCTCCGAATGCGATTGAGAGGGTCGCCCGTTCGAGGGAGGTAATCGAAGATAAGGTCAAGAAGGGCACAAGAGTATACGGCGTCACGACGGGGTTCGGCAAATTCAGCGATACGCTGATCCCGCCTGAGGCTGCCCGCAAGCTGCAGCTTCATCTGCTCCGCAGCCATGCCTGCGCCGTTGGGAGGCCTCTTCCGCCTTCCACGGTTAAGGCGATGCTGCTGCTTCGGGCCAACGCCTTGGCGAAGGGCTGCTCCGGTATCACGGCCGGGACACTCAATCTGCTGCTCGATGTGCTGAACCGCGGCATCGTACCGGTTGTTCCTTCGCAGGGGTCGCTTGGAGCGAGCGGCGATCTTGCGCCGCTGGCCCATCTGGCGCTCGTCCTCGTCGGAGAGGGCGAGGCCTGGTATGGCGATCAGCGGCTGCCGGGCGGCGAAGCACTGCGGCGGGCGGGGCTCAAGCCGGCTGTGCTGGAGGCCAAGGAAGGGCTGGCGCTGATCAACGGCACACAGGCGATGACGGCCATCGGCTCGTTGGCCGTTCTGGAAGCCGAGTCGCTGGCGGGACTCGCGGACGGCATCGCGGCGCTGACCTTTGAGGCGCTGCGGGGAATCCCGGCGGCCTTCACGCCGGATTCCCATCTGGCGCGGCCCTATCCGGAGCAGCGCCTGGTGGCTGAAAGGCTGCTCGCGCTGCTGCACGGCAGCTTCCTGACGACGGCGCCGGGGGAGCTTCGCACACAGGACGCCTATTCCCTGCGGTGCATCCCGCAGGTGCATGGCGCTGTGCGCCAGGTGCTCGGCTACGTGAGAGAGAAGCTGCGGATCGAGATCAATTCTGCCACCGATAACCCGCTCGTGTTCGCCGAGACGGGAGACATCGTGTCGGGCGGCAATTTTCACGGCCAGCCGATCGCCTTCGCCATGGATTTCCTTGGGATCGGCATGGCGGAGCTGGCCGGCATTTCGGAGCGGCGGACCGAGCGTCTCGTCAATCCGCTGCTGAACGATCTGCCGGCATTCCTGAGTCCGGACCCCGGGCTGCAGTCCGGCATGATGATTCTTCAATACACGGCGGCTTCGCTCGTGTCCGAGAACAAGACGCTTGCCCACCCGGCAAGCGTGGATTCCATTCCGTCCTCCGGCAACCAGGAGGACCATGTCAGCATGGGGACGACAGCCGCCCGCCATGCGGCGAAGATCGTCGGGAACGCCTATAAAGTTCTGGCGATCGAAGCCATCTGCGCGGCGCAGGCCGCCGAAATCCGCGGCGCGGATAAGCTTGCTCCTGCGACCCGCCGCCTGCTGGCGGCGATCCGGGCTGTCGTTCCGCCGCTCACGGAGGACCGGGTGATGAGCGGCGATATCGAGCGGCTGGCCAGAGCCATGAAGTCGCGCGGCTGGGTCGCCGAGAGCGGCATAGGCATAGGCATAAGCCCTAGCCCGCCAACGAAAGGAGTGTAAGATGATGCCGGAACAGAAGCGGGTGATCCGAGCTCCGAGGGGAAGCTCGATGTGTACGAAGGGATGGGTGCAGGAAGCCGCGCTGCGCATGCTGATGAATAATCTCGATCCGGAGGTCGCCGAGCGTCCGGAGGAGCTTGTCGTGTATGGTGGCACCGGTCGCGCCGCGCGGAACTGGGAAGCGTATGATCGGATCATTTCGGCGCTCAAGGAGCTGGAGGATGATGAAACGCTGTTGATCCAGTCGGGCAAGCCGGTTGCCGTATTCCGCACGACCACAGATGCGCCGAGGGTGCTGCTGGCTAATTCCAATCTCGTACCGGCCTGGGCGAACTGGGAGACCTTTCATGAACTGGATCGCAAAGGTCTGATGATGTACGGCCAGATGACGGCTGGAAGCTGGATCTACATCGGAACGCAGGGAATCCTTCAAGGAACCTTCGAGACGTTCGCAGAGGCGGGGCGCCGGCATTTCGGCGGCTCTTTGAATGGGCGGCTGGTCGTTACCGCCGGAATGGGCGGCATGGGTGGCGCCCAGCCGCTCGCTGTGACAATGAACGGTGGCGTGGTGATCGCCGTCGATGTCGACCCGGAGCGAATCCGGAAGCGGCTCGCCACCCGGTACTGCGAGGTGTTTGCAAGCGATCTGGACGACGCCTTGAAACTCGCCGCAGAGGCGAAGAAGGAGGGCCGCCCGCTTTCGATCGGCCTTGCGGGCAACGCTGCCGACGTACTGCCGGAGATGATCCGGCGCGGCTGCATTCCCGACCTGGTGACCGACCAGACCTCGGCCCATGACCCTCTGAACGGCTATGTTCCTGCAGGAATGACGCTGGTTGAGGCGGCATCGCTGAGAAGCCGTGATCCCGTTGAATATGTCAGGCTATCCAAATTGACCATGGCTGTGCATATGCAGGCGATTCTCGATATGAAAAAGCTTGGAGCGGTAGCCTTTGACTACGGCAACAACCTGCGGCAGATCGCGCTTGAGACGGGAGTCAAGGATGCTTTTTCTGTCCCCGGCTTTGTTCCGGAATACATTCGTCCCCAGTTCTGCGAAGGCAAAGGGCCGTTCCGCTGGACCGCCCTCTCCGGTGATCCGGAGGATATCCTGCGGACGGATCAGGCGATTCTCCGCGAGTTCGGTGATAATGAACGGCTGTGCCGGTGGATTCGGCTTGCGGGCGAGAAAGTGGTGTTTCAGGGGCTGCCATCACGTATTTGCTGGCTCGGCTATGGCGAGCGGGCCCGGTTCGGCCAGATCATCAACAAGATGGTTGCTGCGGGTGAGCTTAAAGCTCCAATTGTGATTGGCCGTGATCATCTGGACGCCGGATCGGTGGCCTCTCCCAACCGGGAGACGGAGAATATGCGAGACGGCAGCGACGCTGTGGCGGATTGGCCGCTCCTGAACGCGCTGCTCAATACGGCGGCAGGAGCAAGCTGGGTATCGCTGCATCATGGGGGAGGCGTCGGCATGGGCTACTCCATCCATGCGGGAATGGTCGTTGTGGCGGACGGAACGGAGGAAGCGGCCAGGCGGCTCATGCGTGTGCTGACGACCGATCCGGGCATGGGCGTGGTCCGGCATGCCGACGCCGGATACGAGGAGGCCGTGCGGACAGCGGCCGAGAAAGGCTTGAAGATTCCGGGACTCACTTCATAAGGAGAGGAAGGAGGGAGCAAATTGGCGAAGCTGACCTATATTAAGCAAGCCTCACAACTGCTGTGTATGGACGGCGGGCGCGGGCCCAGAAAGGGCAGAGAGATGTCGCGGCTTGGCGTTATCGCGGACGGGAGCGTCATTATTGAGGACGGCGTAATTGCCTTCTGCGGCTCCGATACGCTGGCGGAGCTGTTCATGGGCTCTATTTCGAAAGAGGCTCTGGAGAAGGTAGAGGTCATCGACGCCCGAGGCATGGTCGCCGCGCCCGGGCTGATTGATTCCCACACTCATGCCGTCTATGCGGGAAGCCGGGAGAACGAGCTCGAAATGAGGCTGCACGGCGCCAAGTATCTCGATATTTTGAAACAGGGCGGCGGGATTCTGAGTACGGCGCGCCAGACGAGAGCGGCCGCCGAAGAGGCTCTGGTCACGGAGGCCAAATCGCGTCTCGACCGCTACCTGCTGCACGGCGTAACCACGGTCGAGGTGAAGAGCGGTTACGGCCTGACCGTGGAAGACGAGCTTAAGCAGCTTCGGGCCATCCGGAGCCTGGACCGGAATCACCATGTCGATGTGATCTCCACCTTCATGGGCGCACATGCCATTCCTCCGGAATATGCTGGACGTCCGGATGATTACGTCAAGCTGGTCATCGAGGAAATGCTGCCGACGGTCGCTAGTTTGGGACTGGCCGAATTCTGCGACGTATTTTGCGAACAGGGAGTATTCGATATCTCTCAGACCGCCCGAATCCAGGAAGCCGCGACAGCCCTTGGCCTGAAGCTGAAGCTCCACGCGGATGAGATTGCGGAGGGCTTCGGCGGGGCAGAGCTGGCCGCCGCGCTGCGGTCCGTATCGGCTGATCACCTGCTCAAGGTGTCGCACACCGGGATTGAAGCGTTGGCTAGCAGCGGAACGATTGCCGTCCTGCTGCCCGGAACGGCCCTCTTCCTGATGGAGACGCCCGCTCCAGCCCGGGCGCTGATCGAGGCGGGGGTTCCGGTCGCGCTGGCAACCGACTGCAACCCGGGAACTTCCCCGACCTGCTCGCTGCCGTTCGTCATGAACGCCGCCTGTCTCACCATGAGGATGACACCTGCGGAGGTGTTAACCGCGTGCACGATTAATGCGGCATATGCCGTTGGAAGAGCCTCTTCCATCGGGAGTCTCGAAGCGGGGAAGAAGGGTGATGTCGTCTTGTTCAAGGCGGACAACTACAAGCAGCTCCAGTATTACTACGGAATGAATCTGGTGGACACCGTGATCAAGAACGGAGAGGTTGTCGTCAAAGGAGGAATGCTCGTTGGATAGCGGCAAGCTGCATCTGAATGGTTCACGGCTTGAGTCCTCGATCCGCGAGCTTGGAGAGATCGGACGAGAAACAGGCGGGGGGCTGTACCGTACGGCGTTCTCCCAAGCCGATCTGAAGGGAAGAGAGTGGCTGAAGACCGTTCTTCATGCCGAAGGAATCAGCATTCGGACCGATGAGGCGGCGAATATTTGGGGCAGCATTCCGGGAAGCATTCCGAAACTCCCTCCGCTTGTCTGCGGCTCCCATCTGGATACAGTACCAAATGGCGGCAAGTTCGACGGCGCGCTCGGCGTGCTTCTGGCGCTGGAAGTGCTGCGAACGCTGAAGGATGCCGGGCATCAGACCCGGCATCCCCTTGTGCTGGTCTCCTTCAGCGCGGAGGAGCCCAATGCCTACGGCTTCTCGACGTTCGGCAGCAGGGCGGCATCCGGCAAGCTGTCATCCCGCCAAATCAGGGATGCCCGCAGCAATGAAGGCAGGCTGCTAAGCGAAGCGCTTGAAGAAGCGGGTGGCGATCCCGGGAATCTGGAGCGCGCGGTTATTCCGCCAGGCGCGCTGGCTGCCTATCTTGAGGTGCACATCGAGCAGGGCAAGCGGCTGCTCAGGCAGCGCATACCGCTAGGTATTGTCAGCTCGATCACAGGCATCTACCGGGAGCAAATTCGCCTTACAGGGGAGGCCAACCATGCCGGGACAACGCTGATGAGCGACCGGCGGGATGCGCTGGCAGCCGCCGCCGAAATTATACTGGCCGCCGAAGAGATTTGCCGTCTTGCCCCCGCTCCCGAAGTGGTCGGAACCGTAGGCATGATCGGCGTTACGCCCGGAGCAGCCAACATTATTCCGGGTGAAGCGCTGCTGACAGCCGAGTTCCGGGCCGCAACTGAAGCCCAGATGGAGCATCTGCTGGCGGCGTGGGACGAGGCGCTCCGCCGCGCAGCCGAAACGCGAGAGGTTAAGATTACGAGAACGCCGATCTTGAACCAGTCTCCCGTACCTATGGACCGGGGGATCATGATGATTGCGGAACGGCAGGCGGAGCGGCTGCAAGTCCCGGCAATGACCTTGGCCAGCATGGCGGGGCATGATGCCGCGCATATGGCGTCGGTCACCCGCAGCGGCATGCTGTTCGTTCCGAGCATAGGCGGCAAGAGCCACTGCCCCGATGAGGAAAGCCGGATGGCAGATATTTTATGTGCCGGAAATGTGCTGCTGCATACGCTGCTTGTGCTGGACCAGTCATTGGACCAGTCGCTGGATGGGAGGGATGAGGCCCATGAAGGCGCTGTATAAGGCGGATCTTGTCTATAGCGGAGGGAAATTCCAGCCGGACTTTGCTGTCTGCACGGAGGAAGGCTTGATTATTGAAGCCGGAGCGCGGCTTGCGCTTGAAGCCAAATATCCGAATGCGACGGTCTATAATTGGAACGGAAAAGCCCTGCTTCCGGGTACGGTCAATGCCCACAACCATTCCTTTCAGAGTCTGCTGCGCGGCATCGCCGTCGATCAGCCTTTTCTGGAGTGGAGAGACCGTGCGCTTTACAGGTATACGCCTTTTCTCGACGAAGAAGCAATCTATACCGGCGCACTGTTCGCGTTCGCCGAAATGCTGAAATACGGCGTGACGACGGTCTGCGACTTCTTCTATGTCCATAACGGAGGAACAGCCTGCGATGAAGCCGTCATCCGCGCGGCGGAGGATCTCGGAATCCGGCTTGTCCTGGCACGAACGTTATACGACTGGAGCGGCGCACCCGCCGCATACCGGGAGACGGTGGAAGAAGCGGTCTCCCGGACCCGTCTCCTCGCCGCCAAATATCAGGGGAATCAGATGGTATCCATTCATCCGGCCCCCCACAGCCCCCATGCGGCGTCGCCGGAGATGATCAAAGCCGGTTCCCGGCTTGCGGAGGAGCTGGATACTCCGTTTCATATCCATGTGGCTGAGGAGCGTTTCGAAGTGGAAGAGACGCTGGCGAAGTACGGCCTGAGAACCGTCCCTTATCTGAACCGGCTCGGCGTCGCCTTTGGCCGGATGATCGCGGTCCACCTGGTCTGGCTTGAGCCTGATGAAATTGCGCTGCTCGGGGCCAAAGGGGCGGGACTTGCCTATTGTCCGTCAAGCAATATGTTTCTCGCGGACGGTGTCACGGATATTCCCGGCCTGCTGAAAGCAGGTGTCCGTGTCTCGCTGGGGACGGATGGAGCCTGCAGCAATAACCGGATCAGCGTCTTCGAGGAAATGCGCATGTGCTCGCTGCTGCAAAAAGTGAACCGGCTTGACGGAACCTGCATCCGGGCGGAACAGGTATTTCATATGGGAACAAGAGCCGGCGGTGAACTGCTGAGACTGCCTGTAGGCGAAATTGCAGCGGGGATGGCGGCCGATTTCTTGTCGGTCGATCTCGGGGATCTGTCGCTTCTTCCGGGCGGAGCTGTTCTGCCTCAAGTTGTCTATTCCATGCAGCCGACGGCGATCCGGGACGTTGTGGTCGGCGGCCGAACGATTGTCCAGGATGGCAGGCTTCAGACTGTGCGGGAAAGTGAAATCGCCCGCCGGGTGAACGAACTGTGCGGCGATCTGAGCCGGAGAGCATCTTCGGGCTAACTCCGAGATGTTCGAGGCCTTGCATTCAGGCTATCCTATCGGACTTTTGAGAGGGAAGGCAGAATCAGCCATAACCTTTTTCATATTTTTTTAAGATAAGCGGCGTATACTGAATCTTTAGTCCAAATTACTTGGGAGAGGATTCATATGCGTCGTTTTTTACCCGGCAGACGGCTTGGAATTATGATACTGATCTGTCTCGTCGGAGGGCTGCTGCTGAATTTCATCATGCAGACCGCCTCCTTCGATCTGAATGTTGTTCGGGTTCTGAACTGGATTACGAACTATCCGCTGCTCTACATTTCGGGGAGTCTGTTCTTCTTCTTTATCCTTCTTGCCTTTGCTTCGATATTGCCGAATATGTATGCGGGGCCGCTGATCGCCTTCATCCTCATATTTGTGCTGGGCGTCGCCGATTACAAAAAGCTGGCCACTACCGGAGAGCCGCTGTTTCCCTGGGATCTGATGCTGCTGAAGAACGCGGGTGAGATGGCCAAGATTACGAAAGGAATGATTTCTCCGCTGATGATCATCGCAGCAATTGCGGTGGTGGCCGCCCTCGTCTATGTTCTGCGCAAGCTGCCAAGGGTTAAGGCGGGTTTAGTCGTCAGGGGGGTTATGACCGTATCGTCTGTCGCTGTGATCGCGGGATTTATGGCGATGGTCGGGGGCCATTCCACACTTGCAACTTCGATGAACTATCAGAATATTTACTGGAACCAGAAAGTTAATTATACACAGAACGGCTTTCTGTATGCTTTTACGGGCAATCTGAGACAGAATCTGATGGAGAAGCCTGAAGGATACAGCCGTGAGGCAATCGTGGCTATTGCGAAAAAATACGGCAATGTCAGCTCAGCTGCAGGCGGGGCTGCAGTTTCAGAGACTCCCAACATCATGTTCATGATGGACGAAGCGTTCTTTGACCCGACCCGGCTTAAGGCGTTTACGTTCAGCGAGGACCCGCTTGCATTCATCCATGCGGAAGAGACGAAGACACCGACAGGCTTTCTGCTGTCTCCCGAATTCGGCGGCAATACCGCTAACGTAGAGTTCGAGGCGCTGACCGGGCTGTCCATGTATTTTCTGAATGACGGATCGATTCCCTATCAGCAGCGCATTGTCAAAATGTCCTCGATGCCATCCGTCGTCAGCATTCTGAAGGACCGGGGTTACCGGGCGCTTGCGCTTCATCCGTTCGATGATACTTTCTACAACCGCAATAAGGTTTATCCCGTACTTGGCTTTGACCAATTCACCAGTGAAAAAGATTTGTCCGATGCCGAGCGGATGACGCCGAACGGATACATTTCCGATATGGCCGCCGTCAAAGAGGCGGTGAAGGAGCTGAAGAACAGCGACCAGCCTACCTTCCTGCATCTTGTGACTATGCAGAACCATTTTCCGTTCACCAAAGGACTGAACGGTCCGACTACCGTCACCGTGGACGGAGTTGCGGCGGAGCGGAAGGATGAGCTGGAGACTTATGTGCAGGATACGAAGCTGACCGATCAGGCGCTCGCCTACCTGGCGGAGCAACTTAAGACCATCGAGCGTCCCACCATCGTCGTATTCTGGGGCGATCATCTGCCAGCCTTGTCCTCCGATATTTACACTCAGGCTGGCTGGGACAAGAGTCCGAGAGAGAAGCATGAGACGAAGCTTGTCTATCTGGCCAACTTCGATATCGGCAAGGACCCGGTCGGCACGATGAGCCCGGCCTTTATCGGTCCGGAGGTGTTCCGCATGACCGGGCAGGAGATGCCCGTCTATTACAAGCTGCTGAATGAAGTCCGCCAGCAGTTGCCGGGACTCAGCAAGAATGTGCTGACCGGCGCCTCGGATGACGTCTTGACCGGCCTTAGTGCATCGCAGCAGGAACTGCTGAACGATTACCGGCTGGTCGAATACGATATGCTGGAAGGCGATGATTACGCCAGGGATTTGTTGTTCTAAGCAGAAGGACAAAACTTGACTAAATCATACTCGTTCAAGTATTGATAGTTGAAGTTCTCTCATAAGGCTGTCCGCCAGTTGGCGGGCGGCCTTTTTTGCGTCATCGTAAAGTCTCGATCAGTGGGGTTCCACTCCAGAATACCTGACAATTGTCATCCCCATGTCATGACAAACATGAATTCAGGAAAAATCCCGGAGAAGACCGGACTGGATGTCGCGAAAAGCTTCATGCCCGCTGTTCTCGCTGCCGGGAAGGAAATTGCGGCCAATCTCTTTCTCTCCTACGGAACCGTTCGCAATTATGTGAAGCTGGAAGCCAAGAACCGGATTGAAGCGATCGGCATCGCGGAGAAAATGGGCTGGCTGGAGTAAGTGCGGCTGGAGTAAATGGAGCATGGCGATTTCTTAGAGCGTCTGGCCGCTGTCCGCTGTAATGATCTGGCCCGTCATCGCTTCCTGCTCCAGTGCGGCGCAGATGAGCTGGGCGATATCCTCGGGAGCCGAGATCCGCTCCAGCAGCTGCTGCGGTGCCAGCCTGTTCATCTGCTCCTCCCGGCCGGACCACCATCTGGTCGCCACGGCGCCGGGCACGATGCAGTTGACGCGTACTTTCGGAGCCATCGCCCGGGCCAGC
The DNA here is from genome assembly GCF_000758685.1 of Paenibacillus stellifer. Taxonomy (NCBI): domain Bacteria; kingdom Bacillati; phylum Bacillota; class Bacilli; order Caryophanales; family Paenibacillaceae; genus Paenibacillus; species Paenibacillus stellifer. The sequence goes on from NZ_CP009286.1 coordinate 2,882,251, forward strand.
GATTTGGTCAGCCCGTGCACCGCGGCTTTTGAAACAGCATAAGGCAAGGAAGAACCAAGCCCCGTCGTTCCCGCGATGCTGCCTACGTTGACGATTGCGCCGCCGTTTGCCTTCAGGTGAGGCGCAGCAGCTCTAGCGCAGAAGAACATGCCTTTGACATTGACGTCCAGCAGCTTGTCCCAGATTTCCCCGGTCGCCGCCTCCAGATCATCCATCGGAATATGCCGGGTAATTCCCGCGTTGTTCACCAGCGCATGCAAGGTTCCGAAGCTGCGGACAACCGCATCCGTCATGCCTCGCACCTCCTCATCCAGCGACACATCACCTTTGAACGTCTCAGCCGTTCCTCCGGCAGACCGAATCATCGCTGCCGTCTCCAGCGCTTCAGCTTCCGATCTGGAATAATTAATCGCAACCGACGCTCCGCGCCGGGCAAGCTCAAGCGATACCGCTCTGCCGATGCCCGTTCCTCCGCCCGTAACCAGAACAGTCCGTCCCCGTAACTCCATTTCTCATCTCTCCTTTAATATCCATGATTAGTAGAATCCTGCTTCCTGCAAAAGTTATTGTAGCTCTTGAACATCATTATGTATAATTGAATTATATAAAGAGTTAGTTCAAAAAAAATGAACTACAGGCCATTTGCCTATCGAAGAAGGAGCCGATATGGATCTTCGCGCGTTGCATACGTTTCATAGGATTGTGAAGCATGGCAGCTTCATTCGGGCTGCCGAAGAATTGAGTTATGCCCAATCGACGGTTACGATGCAGATGCAGAAGCTGGAGGCGGAGCTTGGCATGCAGCTGTTCGAACGAGGGAAGACCATCCGGCTGACCGAAGCGGGAAGGCTGCTGTCGGAGCGAAGCAGGCCGCTTCTGCAAAATATGGAGCGGCTCGAAGAAGAAATGGCCGGACTTACGCACGGCAGCTCCGGCCATATCCGGCTTGGGGTGACGGAACCGACGGCAAGCTATCGTCTGCCAGCCGTCATCCGCTCTTTCACAGGCCGATATCCGGACGTGAAATTCTCGCTGATGTTCGGCAATACGCCCCAGCTCAGCGAGCTGCTGCAGCGCGGCGAACTCGATCTGGCACTCTGCTCGGCTCCAGATACGGGGAGAACGCTCCATTTCGAACCGCTGTTTCGCGAGGAGTTCGTCTTGCTGCTGCCGAAAGGGCATCCCCTGGAAGAACGACAAACGGTGTCGCCCGAGGATTTCGAGGGACACCGTCTGCTGGTTACTTCCGATACATGTCCTTACCGCCGCAAGCTGGAGCTGATTTTGCGGGAAGCCGGAGGAATAGCTCCGGGTACAATGGAGATTGGGAGCATGACGGCACTCAAAGCCTACGTCGCCGAAGGACTCGGGATGGCGCTCGTTCCGAGAATTACCGTAGAGTCCGCTCCGCCAGGAACCGTGATCAGGGAGGTCACCGGTGGACTGGTGGAGATGACCTTCGGCATATTAAGCAGCATCTCCGTGGATCAGCTGAAGCCGGCCGGGTACCGTTTCGTTCATGCCCTTAGGGAGAAGCTTGGAGCCTGGTGACCGAAGAGCGTTGATCGGCTTACTGAAAGCCCATGACCGGGTGCGGCACATAGGGCTCTTCCAGCCGGCGAATTTCGTCGTCCGTCAGCTGGACATCAAGCGCCGCCACGGCATCCTCCAGATGATGAGGCTTGGTCGCGCCGACAATCGGAGCGGTAACGGGCTTCTTCTGGAGCACCCAGGCCAATGCGACCTGCGCGCGGGGCAGACCCCGGCTCTCCGCGATTTCCTTCACAACTCCGGCAACCTTGCGGTCCGCTTCTTCCGCTACCGAATAGAGCAGCTTTCCGAATTTATCGGTTTCCGACCGGAAGCTTGTCTCATCCCAGTCGCGGGTCAGCTTGCCGCGGGCAAGCGGGCTCCAGGGAATGACGCCGATGTTCTCGGCTTCGCATAGCGGCAGCATCTCCCGCTCCTCTTCCCGGTAGAGGAGGTTCAGATAGTTCTGCATACTGACGAACCGGGTCCAGCCGTGGCGTTCCGCAGTGAACAGCGCCTTCTGGAACTGCCAGGCGTACATGGAGGAGGCTCCTATGTAGCGGGCTTTGCCGGCTTTGACCACATCATGAAGAGCTTCCATCGTCTCCTCGATCGGCGTATTGTAGTCCCAGCGGTGAATCTGGTACAGATCCACATAATCCGTACCGAGACGCCGGAGGCTGTGATCGATTTCCGAGAGAATTGCCTTGCGGGACAAACCGCCGCCATTCGGCCCTTTGCGCATTTACCCATGGACCTTGGTGGCGATGACAACCTCGTCCCGGCTGACCATATCCTTCAAAGCTCTGCCGACGATTTCCTCGCTGGAGCCATCCGAATACACATTCGCTGTATCGAAAAAATTAATGCCGAGGTCCAGCGCTTTTTTGATAAATGGCCGGCTCTGTTCCTCATTCAGTGACCATTCATGGTTGCCCCTTCCCGGTTCTCCGTAGCTCATGCACCCCAGAACGATCCGGGATACCTCCAGGCCGCTGCTGCCGAGTCTCGAATACTGCATATTCATCCTCCTCTACTAATATATGGTTTCGAGTCCCAGTTTAGCTCTGAAAGAAGAGAGGTGCAAGTTTTGGCCCCTTGATAGAAACCGCATACCCATTTAATTTACATTTCATGTATAATGTTCAGGATTGTTTATAATCCAACGAAGCGAGGACCTTCCATGATCAATGTAACGAAGCTGCTTACCGGTATGAAGGGTGAAGGAGACGATCTGCGATACTCGATTAAGCGGGACAGCAGACCGCACGGCGTTTCGGCGGGCAGAGGACCTGTTGTTGTATGGAACGCGACACAGGCCTGTAATCTGAGCTGCAAGCACTGCTATGCCGAGGCCTGTCCCGCATCTGGACCGAATGAGATGACGACTGAGGAAGCGAAAGCGTTTATTGAGGATTTGGCGGCTTTCCGCGCGCCTGTACTGCTGTTCTCGGGCGGTGAGCCGCTTATGCGAAAAGACGTGCTGGAGCTGATCGCCTATGCTTCCAGTAAGGGACTGCGGCCGGTAATATCTACGAACGGAACATTGATTACACCGGAGATGGCGAGCCGGCTGAAAGCCGCGGGCACCGGATATGTAGGCATCAGCCTGGACGGACTGTCGGAGCGGCATGATGAATTCAGAGGCCGGAGAGGAGCGTTCGAACGTTCGCTCGCCGGCATCCGGAACTGTCTGGACATCGGACAGAAGGTGGGCGTCCGGTTCACCATAAGCAGACATACCTATGACGATTTGGACGGTATCCTGGAGCTGATTGAACAAGAGAATATTCCGCGTGCCTGCTTCTATCACCTGGTCTACTCCGGCAGAGGCAGCGGCCTCCAGCGGGAGGATGTGACCCACGAACAGTCGCGCAGTGCGCTGAACCGCATCATGGCGAAGGCGAGAGAGCTTCACGCCAAAGGGCGCAAGACCGAGCTGCTCACGGTGGACAACCATGCTGACGGCATCTATATTTATCAGAAAATGATGGAGCATGACCCGGACCGCGCAGCCGAGGCGCTGGACCTGCTCCGCCGCAATGGGGGCAACCGTTCCGGCATCGCAATCGGCTGCGTCGATTGGAACGGCAACGTGTATGCCGATCAGTTCACAAGAGACGAAGCGGTAGGAAACATCAGAGAGAGCGCATTCAGCGAAATCTGGCGAGAAGCCTCTCACCCTCTCCTGGCGGGTCTTCGGGACCGGAAGCCGCTACTACAGGGCAGATGCCGGGAATGCAATTGGCTGGACGTCTGCAACGGCAACTTCCGGGCGCGGGCAACCGCCACCGGCGATCTGTGGGGCGAAGACCCTTCCTGCTATTTAAGCGATCAGGAAATCGGAATCGGTTGACCAATCTCCGTCAGAAAGGTGATCTTAGATGCTAATATCCTGGAATGTCACCAAACGCTGCAATTTGTACTGTGAACACTGCTATCGCGATTCTGGCCCGGATTCACCGATTGATTCACAGCTGAGCACGGAGGAAGGCAAGCTGCTTATTACGCAGATTCGCGATGCCGGATTCCGGCTGCTTATCTTAAGCGGCGGAGAGCCTCTGATCCGCGAGGATCTCACCGAGCTTGTTGCCTTCGCATCTTCAGTGGGACTTCGTCCGGCGCTTGGGAGCAACGGTACGCTGCTGACGGCGGACAAAGCCGCAGAGCTTAAGAGAGCGGGACTCGGCGGAATTGCCATCAGTCTCGACAGCGCCGATCCGGAGCATCATAACCGGTTCCGCAATGCTTCCGAGGGCTGGCAGCAAGCGGTGCAGGGCATTAAATATGCCCAAGAGGCCGGGCTTCGCGTGCAGATTAATATGACGCTGACCGAAGAGAACACGGAACATTTCGAGCAGGTAGCCAAGCTGGCAGAAGAGCTTAAGGTGGCATCGTTACATCCGTTCTTCCTTGTGCCCACGGGCAGAGGAATACAGATTGAAGAGGAGAGCCTGAAGCGGGACCGGTATTACTCGGTTCTCCGGAATGTCCTATCCTTGCAGAAATCGTCATCGCTTGAAATCAAACCAACCTGTGCTCCCCAGTTCATGCCGCTGGCGAAATCGATGGGGCTAGAGATGCGTTACACGCGGGGCTGCCTCGCCGGTGTTGCGTATTGCTCCATCCTGCCTGACGGGGATGTTCATGTCTGCCCATATTTGCCTGTCAAAGCGGGGAATGTCCGGGAGCAGTCTTTCGATACGATCTGGAGAGAAAGTCCTGTTTTTCACCAACTACGAAACTTCGAAAAATATGCGGGAGCCTGCGGCTCCTGCCCTGATGTCGGCATCTGCGGAGGCTGCCGTGCCCGTTCCTTCTACTACAGCGGAGGCAATCTGATGGCCGAAGAACCCTGGTGCTACAAAAGAGAACTGGCTCTATAGAAGGGAGGGCGGACATGCCTCTGGATTTGGCTGACAAGAAGCTGCTGAACCGTCTTCAGATCGGACTTCCACTTGTGAAACGGCCATGGGACTCCTTCGAGGACGAGCTTCAGCTTCAATATGAAGACATTCGGAAGCGATTGGAACGGTTGCAGCAGGAAGGTATAATCCGCCGGATCGGCGGCGTGTTTAACCCTTCCGCCCTCGGATACCGGGGGTGTCTGTACGCAATGGAGGTTGACGAATCCCGCTTTGCTCATACGGCGGCCGTAGTGAACCGGTTTAAGGGCGTCACGCATAATTACCGCCGCCGGAACCGGCTGAATATGTGGTTCACGCTGTCCTCCCGATTTGAGGAAGATCGGACGGCCATTCTGAGCGAGATCGGGGAAGCAGCCGGACATACCGGGATCTATGCTTTTCCTACCAAAAGAGTGTTCAAGCTGAGGGTATTTCTGAACATGGAGGAGCAAGGCGCGGACGGCGAACGGAGCGGCAGTGCCAGCAAGCCCTTGCTTCACCCGGCAACGGACGTGAACTGGGAGCATAGAGATTGGGAACTGATCCGTGAGCTTCAAGGCAGTCTTCCGCTCTCAGAGCTGCCCTTTGACGAAATCTCGGCCCGCATCGGCTGTGAACCGGAGGAAGTTCTCGAAAGGCTGCAGCGGCTTCATTCCGCCGGGGCACTTAAGCGGATCGCCGCAGTTCTGATGCACCGTCAGGCCGGTTACACTGCCAACGGGCTGTTCGTCGCCGAGGTTCCCGAAGAGGTGCTGGAGAAGGCGGGAACCCGTCTGGCGGGCCATACGGAAGTGAGCCACTGCTACGAGCGGCAGGCGTATCCCGAATGGCCGTACAATCTATACGCCATGATTCACGGTACGGATGAGAGAATTGTGCGGTCTGTCGCCGAAGAGTTTGCCCTGAAGGAAGGCATCGGAAAGTACGAGCTTCTGTTCAGCACAGCGGAGTTGAAGAAGACAAGCTTTACGATTTAGTGCGGCATGTGAGCGAGTATCTGCTCATCCGTTATTTGGAAAGAGGCGGGAACATCATGAAACGCGGAGACTGGCTGATCATTATGATCGGGTTGCTGATTGCAGGCTCGATCTATGGAATTCGATGGGTAACTATGGATCATAGCGAGTATCGCCCCGGAGAGCTTGCGGCCAAAATATTGGTGGACGGCAAGCTGTACCGGGACGTTTCGCTTACTAAGGATACGCAGTATATACACATTCGAACGTCATTTGGACATAATACGCTTAAAGTGTATAATTACGGGATTCAGATGGTACAGTCGGACGCTCCGAAGACGATCGCTCTGGACATGGGCTTTAAATCTAAGCCTTATCAGCAAATCATTTGCATCCCAAATCGGGTATATGTGGAAGTGTATAACCCGCATCGGAGCTCCTCGGAGAATGAGATCGACGGCGTTATCCATCCCGGATAAGCCAACCAACAGGCCTTTTGCATCATACACAGCCATTAACGGACTGGCGTATGAAGCGGAAGGCCGTTTTTCTCGCAATTTGAGGACATATGTCCTTCACGTCAGGTTTAAGATCGCTTTAAATAAGAGCAGAGCATAAATAAAGGAGAGACTACCATGAGGGGATTATTACTGGCTCTGCTGGGGGGCGCCTGCATTACGCTGCAGGGGGTGGCGAACGCTCAAATCAGCCGGGATATCGGGACTTGGCAGGCGGCAACGATTACGCAGCTGACCGGCTTTCTTATTTCACTGCTGATTCTGCTGTTCACCCGCGACCGTAAGCAAGGTTGGGCCAAACGCGTAAATCCGCTGTACATCACGGGAGGCGGCTTTGCGGCGATCATTATTTTCAGCGAGGTAACTGCAATTAAGGGAGTCGGGGTAACGCTGACGGTCTCCGCGCTGCTGATTGCCCAGCTGCTGCTGACTTTTCTGATCGACACGAAAGGATGGTTCGGCGTCCTGAAGCGCACGATGAGGCTGCCTCAGTTCATCGGCCTCGGTATGATGGTCGCGGGTGTTATCATCCTGAAATTCTGATACGATGGGAAGAACGCCGTTCAGGCGGAAGACTACTCACAATTGGAGTTGAGGGCGACAGATGAAGGAAATCCAAGATTCCGCGCAGCTTCAGGCCTATATGAACCAATACGGATTTCAGAATATTTTTAACGAGCAATTGAAGTCTTCCATGACTTTGTACGATTTTGAACGGGGAGAGCTGGTCTGTTCCCAGGGCGATCTCGCGGAATCACTGTATATTCTGGTCAAGGGAAAAATCAAGGTATTCACCACCTCGCCGGAAGGCCGGTCGCTTATTCTGAATTTCACCACGCCGGTCGAGGTGATCGGAGATATCGAGTACGTTCAGAACATCAAAATCATGAACACGGTTGAAGCGGTGACACCGGTTCAAATGATCGGTGTGCCTTGTCGGCTGATGCGTAAGTACGGACAGGATTCCCCGGCGCTGCTTAGCTTTCTGCTGGATGTCATTACCCGCAAGTTCCATCAGAAGAACAACACGCTGCGCTTTAATCTTTTGTACCCGGTGGAGGTCCGTCTGGCCAGCTATCTGCTGTCGGTTACGTACGATGACTCGGACCCGGGGTATCAAGGCAAGCTCAGTACGCTCGTCTTGACGGATGTGGCCAATCTGATCGGCACGAGTTACCGCCATTTGAACCGGACGATCCGCAAGATGTGCCAAGACGGTCTGATCATCCGCAGCAAAGGGTTTCTTATCGTGAAGGACAGAGAAGGACTCAGCCGGATCGCCGACAAAAACATTTACGAATAGGAGAAATCAAGATGATTCAGGGATTGCTTCTCGCCATACTGGCGGGATCGCTGGTCAGTCTGCAGACGATATTTAACAGTAAGGTCAATGAACATACAGGCTCCTGGTCCACGACAACACTTGTCCTCTTCATGGGGTTCGCAGCTTCGCTTCTGTTCGGCATTATCTTTGAGGGGGGCGGGCTGTTCACGCTAAGTCATATGAAGCCCTGGTATTGGATAAGCGGAGCAATCGGCGTGGGCGTTGTGATCTGCCTGACCTTGTCCATCCGTATGCTGGGACCAACCTACGCAGTATCCGTCGTGCTGACCGCACAGCTCGGCTGTGCGCTGCTTTGGGACTCGCTTGGATTGATGGGCCTGGATAAGGTGCCGTTTACTTCTCAGCAGCTGATCGGAGTGCTTGTCATTATCGGCGGAATTCTGGTATTCAAATTGGGAGGAAGGGAGAGACAGACGGCATGAGCTTGAACATTATTGATAAAATCGCATGGATTCGCCTGGATCAAGGCCGGCTGCTGTGCGCACGCTCCAAGGGTAAGGATATGTATTATCTCCCAGGGGGCAAAAGAGAGCCTGGCGAAAGCGACCAAGAGGCGCTGATCCGCGAGGTGTGGGAGGAGCTGACGGTACGCATCGTGCCGGACAGCATCGTGCATTATGGAACGTTCACAGCGGCGGCTCACGGCAAGACGGAAGGCACCACAGTCTCCATGACCTGCTATACCGGTGATTATGAAGGAAATCTGGAGGCGGCTTCCGAGATTGAAGAACTGACATGGCTTACCTACAGTGACCGTGATCAAGTATCGGCTGCCAGCCAGTTGATTTTCGACCGGTTGCGTGAAGAAGGGCTCTTGTCATAAAATGGAATCGTAAGAGGGAGGAGGAACCTCGTGGCCGATTTCAAGGTTATCAGTCTGGACATGTTCCAGACACTTGTCAATGTTAACAGCCGGACCGAGCATATCTGGAGACCGATTCTGCTGGATCGATTCAAGGCGGAAACCGCGCGTCAATACGCCGAAATGCTGCAGGAGCACTTGCACATTCATTGGAATGCACCGACAACCCCGGGCGTCTTCAACCTAATGAGCGACGTGTACGGACGCAGCTTCGCTTCCTTGTTCGGCAAGCTGGGGATCAATTATGATGTTTCGTCTGCGGTGGATATTCTGTTCAGAGAACATACGTTGTCCGAGATGTACCCGGAGACGGCTTCTTTCCTGGAGGATATGGGCCGCAAATACCGGTTGTGCGTCGTGAGCGATGCGGATGAAGCGATGATGCCGGGTTTCTGCTCAAGCTATGAGATTCCTGTGTTTATGTCGGAGCTTCACCGCTCTTACAAGAATGATGCCGACAATGCCATGTTCAAAAAAGTGCTCGAAACCTTCCAGGTCGCCCCCGGCGAGGTCCTTCATATCGGAGATTCGCCTTCCGATGTGCTCGGAGCCAAGAGGGAAGGGATATCAGCCTGCTGGCTTAACCGATTAGGGCGAACATGGGATCATGATGTTCAGCCCGACTACACCGTCAAATCGCTTGATGAACTAAACATATTGCTTACGCATACATATGGCTGATCAGCCGCCGCATTCTCACAACCGTTATCCTGAATACAATGGGATGGCGGTTTTTTATTTAGGGCGGTGGCCTGTCCGCCAAAGGAACATCCGCGAGCAGTGTCGAATTATTCTATATGGGAATTTATAACATAAGGAGTTGCTCTAAAAGAGTTACTCTATAGGTATGTCATCGCTCCCGTATCATTCGATTATTCATTCAAAGAGGGTTATTCCTTATGCGTGTGTTTAACTTGGCGATTGCACTTCTTTCCTTGCTGCTGCTTACCACATTCAAATCGGACTTACCTGCCTTCCGTGATGTGGAGTGGGGGATGAGCCAAGCAGAAGTAAAAGCGCGGGAATCGCTGACGCTAAATGACGAGCATTCGGATGGTGCCACGGGCGAGCTTATTTACAGGCTGGATTCCCGGTACTCTCCAAATGCCGAAGTGTATTATTTCTTTCCTCAGAACCGGCAAAATCGGCTAAGCTTAGCCAGCTATCTTTATGAATTGGAACAACCGGATGCCCGGGATCGGCTTACGGATTATTTTCACCGAAGATTCAACCGTTTGTACGGGGAAGGCAAGCCGAGCACGAATTCCAATTTACCGGGTTATGTGTGGCTGAAGCAAGGCATATTTCTGATTAATGATCCGGGCGCACAGGCGGTTGTCATAGATTACTTTGATCCTGACTCAACAATCACCTTTTCTCAATAGGGGGAAACAAGCAATGCTAAGGGGACAGCAACTATTTATACATCTTGGATTATTATTGGCAGCATTCTTATTGCCCGTAGCTATCTTAAAGCTGTTGTTTATTATTTTTTCTGAATTTTACACAAAGGGTTTCATGACAGGACTGGGTCAAGCGTTGATATGTATCTTAATGATTGCCGTAAATGTTATTACAATGATCATGTCCTCTGAAAGGATACAGGATGGGAAAATTAAAGATGTGAAGAAATATATATTATTGGTTGTTTTTTTTAGCGTGTTCACCCAAATTACCTTGAGCCTTATTATTGAAAATCCATTCATAGATCCTCCGACGCCACATCTGTTTTAATAGCGAACCGGGTTCACTAGTCAGAAGGAATTGGTATATCCGTATTAGAAAAAGGGGGGATTTGATGCCATCGCAGATAAGCTGGTTGTCGGTTGCCATCACGGTGTTCCTTACCGTATGGACGTTCACCGCCATTTTTGCTACCATTAAGCCCCGCCTTTTTTGGGAGATTACCCAAGGCTGGAAAGCGACGCGGGAACCGTCCCGCGCCTATTTCATCCTGTCTGCCATAGGAACCGGCTTTCTTTCACTGATCGGACTTACGCTGCTGCTTCTGCCGTATTTTCATCATTGAAACTCAAGACCCCGTTCCCCGGTAATGCCGGACGCCGAAGCGCCAGGCTGCCAGACAAGGCAGCAGAAACAGCAGGGAAGCCAGCGGCAGCAAGGAATAGAGGAGAGAGTGTCCCTTTGCCCGGCCGAGAAGCGAGAGCATTGGCAGATAGCTGACACAGGCAAACGGAATTATGAAGGTGAAGAAGATCTTAACCGGTTTCCTGTAAATGTTCAGTGGGTACTGTGCCATTTCCCTGCCGCCGTCCGTGAAGATGTTCGCGACTTCCAGAGCCTGAACCGTCCAGAAGCATAACGTTGCGTTCAGAATAAAAATACCCGCAAAAATCAATGCGCCTCCCGCGATCATCATCACGAGAGTCAGGATTTTAAGCGGTGTCCAGGCAATCGGCAGATTCAGTATGGCCCAGACCAGCACAACGGTGCTTTGGGCCATTCTGCCGATCCGGGTAAACTCGAATTTGCTGCCGAGCACCTGAATAACCGTACCTCTTGGCCTGACCAGCAGCCGATCGAAATCCCCGCTAACCACCAAGGTGGAGAAACCGTCAAATCCGCGAACCAGGCATTCGGCCAGCGAGAAGGACATATGAATGACGCCGAAGATCAGGGCGGTTTCATAAAAGCTCCAGCCGGGAATCCCGCCAAAGCGCGAGAACATGAAATAGAGGCCGGCGAATATCGAGAACGGAATAAAGAACTGCCCCAGCGACAGCATCCAGAAGGAAGCCCGGTACTCCAGCTGGGAGCGCAGCAGTATGGACATATATTTGAAGTACAACCTCATCGTTTACCCTCCTTGCACAACGACCTGCCGCAGAGCCCGCTTGAGAAGGAACAAGCCGAGACCGATCAGAGCCGCTAGCCAAATCAATTGAATGCCAATCCCGATCATAGCTTGGTCTGCCCGGATATTCTCCGTATAGACCCGAAACGGAAAGTCGACTGTCCACCTGAAAGGCAGGGCGCTCGCGACCGCCGACATCCAGTCCGGCATCAGCGGTATCGGAATGATCATGCCGGCGAAAAATTCACCTGCCGTAGCGATCATCAGAAGCGAACCGGTCGGCGACATCGTCCAGAAGATCGAGATGTAGATCAGCATGGAAATGGAGCATACGAGCAGGACACTGAGTATGAGCGACGCTCCGAACAGCAGCCATGCCGAGCCTGAAGGCGGAAGATGCAGAGCATAAGGCTCGGGCAGCAGGAGAACGATGACCAGGATCGGCAGAGTCCGGAGCAGGGCGGCAGATACACGGGTTCCAAGCAGCTTGGCGTACCAGAAGCCGTACAAATCGCAGGGCCTGCACAGCTCGTAAGCAATGTTACCCCCGGTAATCAGTTGAAAAATATCCGTATCGCGAAAATAAAGCGCAATCAGGTTCAGGAACATCTGCTGAAGCCATACGTATGTGATCACGTCCTGCAGGCTCATCGGCTGATTCCCGCCCCCGAAGCGGTAGAATGCCTCATATACCATGATAAAGACGAAACCGAAGAAGAGCTGGGTCAGAAGCCCGGCGATTGCGGCGGCCCGATACTGCATCCCCATGACAAATCGCAATTTACCAACCGATAAATAAGCTCTCATATCCGATGCTCCCGGTACAGCTGAAGGATCACTTCGTCCACGGAGGCCGACTCCACCGACACATCCCGGACTTCCGCCGTTTCCGATACCGTCGCGATCAGCTCTGCAAGGCTGAACTGCCCGCTGTCATAGCTGAACACCGCCTGCTCCGGAGTCCAGGAATGGAGGGAGGCCAGCGGAATCTGCGGCTGCTGCCTGCATTCCAGAAAATCCACGGTAACCGTCCGGCGGCTGCCGTATTTCTGCCTTAGCTCCTGAAGGGAGCCGTCATACAGGAGAGAGCCTTTGCCGATCATGAGAATCCGGTCCGCAAGCGCCTCGATGTCGTTCATATCATGGGTGGTGAGAATGACGGTCACGCCTTTCTCGCGGTTGATCGTCTTGATGAACTGCCGGACTGCAATTTTACTGGCGGCATCAAGGCCGATCGTCGGCTCATCCAGAAACAGAATTTTCGGATCATGCAGCAGCGACGCGGTAATCTCGCAGCGCATCCGCTGCCCGAGACTGAGCTGGCGGACCGGCACCCGGAGCAGTTCTCCAAGTGACAGCGTCTCCGTCAGCATGGACAGATTGCTGCGGTAGCGGGCTTCCGGTATGCGGTAAATGTCCCGCAGCAGCTCAAAGGAATCCAGGACAGGCACATCCCACCACAATTGGGAGCGCTGTCCGAACACAACGCCGATCTGCCCGACATAAGCGGTTCGCTCACTCCAGGGGGTGCGGTTCAGGATCTTGCAGCTCCCGCCATCCGGTACTAGAATGCCGCACATAATCTTGATGGTTGTCGATTTGCCCGCGCCGTTCGGGCCGATGTAGCCGACGATTTCGCCTTCCCGTATCGAGAAGCTGATATCATTCAGCGCTTCTACGAGCCGATGCTTCCGGTGGAACAACGATTTGGCTGCCTGCAAAGCGCCGGCGGAGCGCTCGGCAACCTTGAAGGTTTTGCGGATGCCATTTAATTCAATAAGGGGTGTGCTCAAGTGGGATACCTCCGTTTCATGGTTTAGCATGAACGACTATATCGGAATTCCCAAAAAAAGACTAGACTTATGTTTTCCGGCCGTTTATACTAATATCATAAGGAACGGGGATACGACCCCTTGCTTAAAATCTATCTAAAACACCCAAACGACATGAAAATGTCGTTTTTTTGTGTTTTATCCCCTTTATCATCCGTATGTCAAAGGCAGACCTGGCATCACAAAGTACCATATCATGGAAGGATGCGGACAGGGGAGCGGAGAATATATTACTTATGTGAGCCAGGAGGAATAACGATGCAAATCGCAACTTCGATAATCGAAACCGGCAGATTGCTGCTGAGGCCTTTTGAACCCGGAGACGCTGAAAGCATGCTTCGCAATTGGATCGGCGATCCCGAGGTTCAGCACGAGTATGGCGAGCCGGTATATGATAGTGAGGAAGAAGTCATGGAGCTGCTGCGGAAGTGGACGGCATCCTATGCGGAACCTGAGTTTTACCGGTGGGCAATGATCCGGAGAGAAGACCGGGAATGTATTGGCCAGATTGCCTTTTGCAGCGTGGATACACGGCATCATTTTGCCGATATCGAATACTGCGTCGGACGAAGCTATCAGGGAAACGGCTATGCCAGCGAAGCGCTCCGGGCGGTCATTGCCTATACTTTTTCCTACACCAGTCTCAACAGGCTTCAGGCTTTCCACCGGGCCAGAAATCAGCATTCCGCCAGAGTTCTGCAGAAATCGGGCATGATTTATGAGGGCACGCTGCGGCAGAGCTTTTACTATGAGGATCTGGATGAATATGATGACCGGGTCTATTATGGGATCTGTAAAGAAGAGGTGGATCGGAGAATTCCCAGTTCCCCAGGGTTCCCGCTGGATTGATCCGGCAAGCTTATTTTTCATATTAATTAAATTCCTATTGGAGTACAATATTTACATAAAATAGCCTATATGTTTCATACTGGGTATCTGAATTAATCGTGGGCAAAGGAGTGATTAATGTGAACGTTGTGGAAAGAAAAAGAGTTGCCGCTCAACCGAGACTGACATTAACGGAAGCTCAGTTATCCAAGCTCTTGAAGCAGAATTATTCATTGATTCAAGGCAGCAGACAAGTTCTGAAGAAGGTGTTCGAACAATTGCTGGCCAAAGAGAAATTCATCTGTTTGACGGACAAGAACGGCTGCATGATCGATCTGATTGCCGATATCGAGACCGTTCAGTTCTTATTCGAGAATGGATTGAAGCTCGGGACCAATGTGGGGCATGGCGGCGTTACTGCCGTCGGTAAAGTGCTGAAATCCAAACAAATGGAAGTGGTCAACGGTCCGGAGCATTCCTGGGACGCCTTGCTGTCGTGGACCTGTATTGCCGCTCCCGTATATTTTATGGAAGAGTTCAAAGGGGTCGTCAGTATCTCGCTGAAAATAGATGAAAAGATCAACCATTGTAAAATTGTAGTCCAATTGGTGAGTGATTATGTTGCGGCGCTGCTCCGAATGGACCGAAAGCTTAAACCGGATAGGCTTACCTTCTTTGGAGCGTTAATACTGGATAATCAAATAGGGCTGACTCCCAGAGAGATTGAGGTCTTATACCATCTGAAATCCGGGGAGTCGATTCACCAGCTTCCGGACTATCTGAAGGTATCGCCGAACACCGTGAAAAGCCATCTAAAGAGCATATACCGAAAGCTGGATGTGAATTCGCTGGAGCATTGCCTCTTCGTAATCGACAGCATGATTGAACAGGCTACACAACTAAATATCGAATGCATGGAGAAAGGGTGAGAAATTTCACCCTTTTTTTGTTTGTGCAGGGTGATTCGACAACTGGAAATGATAGGTAAAATAGAGCTTAGAAATAAATCATTATATGGATAGGAGACTGAGGTGCATGGAGAATGTTGTTATCGTTGCGGCGGCGCGGTCAGCGATTGGAGCATTTGGCGGGGTAATCTCTGAAGCATCAGCGACCACCCTTGGAAGTGCAGTTATCAGAGGACTTATGGAGAGAAGCGGCCTTAAGGCTGGTGAAATTGATGAAGTTATTTTAGGCAATGTGCTCACAGCGGGATGCGGGCAAAATCCGGCCAGGCAATCGTCTTACGAGGCCGGTCTTCCGTATCAATCATGCGCCTATACGATCAACAAAGTGTGCGGTTCGGGGTTAAAGGCCATTCAATTGGGTGTACAAGCTATATGCTGCCAGGATGCGGACATTGTTATCGCAGGAGGACAGGAGAATATGGATATGGCCGCGCACATCCTGAATAAGTCCCGGAAGGGCCAACGGATGGGCAACTGGGAGCTTGTAGACAGTCTGATTCAGGATGGCTTATGCGATGCATTTGGCAACTATCATATGGGAATCACTGCGGAGAATATCGCGGAGAAGTTCGGGATCTCCCGCACGGAGCAGGACGAATTTGCCGTCAATTCACAGGCTAAAGCGAATGAAGCAATTCAAAATGAACGGTTCGCCAGAGAGATTATTCCGATTCAGATTGAAAAAAGAGGTACTGTTCATTCTTTTGATAAAGATGAATTTCCACGGCCGGGCACAAGCTTGGAGGTGCTATCCAGGTTGAAGCCGGCATTCAAAGAGAACGGCACGGTTACTGCTGGTAATTCCTCCGGTATTAACAATGGAGCCGCTGCCGTCCTGTTAATGAGCGAGAAGAAAGCGCATGAACTGGGTCTCAAGCCTTTGGCAAGAATTGCGGGATACGCCAATGTCGGTGTGGACCCTTCATTAATGGGCACAGGTCCGATTATGGCCAGCAAGAAGGCACTGTCCCGGGCAGGGTGGGAAGTTCAGGAGCTGGATTTGATCGAATCGAATGAAGCTTTTGCGGCTCAAGCCATCGCGGTCAACCGGGAGATGCAATGGGATACCGATAAAGTAAATGTCAACGGCGGCGCGATAGCACTTGGCCATCCGATTGGCGCTTCCGGGGCACGAATCGTTGTCACCCTGCTGCATGAGATGCTGCGGCGCGATGCCCGAAAAGGTCTGGCGACCTTATGCATCGGCGGCGGGATGGGAGCTGCAATGCTGCTCGAAAGATAGAATCTGCCTTTGAAAGGTGTGCCCTATATGAGCGAAAAAATTGCCTTGGTTACCGGAGGAACACGCGGGATTGGAGAGGCCATCTGCAAAAACTTTCTTGAGAATTCGTTCCGGGTCATTACATGTGCTACAAATGCCGAGCGAAATGCCCGGTGGCTGGATATGCGAATTTCCGAAGGATATTCCAACGTGGATTGCTATGTCTGCGATGTGAGTGATTATGAACAATGCAGGTCAACCGTTGCGGATATTGAGCAGAAATACGGGCAAATCGACATCCTGGTTAATAACGCGGGGATTACGAGGGATGCAAGCCTGAAAAAAATGACGAAGGAAAACTGGGACGCCGTGCTGAGAACGAATTTGGACAGCCTGTTCAACATCACAAGTCATGTGCTGCCCCTGATGCTCAAACGGAATTACGGCCGCATCATCAATATTTCATCGGTCAACGGCGAGAAGGGACAGTTCGGACAGACCAATTATGCGGCTGCAAAAGCTGGTACTCACGGGTTCACCAAGTCATTGGCAAGGGAGGTATCGAATAAGAACATTACGGTTAACACCGTATCGCCCGGATATATAGAGACCGACATGATGGCGAGCATCCCGAAAAATATTCTCGACGATATTATTGGACAGATTCCGGTAGGACGGCTTGGTAAACCGGAAGAAATCGCCGAGGTTGTCTATTTTCTCACAACAGGCGGTGCAGAGTACATTACAGGCTCGGTTATCTCCGTGAATGGAGGACTGCATATGTATTGATTAACCGCTAAGGGGTGAACAGGTATGAGTCATTGCGGCATTATCGGTCTGGGAATCTATGTACCGGAGTCCATCGTTACGGCTAAAGAGCTGGCTAAACAGTCGGGCATTCCGGAATCGGTCATTGTGGAGAAGTACGGTCTTAAGCAAAAACGGGTGGCCGTCCCAGAGGAAACTCCGCTCTACATGGGGGTACGCGCTGCTCAAAGTGCACTGGCTGATTCCGGGCTGTCCGCTGCGGAGCTTGATGTTGTGATCTGGGCTGGAGGCCAGCACAAAGATTATATATCCTGGCTTGCCGGCACCAAAATCGCCAGCGAGCTGAATGCTCTCAACGCCTGGTCATTCGACATGTCAGCCCTTTGCGGCTCTATGATCAGCGCGATCGAAATCGCGCGCTCATTGCTGGCAGGCAACGAAGGCTACCACAACATTTTGCTTGTAAGCGGGTATCGGGACAGTGATCTGATTGATTTGAAGTGCAAGGAAACCTCTTTTCTTATCGATGTCGCTGCAGGAGCTTCGGCGCTAATTATCCAGAAGAATGCACCGATCAACGTGATTTTGGCAACGGCGTTTAAGAGCGACGGGAGCTTCGCAGACGATTGTGTCGTGGAATATGGCGGTGCCAAGCACTGGCCCCCGAAGGAGAATGAGCTGCAAAGATTGCACTTCACGGTAAAAGATCCGAGCAATTTCAAGGAGCGGCTGAAAGCAAAGACCGTGCCGAATTTCATCTCGGTTATCCGCGAGGCGCTGTTCAAGTCCGGGAAGAGTGACCGGGACATTGACTATTTGGCAATTCTGCATCTTCCTAAATCTTCACATCATCACTATCTGTCCGAGTTCAATTTATCCGAGAATCAATCCACTTATCTGGATGAGTATGGCCACTTGGGACAAAATGATCCCATTCTGTCTCTGCAGATCGGGCTTGCAGACGGCAAAATCAAAGATGGAAGCACGGTGGTCATGACAGCGGCAGGCGTCGGGTTTATATGGGCTGCTTCGGTAATTCATTGGGGCAGCGCAGCAAGTGCGAGGAAGGAGAGTGAAACGGGATGAAGGTTGTTCTGACAGGAAATGAAGCGGTCGCCCGGGGCGCTTATGAAGCGGGAGCCGGCATGGCGACGGGTTATCCGGGAACCCCTTCAACGGTAGTGATTGAAGAGACGATG